>JANQFE010000016.1 GCA_028278025.1 Thermodesulfobacteriota bacterium | reverse complement strand
GCCATTTTGCGGCCCTCCCTTATGTTTATAATTTAATAACAAGGGTAGCACACAAACTGACTTAATGCAACATTATTTATAGAACTTTATACTAGTTATTGCTCGAGATAGTATTAGTTACATAGGGGGGCAGTTCTCTGAATTCAATCTGGAAATTTTTCTGAAATGAGATGGCCATGCCGGACGTTTCAGCCCTCAACACAGATCCTTTCACTTTCACAAAGCAGTGATTATCAGAATCAAAATCTAAACTGTTTTCCATTGGAAGGGCAATCTCTACCAGAACTTCAGTGCCTTCAGATAACGGCTGATTTGTATTGAGGTAGGTGCCTCCGGCGCAGATGTCCTTAGTCATAAGATAGTGGGCCTTATGGTCGGCTTCTGCTGCCTGTCCCAGCAGTTCAAGTTTGGCCGGGACTTTGCGCTCAAAACGTTTGAATTGTCTTTTTTCTTCCATTGTTCACAACAAGGGAGGTATTGATTAGAATTATTTGTAATTTTAGCAAATATGTACCTCTTGTCAACAAAATATAACGCTATAATGGGCCGGCTGCATATAAAAAATTTATTTAACTATAATAATGTCATAATAAAAGGCAGATTGTTTAATCCTTTTGTATCGAAAAATTTTTCAAAAACAGAATAAAACAATTTTTTAAATTTTTTTCTAAGATGTCGGTGATTTTTCCTTTGGTGCATCGCCGGTTCCGTAGGTAATTGCGGCCTTTTCCCTCAGGGCGGTAACATAATCTTTTATAGCAGCATTCTTCTTTTGCTGAGCAAGAATCTGCTCAATGTTCTCCGTTACTTCATCAAAAGTTTTAGGTACAGCCCGGGTGTGTTCCAGGACTTGAATGATATGGTAACCATACATAGTTTCAATCACCGGGCCGATTTCATTTACTTCCTGCCTAAAAGCCGCATCCTCAAAAGCTTTTACCATTTTCCCTCGAGCAAACGTGCCGAGATCTCCGCCTCGTGCTTTGCTGGGACAATCTGAGTTTTCCTGCGCAATCTTTTCAAAGGATGCGCCAGCCATTATTTTTTTTCTCAATTCTTCAATGCGAATTTTCTTTTCAGCCTTAATTGTTTCATCATCTTTAGTACTTGTCTTTATGAGAATATGACGGGCATGAATCTTTTCAGGCTCGTCGAATTTTTCTTTATTGGCTTCATAGTACTGCTGTTTTTCCTCAGCGGTGGGCAGGGGATAATCCTTTATGTGCGTATCAACCAGCTTTTTGGCCCGCAAACCAAAGGCAAGATCCGAACGGAATTTTTCCAGACTTACTCCGCTGCTTTGCAGGGCGGTTTCCAGGGTCATTCCCTGGGGCAAATTCTTTTCCATTTCCTTTATTTGTGCATTTGTCTCCTCATCACTCACGGTAATGTTATACTTGTCAGCCTCCTGTGAGAGCAGGGTGCGGGTTATGAAATCTTCAATAATTTTTTTCTTAATTTGATCCTGCATTTCTTTTGCTTTTTCTTGCGGCATATATTGAGCAAGTTGACTAAACTGGTCTTTCAGCTGGTTCTCAAGCTCAGTGTGTGTCAGCATGACATCGTTTACTTTAACTGCCATATCAGCATCCTGAGCACCCTTTGTATCGGTTTTCTCTGCGGCACCGGCATCGCATAAACCAAAGCTAAAACAAAACAGCAATGCTATACCTGTGATTACACTAAGCAAGCGATTGGGTGTTGATGGGGTCATGTTTTCTCCTTTGCAATAAGAATTTTAAAATTTTAATAAACAGTTTTGTCAGAATATACGTAATAAAGGTTTAAGGATTTTATTGCTGCTTCATTTTGACAACTTATGTAGGAGGGGGGGTAAGCAAGCTATCAAAATATTTAACTATACTAATAATAAAATACTTTGGAGTCAATATAAAAAGGTAAAGAACGTAAAACGAGAAGCGTAATACGGATTTTTTAGAGCGCTTAACCCTTTTCGTCTACCGATGCTGAGACTAAACACCAAATACTTTTTTTAATACATTACTTAATCGTAACGATTGTCACCCCTGAACCGCCCTCCGCAGCATCACCCGACTTAAACTTGCCGACATTTTGGTGCTCCTGCAGATGCTCATGGATTGCTTTCATGAGCCTACCGGTACCCCTGCCGTGTATGATCTCAACAGTTTCGGCACCCTGCACAAGAGCGTTGTCAAGGGTCTTGTCAACTATCGGCAGCGCATCTGCTGCGCGCATACCTATGACGTTCACTTGTTGGGCGGCACCGGAGGCTTGCGGCTGCGGATGAACTGCCGCAGGTGTCTTACCGGTTGTAAGGTTATCATCCTGAGGCTGAATGTGGACAGGTTCGAGCTCACGGAAAAAGGTTTTAACCCGCATCGTGCCGACAGCCACCTCGGCTTTTTTAGCCTTATTGTCTGCTGCAACAACAATCCCGTCTTTATCAAGATGGCATACCCTGACGGTCTGACCGATCTCCAGATGCTGAACCTCCACGCGGGGTGCCTCTGTTTTGGGAAATTGTTGCGTGAGTTTTTTTTGTATCCGGGAAAAAGCTTTTTTGCTTTCCGGGACATTTTTAAAAGTATCTTCAGGCCTGACAAGCCTTCTGCGCTTCTGATCCTTTATGAGCCTGGTGAGCTGTTCTTCGCTTTCCCGCAAAAGTGTGCGGGCATTTGTTTCAAACGCTTTAAGAATCTTCTCTTTTCTGTTTTTCATGGCTGCCAGAAGGCTTTCGGCTGCTTTGTGGTAGTCTTGGGCACGCTGTCTGATTTTTGCCAGGGCGTGTCTTTCTGCTGCGATTTCCTTTTGGGATTTTTCCAGCCCATGCATAAGCTCAGCTATCTGTTTGTCGGATTTGTCCAGATAGCGGGTTGCATTTGTCAAAATGTTATCAGGGATGCCGATATTTTTGGCAATAGCCAGGGCATTACTGATTCCCGGCACGCCATATACGAGACGGTAGCATGGTTTGAGCGTAACAGGATCGAATTCAACAGATATATTTTCTACATCGGCATTATTATAGGCATATGTTTTCAGAATATTGAGGTGAGTGGTTATAAGCGTGCAGCAGCCACATTCTCTCAGAAAATCAAGAATTGCAACAGCAAGAGCACCGCCTTCGGTCGGGTCAGTGCCTGAACCCAGCTCATCAAGCAGCACCAGGGATGTTGATGAAACGTGAGAAACTATCGATTTTATTTGGGCCATATGGGCCGAAAAAGTGCTGAGGCTTGTTGCGATACTCTGCTCATCGCCAATGTCGGCAAAAATGTTGTCATGGATCGAAATAGTGCTGTCCGCGGCAGCCGGGATGTGCATGCCCGCCTGGGTCATAAGGACAAAAAGCCCCAGGGTTTTCATGGCCACCGTTTTCCCACCGGCGTTAGCACCGGTTATAATGAGGGTTGAAATAGTGTTTCCCTTTACCAGATCAATGGCAACAACGCCGGGACGGGTAAATTCCCAGTGACCCTTTTTTTCTGCTTCTTCCGGTTGGTTTTCTTCTATTTGTTCCTCTTCCATGAACTCGGCAAGCAATATGGGATGCCTGCATTGGGAAAGCTTGATTATTCCATTGCCGTTAACAAGGGGTTTGGTTGCGTGCAGGGCCTTGCTGAAAAGAGCCTTGGCATGAATAACATCAATGCGCTCCATGATCTGAAGGGTAGCGAGAATTTCAGTGCCGTATTCATTAACCTGTCGGGTGATCTCGGTAAGTATTTTAATTTCTTCATAATACTCATCCTTGCGCAGTATCTGCAGTTCATTGTTCAGGTTCACGACGCTGAGCGGCTCAACGAAAAATGTTGCTTTGGTCTGGGACTGGTCATGCACGACCCCGGGTACAATGCTTTTGCTGTCACTGCGCACAGGAATCACATAACGGTTATTGCGCAGGGTGATGAAATCATCCTGAAAAGCATAGCTGATATCTTCATCGGTTATGAGCTGCTCCAGAGTTTTAATAATGTTTAAGCGCAGTTTTTTTAAACGGGTTCTGATTTCAGCAAGCCGGGCACTGGCGTTGTCAAGTATTTCACCCTGGGGAGATATGCTTTTGCGTATTCTGCCGGTTACATGATTGACCGTATTGAGGCCCTCTGTAATGCGATGAAGCAGTGGACCGGTGTCCTGTGCACCTGAAAAATATTTTTTGATTATGTCAGCAGTCTCTAACAGATCCTTAATCTGCAGGAGGTGCTCAGGTTCCAGGTAAAACTGTTTAATACGCGAACGCTCGACAGCCCTGCGGATATCATGAATTCCGCTCAAGGGCAGCGGTCCATTCAGATCAATTTCGCTCCGCATTTCAGAGGTTTCCTGCAAAAGCTCTTCTACGGCTTCAATTTTGTTTGCAGGCCTGAGGGTTTCGCATACCCTCTGACCGCCGGGGGAGGCGGTAAAGGATTTTAAGAATTCACAGACCTTGTCAAATTCAAGGACTCTCAGAGAATGGGTGTCCATATATAAAAAAATGAATTGCTGTAAAATTTTTTTCAGCTGTACCTGTCAAAG
This sequence comes from Thermodesulfobacteriota bacterium, assembly GCA_028278025.1. Taxonomy (GTDB): domain Bacteria; phylum Desulfobacterota; class WTBG01; order CAIYCZ01; family CAIRTM01; genus JANQFE01. The sequence continues at coordinate 68,610 of JANQFE010000016.1, read as the reverse complement.
TAAAAAGCCAAACAGACAAATAGACCAAAAGGTAAAGAGGTGACGGGACTAAAAGGTTTTTTCTCTTGACCTTTTTACCTCTTTACCTCTTCCATCTTTTTTAGTATATCAAGCGCCAACCGATCACTTTGAAAAGCAATGTTTTCAGGAAGGCCATCAAGTGCAAACCATCTCAGCTCGCTCACATCATCCCGGGGACTGATGTCATCAGAAAGCAGTTGTACCACAAAATAAATATTAAGCAGGGCAGGGCCATCCGGGCCGTACGTTCCTGTGTTCATGGTTAAAAAGTCTTTGACGACACAGGCGGCCCCGGTTTCTTCCTGTACTTCCCGTTTGAGCCCCTCAAGCGGATCTTCACCATAGTCCAGAAAACCACCTATCGTATTCCAGGCTCCATAATAGGGTTCAATCCCCCTTTTGGCAAGCAGGACTTTGCCGGAATCATCTATAGGGACGGCACCCACTGTGGGACTTGAGCTGTGATACAATACAGACCTGCAGGAAGCACATTCCTGACGATAAGGATTTTCCTGACTTAGCTGGCCGGCGCACCACGGGCAAAAAGAAGAGGGGGGTGTGTGATATTTTTCTGACATGGTAATCTATCCCATATATAGATGATAATACGCACCTGTTTTTGTAAAAAAATATTGGATACTCAAATACACTATTACTAACCGACAATTAAAACTGTGGAGTCTGAGGTTGGGCCCGCACCTGCTTGTTGGCTGCGGGCAACATGCTCGCTGAAACGGCTATTAGTATAGTTCAGACTGAGGCTCGCACTGCCCTTGCTGCCCAAACAGGTGCGAGCCCACCGTACGCCCAATTTTAATTGTCCTCATGTACTATAGGTAAACAATACGATTGTGTCAAAGTGTTAATCAATTCCCGGAGAAAGCTGAAGCGTGTTTTAGCTGAGGTCCGGATTTACCGGGAGTGATTTTAATTGTACCGGGATTGTATAACATTCCCCGCTATCTCGGTAGAATAAAGATTTTTATACTGAATTTAAATAGTTATATATATATTTAGGCAAAAATCAGGTATAATATTCCAGCTGTCTTCTAATCCATTGACACTTAAAACCCTTTATTTTATACTATCTCTTTTTTAAAAACTAATCAGTATATCTTAATAACATGTTCAGAAAGGGACGAGCGTATGAAAATAACTAAAATTGACCATCTCGGAGTAGCAGTAACAGACATGCAAGCAGGCAAATCATTCTGGAGTGATGTGCTGGGGCTTCAGTTTGCGGGTGCCGAGACTGTTGAGGAGCAGAAGGTGACTACAGGATTTTTTCCGGTTGGTGAAAGTGAGGTTGAACTTCTCCAGTCAACAGCTCCCGACGGGCCGGTTGCCAAATACATCGAAAAAAAGGGAACTGGCATGCAGCATATAGCTTTTTGTGTTGAGAATATTGAAGAAGCCCTGGAAGAATTAAAACAGAAAGGTATAAAACTTATTGATGAAAAACCCAGAAGAGGCGCCGGTAATAAAAAAATAGCCTTCCTGCATCCTAAAGCAACCGGAGGCGTGCTGGTAGAGCTGTGTGAGGCGGAATAAAACGGGATACTTGATAAAAAACGTACAACGAGAAGCGTAAAGTGTAATACGGATTATGGAAGGTGCTTAACGCTTGAACTTTTTCGTTTAACGACGCTGAGGCTAAACACCAAACACTAAATACAAAACACTATTCACAAATTAAGAATTACTAATTACGAAGAGGGAGGATGCCATGGCAGAACATCCGGATAAACAGAAATGGACAGAACTTGCGACAAAGGAGCTCAGAGGAAAGCCGCTGGAGGCACTTAACTGGATGACCCCTGAGGGCATAGAGATTAAACCTTTGTACACGGCAGAGGATCTTGAAGATATAGAATTTAAAAATACACTACCGGGCTTTGGTCCTTATGTGCGGGGTGTAAGGGGCACCATGTACGCGGGAAGGCCCTGGACAATCCGCCAGTATGCCGGTTTTTCTACGGCCAGAGAGTCAAATGCTTTTTACAGAAGAAATCTGGCTGCCGGGCAGAAGGGTCTTTCCGTGGCGTTTGATCTTGCTACCCACAGGGGTTATGACTCTGATCATCCCCGGGTTGCCGGTGATATCGGCAAAGCCGGCGTTGCCGTGGACAGCATAGAGGATATGAAGATTCTGTTTGACGGCATCCCCCTTGATAAAATGTCGGTTTCAATGACCATGAACGGGGCGGTTCTGCCCGTGCTTGCCGGCTATATTGTTGCAGCAGAAGAGCAGGGCGTTAACCAGGATACGCTGGCCGGTACCATTCAAAATGACATCCTCAAAGAATACCTGACCCGCAACACCTATATATATCCGCCGGAGCCGTCAATGCGGATTGTGTCCGATATTATTGCGTATTGTTCCAAGAATATGCCCAAGTACAATACGGTCAGCATAAGCGGCTATCATATGATGGAGGCCGGCGCAAACTCGGTCCTGCAGACGGCTTTTACCCTTGCTGACGGACTGCAGTATATTAAGGCAGCACTGGATGCCGGACTTGATATAGACACCTTTGCCGGGCGCCTGTCGTTTTTCTTCGGTATCGGCATGAACTTTTTCATGGATATTGCCATGCTCAGGGCAGCCCGGTTCCTGTGGCACGAGATTGTCAGCCAGTTTAATCCTAAAAAGCCCACATCGGCAATGCTGCGTACTCACTGCCAGACATCCGGCTGGAGCCTCACGCAGCAGGACCCCTATAATAATATTATCCGGACCACGCTTGAGGCCCTCACCGCGGTCCTGGGTGGAACGCAGTCTCTGCACACAAACTCCTTTGACGAAGCCGTAGGGCTGCCGACCGATTTTTCAGCCCGTATTGCACGTAACACCCAGATCATCATCCAGGAAGAATCCCATGTCTGTAAGGTTGTTGACCCGCTGGGTGGATCCTATTATGTAGAGTCGCTCACCAATGCCATTATCAATGAAGCCAAAAAGATCATGCAGGAAGTGGAAGAGCTGGGAGGCATGGCTAAGGCGATTGCTTCGGGTATGCCCAAAATGAGGATTGAGGAATCCGCGGCCAGGAAACAGGCCCGGATTGATCAGGGCAAGGATGTCATCGTGGGCGTCAACAAGTACCAGATAGAAGAGGACGTTCCCATTGATGTCCTTGAGGTTTCAAATGAGGTGCGCGATGAGCAGGTTGCGCGCCTTAAAGAGATTAAGGCCAAGCGCGATGAGGGTGTCGTGCAAAAGGCCCTGGAAGCCGTCACGAACTGTGCCGCTTCTGACGGCAACATCTTGGAGGCCTGTATCCCGGCAGTGCGGGCCCGGGCAACTGTCGGAGAGATTTCGGATGCCATTGAAAAAGTGTTCAACCGGTTTGTAGCTACAACCCAGTGTATATCGGGCGCTTATGCTGCTGAATACGGTGACAGCGAGATCATTGCGGCAGTGCGCAAACGCACCGATGAATTCAAGGAAAAAGAAGGGCGGCGGCCCCGCATCCTGGTATGTAAAATGGGGCAGGATGGACATGACCGCGGCTATAAGGTGATTGCAACCGCCTATGCAGATCTTGGTTTTGACGTGGATATCAGCCCTATGTTTCAAACCCCGACCGAAGCGGCCAAGATGGCGATTGAAAATGATGTGCATATTATAGGGGTATCAAGCCTTGCAGCCGGGCATAAATATTTGGTGCCGGAGGTAATTGCTGAACTTAAAAAACAGGGCGGTGAAGATGTTCTGGTTGTGGTCGGCGGTATTATTCCGCCGGGTGATTATGATTTTCTCTACACTGCCGGGGCGGTCGGCATATTCGGCCCGGGCACTGTTGTTACGGATTCGGCAAACCAGGTACTGAATGCCCTGGAAAAGAAAAAGGCGGCTTAACAACCATGGATAAAAGCCGATGACATCCAGAGATCCGCACTATTATGTTCAGGGAGTGCTGGAGCAAAACAGGCGTATACTTGCCAAGGCCATTACTCTGATTGAAAGCGCTCACCATGAACACAAAAGCTCGGCCCACACAATAGTTGATAGTCTGCTGCCGCACACCGGTAAAGCAGTGCGGCTCGGCATTACCGGTGTTCCGGGTGCGGGTAAGAGTACTTTTATTGAAAGTCTTGGAATGCGCCTGCTAGAGCAGGGGCACCGGGTGGCCGTGCTTGCCGTTGATCCCAGCAGCAAGCGCAGCGGCGGCAGTGTTATGGCGGATAAAATGCGTATGGACCGGCTCGCAGGAGCAGAGCGCGCATTTATTCGACCATCTCCCTCGGGAGATACTCTTGGCGGTGTAGCGCACAAAACCCGGGAAACAATGCTGGTGTGTGAAGCTGCCGGTTTTGATGTTATTATTGTTGAAACAGTCGGTGTCGGTCAGTCTGAAACAACGGTCGCTTCCATGGTCGATTTTTTTCTGGTTCTTATGCTGGCAGGCGCAGGCGATGAGATCCAGGGCATCAAAAAAGGCATCCTGGAACTGGCGGATGCGGTTGCGGTGAACAAAGCTGATGGCGACAACATCCAAAAAGCCGAAAAGGCCAGCAAAGATTATGAAATGGCCCTCCATTATCTCAATCCAGCCACCCCCTCGTGGACTCCGCCGGTACTAACCTGCAGTGCTTTGAATATGACCGGGATAGATAAAATCTGGCAGACCGTGCTTGAACATCGCACAAAACTGACGGAAACGGGGGAACTGGAGCTTAAAAGAAAACAGCAGGCAATTGACTGGATGTGGACACTGGTTGAAGCCGGACTTAAAGAGCGCTTTTATAAAAGACCGGGCATTAAAAAATTAATACATAACGTTACCAAGAAGGTTGAACACGGCAAACTTGTTCCGACAACAGCGGCATATGAACTGCTTGACTGTCTTGACAACACACATTAAGCATAGCGCTGTCCTGAGATTGTAGGATGGTCTTGTAACGTGTTTATATTTTGTGGGAGTCGATATGAAAAAGAACGATAGCATGGCCGCAGCCATATCTGCAGTGATTTCCTATATCAAGGCAGAAAAAAGACAGGGTGACACACACGGAATCAATCGTTGGGGTGTAAGCGGGCGGCAGTTTCAGATGCAGACGCGCAATCAGATGCAATCGAAATCCTTTCATGGCTGGAAATTACGCTAAACTTCACGGTAATTGCCTTTGTACGGTAGTACATGAGGACAATTAAAATTGGGCGTAAGCCGGGCTCGCACTGCCCTTGCTGCCCAAACAGGTGCGAGCCCAACCTCCGCAGTTTTAATTGTCGGTTAGTAGTAGTACAAATCATATTTGAATTTGGGGGTATGATTTAGCGAGGGTCTTTGGTTTTGATTGCAGCGGGCTATGTGCTCGCTTGAACGACCGTCTCTTATAGTAAAGACAATTGCTTGCACCGCCCTTGCTGCCCAAAACCAAAGACCCCCACCGATGAACTGACAAATTCAGATGTGAAGCGGTAGTAATTCCTTTTTCGAAAAACAATATATAATCTCATGGTCATACAGGTGATCATAAGCGCCTTTGAAAAAGGGGGGCAGGCGTGTAACAAAAGTATTATATTTATCGTGAAGGAGGAGTGAGCTATGAAAAAAATAAAAGATTTTTTCGGCAATATCAACATGCAGCGCAGGTCCTTTTTAAAACTTGCAGGGCTTTCTTCACTGGGACTGGGGTTAACCCCTTTAAGTGCAAAATGGGGTAATGCAGGGCAGCCGAAGGTATACAAACCTTTGGCTGATTGGAAAACCGATGAAAACGGCAACAGCTATTTTATTCCGAGAAACATACGCACAGATAACGTTAATGATCAAGGAACCGTAACGGCAAAAGTCGACGGATTGTGGCGCAAATACCCTGTAAGGGAATTTGATGATGATTTCCATGAATGGTGGATCTCTGAAAAAACCTGGTATTATGATCAGCTCATAGCTTTTTTTGAAGGTGAAACCGATGAGCTTGAGATCTCCAGCGGCGGCCATCATCACCCTATGCTTTGCACGTACGGCAGAAAATACGGCAGCCGGGGTGATAGTGATTTTCATCTTAACACGGCAGTCAAAGGGCTGACCATCATTCCGAAAGAGGAGCATATTCAGTATATAAATGATGAAGTAGAGAAAGTATATGAGGCCGTACGGCAGGGCACGGCAAAGATTCCTGTAGATATTTTCAAGCTGCGCCAGGAGCTCTATCAGGACAAAACCCTCTGGGACAAAACCCGGTTTGCAACCCTTGAGCTGTATAGCGGGCGGCCTATCAACAAAGAGGATGATGGCGGCGGCTATGGTTTTACGGAAACCAAAACATTTCAGAATCTCATGGTTAATCCAATGGCAACCATGGGTTATCTGGGCCTGCATGCATCCACAAACGACAGCCCGTTTTTTGGCGGGCAGGAAGGGCTGTATCCTCACTTTCAGTTCAGAGGGTTCTGTTGGCTTATATCGTACTATAATCCTGCGAATACTGAGTATGAACTGGCAATTGCCGATTATATTAACCAAGCCCATTGCGGCTACCACGGCGGTGCCTGTGACATTGCCACAAACATTTTTCTTATTGTAGAACAGTTCAATGAAACACCCAGCTATGACCCGGGCCGGGGTAAACGAACAGTGCCGTCCCATGATTATGAAAACAGCTCCAAGCCCGTACTTGCCATTAAACCGAGGCAGAAGAAAAAACTTACTACGGCAGAAAAACTTGACCTTATCAAAAAAATGGGTATTCCGGTTTAGCTGAACATACTGTTACCAGGCCATATATCTGCTGTATATGGCCTGGTAATTTATTCGGACGTATGTATCCAGTAGACGGATCAGCGCTGCGACGTGGCATGAGGGGCGATATCCATACCAAAGCGGACATCCATACATAATCCGGATCGTTCTGTATCAGTGTTTTTTAAGTTTTAAACCGTTGTCAATATTTCTCTATAATACGTATGCAATCACAGATTTTGTCAAAATGTCAAAAAAAAATGAGAAAATTATCAGTGTTTGCCGGATGTTTTTAGCCCTGATTTTAAAAAAATAATGTTTTATTAAATTCTTATACAAGATTGCCAATTTGTGGGCTGTTGGCATACGAATTGCCTTTTCTAGCGACGAGGTAGTCTATACCCCCCTTACCGTGATAAGCTGAAAAGCTTTTCCATGAAGTATGGATATATAAGTATCTAAAAAGTATCAACGCAACGTGGAGGTTTGTTATGGAAACACAACCGGGGCCCCTTAAGGGTGTCACTGTTCTTGACTTTACCTGGGTGCTGGCAGGGCCTTTTGCTACGAGAACCCTTGCAGATATGGGCGCCTACATTATCAAAGTGGAGCGTTACAAAGACGGTACCAATGAGCGCCATCTGCCCTTAATCATGGAAAATGATGGTGTTACTCAGAGTTCTTATAACATCAACTGCAACCGGGGTAAGAAGAGCATTTGCATTGATCTTAAAAACCCCCGGGGTAAAGAGCTGATCCATGAGTTGATCAGGAAAAGCGATGTGCTGATCGAAAATTTTGCTCCCGGTGTTATGGATCGGCTTGAACTGGACTATGAAAGAGTCAGGAAAATTAAAGAAGATATCATCTATTGTTCGGTATCGTGTTTCGGCCACTGGGGCTCGTATTGTGAAAAACCAGGCTATGATATGATAGCCCAAGGTGCCAGCGGTTGGACCGATCAAAATGAGATGCCCCAGATAGCACCCGTCTCCATCGGCGATATGAATGCTGCGGTGCATGCAGCTATGGCAATCAACGGTGCGCTTTACTGCCGGGAAAAAACCGGTAAGGGGCAGAACATTGACATTTCGATGATGGACTGCCTGTTTACGTTTCACGAGAATACGCTGCCGTGGTATCTGCTCTCAAGTGCTGTCGGCAAACCGGTTGATCCTCCCAAGATAGGACGGCACCACCCGGGCTATGCCCCCTATGGTATCTATAAAGGTAAGAACGGTTATATCACCATTGCATCGCTCACTCAGCCGCGTTGGGAAGCAATTGTTAAAACTATGGGCAAAGATTATGAATGGCTGCTGACAGATTCCAGAACGATATCGGTTTCCACCCGGTGCACCGAGCAGAACGCCCCCTTTATCCACAAGATTATCGAACAATGGGTTATGGAACAGGAATCCGTTGAAGATGCCGAGCGACAGCTTGAAGCATACGGCTGCCCCTGCTTGCGTGTACGGTCAATCAAAGAGCTGGCAGACAGGGACCCCCACATAAAAGAGCGTGATATGATGGTTGAAGTCGACCAGCCTTTTGTGGGCAAGATGAAAATGTACGGCAGCCCGCTGAAAATGTCTGAGACCCCCTGCGGTCCCCGGGGGCACGGCCCCCTGCTGGGAGAGCACACCCAGGAAATTCTTACGGATGTATTGAACTATAACGAAAGGCATATAAAGGATCTGTATGACCAGGAGGTAGTCTATCACGAGCAAGCAGTAGACAGACTGAATCAGTAATTAATATATATTCTTTTGAAAACGTAAGGGGATAAGGCCGCAAGTGCTCTAGCCCCTTTTTTTATTTTAGCTGGTTGTGATCGAATCACCCTGGTGTTTTTCTAAAAATCCTTGACATTTCATGAGTTTTCATATTTACTCTTTTTTGTTTGTTGCTGGTACAGCATCAGGAATAACAACAGAAAATGGGATATGTGAAGATCAAAAATCAACAAGGGGAGGAAGTTCCATGGATATTATAGGGACCAAGAACTTAAGGGATGTTATTGAGCTCAAGGTGCAGCAGTTTGCAGACAAGGAATGCATTGTCTTTGAGGACCGTGAAGGAAATGTAATTCGCTACAGCTACAAACAGTTTGGCGACATGATAAACAAGTATGCCACTATTTTACTCAGCAAAGGCATTCAAAAGGGTGATAAGGTTGTCGTGCACATGCTTAATTGTCCTGAATATCTGGCTTCCTGGTTTGCCCTGGGTAAGATCGGCGCGGTGATGATACCGACCAACGTGCTTGCCGGGGCCTTTGAACTGGAATATTTTCTGGAATTTTCAGAATCGGTAGCCATCATTACCGAGCCCAATTATGTTGAGATGTTTGAAGAGCTTCAGAAAAAATGCAAAAGCGTGAAAAACATTTTTCTGTCACGCACGTCACCCCGCTATCCCTCACGGAAATTATATCCCCATACAACCGTTATGGCAGACTTGATGAAAGATGCTTCAACGGAGGTTCCCGAAATTGCAATAGACAATGAAGATGACCTGATGTGGCTGTTCACCTCCGGCACAACCTCGCGTCCCAAGGCGGTTCAGCTTACCCATGCCAATGCAGTATTTGCAGGCATTTTTGGTGCCCAGTCCTGGAAGGTAACACCCGCGGACAGACATTTCATCTGCCTGCCGCTTTTTCATGTTAACGGTCAGTTTATATCGGTAATGCCGACGTTTACGGCCGGTGCCACACTGGTTATGGTGGAAGTGTTCAGCGCTTCAAAATACATGGAGCAGGCCCGCAGACACAAAACAACAACAGCCAGTCTTGTTGCTGCCAATGTAAAGATGATCATGAATCAACCCATTCCGGAAACAGACGTTGATGCCCAGAATGATTTCAGGTTGATTATGTATGCCATTGCAATTCCCGATGAGGTCTGGGATGAGTTCGAGCGCAGGTTCGATGTTAAGCTGTGCGACCTGTGGGGTATGACGGAAACCCTGGGTGCAACAACCCTTAATCCCATTGACGGGGTTTTAAAGAAAAACTGTATCGGCATGCCGCGTATGGAGAATGCCATAAAAATAATTGATGAAGAAGGCAAGGAAGTGCCGCCCGGTACGGTTGGAGAAATCGTTGTGCAGGGTGTGCCCGGCAGAACCATAATGAAAGCCTATTACAAAAATCCGGAAGCAACCGCAGAAACAATCAAGGACGGCTGGCTGTATACCGGTGATAACGCCTATATGGATGAAGACGGCTATTTTCATTTTGTGGATCGCAAGAAAGATATGATTAAGCGGTCCGGTGAAAATGTTGCCGCAACCGAGGTGGAATATGTTATCAGTCTGCATCCCAAAGTAAAGGAAGTTGCTGTTATCGGTGTTCCTGATCCTATCCGCGATGAGGCCGTTATGGCCTGCATCATTCTTAATCCGGGCGAGACCTGCACCGAACAGGAAATTATAGATTGGTGTGCAGAAAAACTGGCCAAGTTCAAGGTGCCCAGTTTTGTAAAATTCAAGGATGATTTCCCCAGAACTTCAATTGGTAAAGTGCAGAAAAATATTATCAAGAAAGAAGAAGTTGAATCAATAGAGGCGGGGAAATAGAATAAACAAACAACTATTAAACCTTTTTTAGAAAGGGGGGTATTATGCCGATTTATGTAACCCTGTGGCGTTATACACGAGATGGTCTCATGGACATTGGTAATACGGAGAAGCGGTTTGGGGCTGTGAAAAAAATCATTGAAAAACAGGGCGGCAAGCTGTTGCAGATTTATGGTCTGGTTGGCGAATACGATGTTATTACGGTTGTGGAAATGCCCAACAAAAGCGCACTTGCAACTGCCGTTTTCAAGATTTGTTCTTCCGGAAGAATAACGGCGAAAACGCTGTCAGCCCTGCCGATTGAGGAGTTTCTCAGTATAACGAAAGAAATTTAGCCGGTTCAAAAAAATTATTACATTTAAGGAGTACTTCTATCTGTATTTAAGGAGTACTCCTTTTTTATTGCCTTTTGCAATTTTTATACACCAAAAAACATGTATTTTTAAAAAATCGATGCTTGACTTAAAAAATAATCAGAGTATAATCATATAATTATTGATATGCTAATATTTAGTATCTAAAAAGCATTTGTTGACGGGGCAGATTATCTAATCACGATCGCATAATTTCCAAATTTTTTTTAGAATATAGTTTTAAAAGGGAGGGGTAAGGCCATGAAGAAACAATGCAGCATAGTCATTGTAGGGTTTGTCTTGCTGTCTTGTGTTTTTAGCGCACATGCAGCGAACGTATGCTCTATTAGAGCCTTTAATAGAGGCTGGGATGATATGGAGTTTGAGTATGTGTATTTTTTCTGGTTTTCGATTTCGACACTGGAAACATCAGAAACCGACCAGGCTGCCCTTGAACTTGTCAATGAGATAGCCTCCCGAAAATCAGCATCATATTGCGGTGATGGTGCAACGATGTGGTATGATACCTGCTCTGATTATGACTATGGGAATGAGTGGGAAGAATACCAGTGCCCTTCAAGTACGGCAAAAACGTGTATTGCCGTTACCAACTGGCTTAATGCCTGCACAGCCGCAGCATGGTCATGTCAAAATGATAAGTTGTGGCGATTAGCAGTGGTCGATCTCCCATCCGCGGAAGAACAATGGTTTTATGGCAGGTGGGAAGTGGAATGTGTTGATGCAGTATTTTTATCATCATTTAAAGCTTTACCTGATGATAAAAAAGTTACCATCTCCTGGTCAACCGATGCTGAGATCGACAACGCCGGTTTTAACCTCTACCGCTCGGAAGCAGAAGGTGGAGAGTATGTATGGATTAATGAGGCCCTGATCCCTGCCCAGGGTTCTGCGGCAGAAGGAGCGGCTTATGAGTTTGTGGATGAAGCAGTGCAGAACCGCACAACATATTATTATATGCTGGAAGATATTGACCTGAATGGTGTGTCCACAATGCACGGGACAGTGAGTGCAGTCCCGAGACTTTTAAATCGTTAATCATAATTTGTGATTCGTGAACAGAAGAAGCAACAAACAACTGAAAACTATCAAATAAAATAATTTGATAAATAATTATAAAATATTTATTAAAACAATAAAGCATAAAAGCTATCTATCGCAGATTAATTTCCTTACCTGTCGGTAGTATTTTATACCTGCAAACTGTAACCCCATCTTTGTTTCAATGCACTATAAGCTTTTTGCATTGACACTTTTTTAGTTTTAGCATATATTAAATAATTATATTTTTTTAATGACTTAGAGGAGGTACCTATACTATGCGCAGTAAAGTTTCCGTGATCGGGGCCGGCAATGTTGGAGCAACCTGTGCATTCAGGATTGCAGAAAAAGGCTATGCTGATGTGGTGCTGGTTGATATTGTTGAAGGGCTTCCCCAGGGCAAGGGCCTTGACATGCTGGAGGCGACTCCTATTATTGATTCAGACGCCAATATTATCGGGACAAACGGGTATGAAGAAACCGCGGGTTCCGATGTTGTTGTAATTACATCCGGCATTCCGCGCAAACCCGGTATGAGCCGGGACGACCTGGTGAAGACCAATATGCAGATTGTTAAGGAAGTCACCGAGAAGGTCGTCCAGCATTCTCCCGATTGTATAATCATTGTCGTATCAAATCCCCTTGATGCCATGGTCCAGATGGCGCTGCATGCCAGCAAACTGCCCCGCACCAAAGTCTTCGGTCAATCAGGCGTGCTTGACAGTGCCCGCTTCCGCACCTTTATTGCCCAGGAACTTAACGTATCGGTAGAAGATGTGTTTGCGTGCGTGTTGGGCGGCCACGGTGACACGATGGTACCGGTTCCCCGGCTTTGCACGGTCGGTGGTGTGCCCATAACAGAGTTGCTGCCCAGGGAAAAGGTTGATGCCCTGGTGGAGCGTACCGTTAAAGGCGGTGCTGAAATCGTTGCCCTGCTGAAAACCGGCAGCGCTTTTTATGCCCCCGGGACCGCGAGTGCCCAAATGGTTGATGCCATTATACTTGACAGAAAAAAAATTCTGCCCTGCGCGACCCTGCTTGAGGGCGAGTACGGTATCAGCGGTGTTGTGGTAGGGGTGCCTGCCAAGCTGGGCCAGAATGGTATTGAGCAGGTAATCGAATTGAAATTATATGATGAGGAGCTGGCGGCATTGCAGAAATCTGCGGATGCTGTAAAAGGCTTGCTTAAGGTAATGGGCATATAGTGCAGTCAGCTTATTGTGACTGACTGCTTTTTGCAGTGAAACTTTATTGTGGAGAAGGTCAGACATCTCTGGAGTTCAAAGTGCCTAAAATGAACTAAAGTGCACTGAAGTGCCTGAAGTTCTTTTAGCGATTGCTTTGGTTTTGAGTCACATCATGAAAGAAGTTCACGTTGAAGCGGTAACAGAAACGGTAGCCCGTTTATGTCAGGATGCCAATTTTTTTCTTGGCGAAGATGTACACGCTGCTCTTGTAAAAGCCCGAGACAGTGAAGAGTCACAAGCTGCCAGGCAGGTTCTGGACAAGCTTCTTGAAAATGCACAAATAGCCGCCGCAGAGCGCATCCCGCTGTGCCAGGATTGCGGTGCCGCGGTAATATTTCTGGATGTGGGCCAGGATGTGCATCTTGTGGGTGGTGACCTGTACAGTGCTGTAGAAGAAGGTGTGCGGATCGGTTATGAAAAAGGTTATCTGCGAAAGTCCATGGTGCAGCGGCCTTTTTCCGGTAGAGTTAACACAAAAGACAACACCCCTCCTATAATTCATACCACTATTGTTCCCGGTGAAGATCTGAAGATAACGGTCGCGCCCAAGGGCGGCGGCAGTGAAAATATGAGTAAATTCACGGTGCTGAAACCGGCCCAGGGCCGGCAGGGAGTAATTGATTTTGTTGTAGAGGCGGTGGATGCCGCCGGAGGTAATCCCTGTCCGCCGGTAATCGTGGGCGTGGGCATCGGCGGTACGGCTGAAAAAGCAATGGCGCTTGCAAAGCGATCACTTCTTCGCGAGGTAGGCAAGCCCAGCGCAGATGAAGAAGTGGCACAGCTGGAAGCCGAAATTCTCAGGAGGGTCAACAATCTGGGTATCGGTTCCATGGGCTTTGGGGGCAGGCTGACGGCCCTGTCTGTGCATGTGGAGACCTTTCCCAGTCATATTGCCAGTATGCCGGTTGCGGTTAACCTGCAGTGCCATAGCGCCCGCCACAAAGAAGCGATCCTGTAGCCGGTTGTTATGGTTTTGCAGGGATGTTATAGATAAATAGGGAGTTTTTACGCGTTTTTCTGTCTGGTTCGGCAGCTCTTGTTATGGTTTTTGGATGTTGTCTGCGTGTTTACACTGATGTTTAACAGGTATACGGCTGTATAACATTCTAACTGATTATGAAACTGTTCGTGCTCCGCTCAGGCCGGAGCTCTTTTACTATGGTCAAGGCTCACAATAGGTAAATTAGCACACAACAGGGAGGTGCTATGAGAGTCAAACTGGATTCTAAAAAACTGTGCAGCGAATTTGTTAAAAAGATCGAGGAAATCAGCGGGCAGGACCTGATGTCCTGCTACCAGTGCGGCAAGTGCTCTGCGGGCTGTCCGATGGTGTTTGCCATGGACATTCTGCCCAACCAGATTATCCGGCTGGTACAGCTGGGCTTGGATGAAGAAATCGGCAAGTCGAAAACAATCTGGCTTTGTGCGTCCTGTATCACCTGCGGCGCCCGCTGCCCGCGGGGCGTTGATCTTTCCAAGGTAATGGAGGCGCTGCGCCAGCTGACACTGCGCAAGAACGAGGACACGGTTGAACTGTCCAAGATGGCCCAGGAAACAATCAAGGAACTCCCGCAAATAGCATTGGTAAGCGGGTTCAGGAAATTTACCGGCTAACTTTTAATAGGTGTGTTATGGATTTGTATTACTATCCCGGTTGTACGCTCAAAACAAAATCCAAAAACTTTGAGGATTCCGCTATAGCTGCTCTGGCGGCCCTGGGGGTAAATCTCATTGAACTACCGCGCTGGAACTGCTGCGGCGCGGCCTTTAGTCTTTCGGACGATGACCTGATTCACCAGGTAGCCCCGGTACGCACTTTAATCAGGGCCCAGGAGCAGGGTGCCGCGAAACTGCTCACACTGTGTGCTTTTTGCTACAACACCCTCAAGCGGGCCAACATGATTATTACACATGACGCGGACAAAAAGGATACGCTGAACAGGTTTATGGACGAGGAGCCGGATTACAGCGGCGGAGTTGAGCCGGTTCACCTGCTGGAGGTGCTGAGAGATGATGTGGGCTGGGAAACCCTGGCGGAGAAAGTGTCCAAACCGCTGAGCGGCCTGAAAGTAGCGCCTTATTACGGCTGCACCCTGGTGCGTCCCAGTGATATAGCCCTTGATGATGTGGAGCAGCCCAGCGTGCTGCACAAGCTGATTGAAGCACTGGGAGCAACCGCCGTCGGTTTTCCTTTTGAAACCGAATGCTGCGGATCATTTCAGACCGTGAGCACTCCTGAGTTTGTGAATGAGTGCGCCTGGAATATCCTGAGCTCGGCTGCAGGCCGGGGGGCTGAGGTCCTGGCAGTCAGCTGTCCGCTGTGTGAATATAACCTGGCAGTCAAACAAAAGGAGCTGACAGTGCAGTACACCGGTTTTAAGCAGCTGCCTGTTATCTATTTTACCCAGCTTCTGGCGCTGGCCCTGGGGGTTGATACAGAGGGCTGCCGATTTGACCTGGGATATATGAACAACCAGGCGTTTTTGGAGAGCAAAGGCTTAATCGCGTAAGGATACTGCAATGGAATATGATGCTGCCAAAGTAGAAGAAATAATTGCCGGGTACAACGGCGAAAAAGAGATGCTCATCTCTATTTTACAGGATGTGCAGGCTGAATTTAATTATCTGCCCCGTGAAGCCCTTGAAACCGTCAGTGCCGAGCTTGACATTCCGGTAGGTCAGGTGTTTGGCGTTGCTACCTTTTTTAAAGCTTTCAGCCTGAAACCGCGCGGCAAACATATTATCAGTGTGTGTACCGGAACCGCCTGTCATGTTAGGGGCGCGGCCGGTATAGAGCACAAGATAAACAGAGATTTAGGTATTACACCGGGAGAAACAACCAAAGATAAACAGTTTACACTGGAAACCGTCCGGTGTGTAGGCTGCTGCAGCCTGGCCCCTGTGGTCGTGGTAGGCGAGGAAACCTACGGCAACGTGACCCAGGATGAACTGGCCAAGCTGCTGGAACAGTATCGCACAGAATCGCAATGAAGATAACATCACTTAATGATTTACAGGAAGTTCGTGAACAAGGACTGGCCCTGCTGCATCCGCAGAAGATTAAAATCAGCGTGGGGATGGCTACCTGCGGTCTGGCCACAGGTGCGGGAAAAGTCTGGGACGCGCTTGCAGGGGAGATAGAAAAAGCGGGTCTGGATATTGCGCTCGAACAGACCGGCTGCATGGGTTTTTGCCAGCAGGAGCCCATTGTCAGCGTGCAGCAGCCCAAAAAGCCCCGCATTTTTTTAAAAAAAATGACGCCTGATAAGGCCCTGGAGTTGGTTTCAAGCTTACAAAACAATGCAGTCAATACAGAGTGGATTCTGGCAAAAGACGAATCAGAACGGTTTTTAATTGAAGACAAAACCGTTCCCTATGATATCAGTGAAGCCCCTGCAGTATTTGCGGATATTCCTCTATGCACTGATATCGATTTCTATAACAAACAGCTCAAAATAGCGCTGCATAATTGCGGCTATATCGATCCGGGCAACATTTGTGAATATATTGCCAAGGGCGGCTATACAGCCCTGTTTAAAGTCCTGCACGAGATGACGTCCGAGCAGGTTATCAGTGAAGTAAAGCGTTCCGGTCTGCGGGGAAGGGGCGGGGCCGGATTTCCTACCGGGGTTAAATGGGAGTCCTGTCGTAAGGCCCCCGGAACGCCCCGGTACGTTATATGTAATGCCGATGAGGGTGACCCCGGCGCTTATATGGACAGAAGTGTTCTGGAAGGTGATCCGCACAGCGTGCTGGAGGGGATGGTTATTGGTGCCTATGCCATAGGGTCTCACCAGGGCTATATATATGTGCGCAATGAATACCCCCTGGCAATCAAGCGAATCAGGCGGGCGATTGAACAGGCCCGGGAATACGGAATCCTGGGGGAGAATATTTTTGGTACTGATTTTAACTTTTCAATTAAAATCAACCGCGGCGGCGGCGCTTTTGTCTGCGGTGAGTCCACGTCACTAATGGCCTCACTGGAAGGAAAAATTGGAGAGCCCCGGGCAAAATATATCCGTTCTGTAGCACGGGGGCTCTGGGACAAACCCAGCAATCTCAATAATGTTGAAACATGGGCCAATGTGCCGCTTATCATAAACAGGGGGGCTGACTGGTATGCCTCTATCGGCACGGACCGCAGCAAAGGAACAAAAATATTTTCCCTAGTCGGAAAGATAAACAATACCGGGCTGGTTGAAGTTCCCATGGGTGTGAGCCTGCGTGAGATCATCGATACTATCGGCGGAGGAGTTCCGCAGGGCAAGAAGTTCAAGGCGGTCCAGACAGGAGGACCATCGGGCGGGTGTATCCCCGAGCGACTGCTTGATCTGCCGGTTGACTATGAGGCCCTCACAGAAGCAGGCTCCATGATGGGCTCGGGCGGCATGATTGTCATGGATGAGGACACCTGTATGGTGGACGTGGCCAAATATTTTCTGGAGTTCCTTGAAGGTGAATCCTGCGGCAAGTGTGTACCCTGCCGTGAGGGTGTCCGGCGGGCCCGCCAGGTGCTGAGTAGAATAACCGCAGGGGAGGGTAACCAGGGCGACATTGAGCTGCTTGAAGACCTGGCTCTGACACTGCAGGACGGAGCGCTGTGCGCTCTGGGTTCAAGTGCTGCCAACCCGGTTATCAGTACCCTCAGTTACTTCAGGGATGAGTATGAAGCTCACATAAGGGACAAACGCTGCCCTGCCGGGGTGTGTCCTGATTTGATCGAGTATTATATCGACCCGGAAGCCTGCACCGGGTGTACGCTGTGTGCCAGGAAGTGTCCCAACGAGGCAATCTTCGGCGAAAAGAAACAACCGCACCGTATTGATACTGAAAAGTGTATTAAATGCGGTGCCTGCATTGAAGTCTGCAAGTTTGGAGCAGCACGAAAGAGATCCGAGGGTAGGAAATGATCACGCTGACCATAGACGGCAAAGAGATAGGAGTCACGGAAGGCACGACCATTCTGGAAGCTGCCAGGATGTTCGGCATAGAAATTCCTACGCTCTGCTACCATCCGGTTCTGAGTGCCCACGGGTCCTGCCGCCTGTGCAGCGTGGAGGTCGTACAGCGCGGGTGGTCCCGCGTGGTTGTGTCCTGCCTGTACCCCGTTGCCCAGGGACTTGAAGTGAAAACAAACTCTGAAAGGGTTCTGCGCCTGCGGCGCGGTATTATAGAGCTATTGCTGACCAGGTGTCCGGACTCGGAAAGGATTCAGGCCCTGGCACAGCAGCTGGGTGTTGACAAACCGCGTTTTGAAAGAGACGAACATGAATGTATTCTGTGCGGTTTGTGCGTGCGGGTCTGTCATGAGGTTTCTGAAAAACATCTGCTCAATTTTGTTGACCGCGGATTTGAAAAGGAAGTGGCTGCCCCGTTTTATGAGCCTCCCGAAGAGTGTATTGCCTGCGGGGGATGTGCTTATGTCTGCCCGACCGGGGCAATCAGAATTGTAGACGGCAAGCCGGAGTTTCTCTGGCAACGAAATAAACAGCGCTCTGGAGAAAAGGATGGCTAGAATCGGCGTATTTCTCTGCTATTGTAATTTGAGGGCTGCCGGAGCACTCAACAAGGATGACGTGACCGCAGCGGTCAGCAGTCTTTCCGATGTTGTGCATGCCTCGGCTGCCGAGGACCTGTGCCTTGATCCCACCTGTGCACACCTGCAGCAGCAGATAACCGCCGATAATCTGGACGGAGTAGTCATAACCACCTGCTCTGCGGCAACCCACGAGGAAAACCTGCGCAGGGTGCTCGCATCACAGGGTTTGCAGTCCCACCAGGTTGAAATCGTAGACCTGGAAGACTATTTTTCCTGGCCGCGCTTTGAGACGGCGGAAGAGACTACGGCCAGGGTCATTGAGGCCCTTGATAATGCAGTTGCAAAAATCCGTGGCGCCCAGGCACTGCCCGGGGTGACAACACGCATCACCAAGCGGGCCTTGGTAATCGGCGGCGGTATAGCCGGCATCCAGACCTCTCTTGATATAGCAGATGCCGGTTATGAAGTGCTGCTGGTAGAAAAGACCTCCAGTATCGGAGGTCACATGCTGCAATACGCGGAGGTGTTTCCCACGCTGGACTGTCCCCAGTGTATCGGAACCCCCAAGATGGTTGAGGTCGGGCAGCATCCCAACATTACCATAATGGCCTACAGCGAGATAGAATCGGTCAGCGGCTCGGTCGGTGATTTTACGGTGAAGATCAGAAAGAAAGCTACCTATGTTGACTGGGATAAGTGTAACGGGTGCGGAATTTGTCAGCAAAAGTGCCTCACACCGGTTGCTTCGGAATACAACCAGCAGCTACCCTTTAACCAGGCTAAGGCGATTTCGATACCGTTTGCCCAGGCCGTACCCAACAAACCGGTTATCAACCGGGAGGTATGCGGACATTTTACTACCGGTCTGTGTCAGGTGTGCTCCCAGATTTGCCCCCTGCAGGCCATTGACTATGATCAGCAGGATACCATCCTGGAGGAAAAAGTCGGGGCGATTGTGGTGACTGCCGGCTTTGACCTGATGCCCAAGAAGGAGATCAGCGAATTCTATGATGATCCCGATATTGTTCACGGCCTTGAATTTGAGCGCGTCCTGTGTCCTTCCGGCCCGACCGCGGGAGTGGTGCGCAGGCCTTCCGACGGCAAGGAGCCCAAGGAGGTTGTGTTTGTGTCCTGTATAGGCTCGCGTGATCCGGAGCATGGTGTATCTTATTGTTCACGGGTGTGCTGCATGTACCTGGCCAAGCAGGCCCTGCTCTATCGGCATGTGGTGCATGACGGGCAGGCCTATGTTTTTTATATGGACCAGCGCACCACCGGAAAAGGCTATGAAGAGTTTGTGCAGCGGGCTGTGGAGGAATACGGTGTTATGTACCTGCGGGGACGGGTTTCCAAGATTTTCCGTGACGGCGATACACTCAGGGTTCAGGGCGCGGATACGCTTACCGGTCAAAAAGTTGATATTGCCTGTGATATGGTGGTGCTGGGTATGGCCATGATGCCTTCCGAAGGCGCTAAAGACCTGGCCCGCAAGCTTGGTATAGCTACCAATGAATATGGATTTATTGCCGAGGCCCACCCGAAGCTGCGGCCGCTGGAAACGTCGGTCGCCGGCATTTATGTTGCCGGTACGGCCCAGGGGCCCCGGGATATTCCGGATTCCGTTGCCATGGGCAGCGGAGCCGCCAGCAGTGTGCTGGAGTTGTTTTCGCAGGATGAGGTAGTCACAGATACACTGGCGGCAGCGGGAAATGAGGGATGAGTAATGAGTGATGAGCAATGAGTTCTGAGTGCTGAGAAACAACCGGTTCGTAATTCATAATTGGTAATTCGTAATTGATAACTAGCAACGAGTAACGAGCAACAAGAAACAAACATGGAACAGAGCGGGAAAGATAAAAGAATCGGCGTTTTTGTCTGCCACTGCGGGCTTAATGTTGCCCAGTCAGTAGATGTTGAGAAGGTAGTGCAGGAGATAAGCAGCTACCCGGGCGTGGTGCACGCTGAGCATTATCAGTACATGTGCTCCGAGCCGGGTCAGGAACTGATACGCAAGGCCATCAAGGATCACAATCTTAATGCCGTTATAAACGCCAATTGCTCGCCCTCGCTGCATGAAAAAACATTTCGGGGTCTGGTACAGGCAGAGGGCCTTAACCCCTACCATCAGGAAGTTGCCAACATCAGGGAACACTGCAGCTGGCCGCACGCCAATGACCGCCAGACCGCAACCAGGAAAGCCATCGCGATCATCAAGGCTACCATCGACCGGCTCAAGCTCAACATGGCCCTGACCCCGGCGGTCATTAATCTTAATAAAAAGGTCCTGGTGATCGGCGGAGGTGTGGCCGGCATGCAGGCTGCGTTGCGTATTGCCAATGGAGGGTATGAGGTGGTGCTGGTGGAAAGCTCTCCCAGCATCGGCGGGCATGCGGCCCAGTTGTCCGGTACGTTTCCAACGCTTGATCGCCCGGCATGCCTGGTAGCCCCTATGATGGCGGAGGTTGCCGCCCATCCCCGGATCAGGCTGTATGCCTATGCCGATATTGAGGAAGTCTCGGGGTATGTGGGTAATTTCGCAGTGAAAATCCGCGCAAAAGCCACCTGTGTCGATGAGACGAAGTGTACCAATTGCGGACGCTGTTTTGAGGTATGCCCGGTTGCTGTTCCGTCTGAATTTGACCGCGGACTGTCTGACCGAAAGGCAATTTACCGGCCCTTTGCCCAGGCAGTACCCTTCAGGCCGGTAATAGATGTGCTGTCGTGTGCTCATTTTAGTGATGACGGGTGCAGCGCCTGTGAGCAGGTCTGCAGCGAGAATGCTATTTCCTATGATCAGAAAGACACGGTTATCGAGGAAGAACTGGGTGCTATCGTGGTTGCAACCGGGTATGATCTGATTACCAGGGGCATTGCCCCCGAGTACAGTGATGATCCTGATATTATCGACGGAATGCAGCTTGAACGGCTGCTCTCGCCTACAGGGCCAACCGGCGGAGTTGTCAAACGCCCCTCAGACGGCAAGGTGCCCAAAGAAGTGGTGTTTATCCAGTGTGTCGGTTCGCGTGATCAGGAGCACGGCAAATCCTACTGCTCGCGGGTCTGCTGCCTGTATGTGGCCAAGCAATCGCTGCTGTATAAACGCAGCATACCCGAGGGACAGGCCTATGTCTTCTATATGGATATTCGCTCTGATGTAAAAGGCACCGAGGAGTTTGTGCAGAATGTGGTTGAAAAGGGCCGCACAATGTATCTGCGCGGCCGGGTGTCAAAGGTGTTTCGCGATGGTGATAAGCTCAAGGTCTGGGGAGTTGATACTCTGACCGGCAAGAGCATTGAGATTGCCGCGGATATGGTGGTGCTGGCAACCGCCATGGTGCCGCGTACCGATGCCAAAGACCTTGCCCGGGTGCTGAACATCATTGCCGATCAGAACGGTTTTTTCACCGAGGCCCATTTAAAGCTGCGGCCGGTAGATACCCTCACGTCAGGCATCTACCTTGCCGGTACTGCCCAGTGGCCCAAGGACATCCCGGACACGATTGCCTCGGCCAGCGGTGCTGCAAGCCGGATACTGTCCCTGTTCTCCCGGGAGGAGCTGCTGCATGATCCCGCTATAGCTTATGTGGATGAAGAGCTTTGTGTGGGTTGCGGTCAGTGCGTGTCAATCTGTGCCTATAAGGCCATTACTTTGGATGAGAAACAGAAGCTGGCCAGTGTTAACGAGGCCATATGTGAGGGCTGCGGTGCCTGCGCGGCTACCTGTCCTTCAAAAGCTATGAAGCATAAAAACTGGACGCCCAAACAGTTTTTCAATATCGTGGATGTATTTACGAAAGAGTATGAATGAAAGGTTGAATCGTAATTGGTGATTGGTAATTCGTGAATAGAAAAAGCAACAGACAACGGACAATTAACAACAGATAATTATTAAGGCTTGTAATTTGAACAGTAAAGACAAACCAGATAGCGCATTAGTGATCGGGGCCGGCATTGCCGGTATCAAGGCAGCCCTGGAGCTGGCCGAGCTGGGCCACAGGGTATACCTGTGTGACCGCAAGACGCATATCGGCGGCACGCTGCTGCAGCTTGACCGGTGGTTCCCGGATGACCATTGCGGCATGTGCAAGGTGCTGCCGATTTTCTCCAGGGACAGGTCCTCACAGTACTGTCTCAGGCGCGGGCTGGTCCATCACAATATCGAGATACTTTCCGCAACCGAAATCACAGGGGTTGAGGGTGAAGCCGGTAATTTTGCGGTCAGCACTGCAACCCGCTCAAGCGGGATTCATCCTGACCTGTGTATAGGATGCGGCAAATGTAGTGAGGTGTGTCCGGTCGAGGTGGATGAAGAGTTTAACCAGGGGCTCGGAAAGCGCAAAGCCGCTTACCTGGCCAACCCGACGGCCCTTGCCAAAACCTATACGATTGATGCACAGCACTGCACCCGCTGCAGGGCATGTGAAGAGGTATGTCCGACAAAAGCCATAAACCTTGATATGCAGACCAGCGAAAACACCCTGAGCGTCGGTGCCATCATTCTTTCTACCGGTTTTGACGAGTTTGATGCCCAGGCCGCTTCCCAGTATGGATACAAGCGCTTTCCCAATGTTATTACAAGCCTGGAGCTTGAGCGGCTGCTGAGCGGCAGCGGACCTACCCGGGGCAGCCTGCTGCGCCCCTCGGACGACAAAGAGCCCCAGTCTGTTGCCTTTCTGCAATGTGTCGGTTCACGCTCGCTGGAGCGCAACTACTGTTCATCGGCCTGCTGCATGTATGCGCTCAAAGAGGCCATAATGATTAAGGAAAAATATCCGGGTACGGATGTATGTATCTATTTTATGGACCTGCGTACCGCCGGGAAAGGCTACTACCGCTATTTTGAAAAGGCCCGCGATGAGCTGGGCATCCGGTTTGTCAGATGCCGTGTGCCGCGGGTTATGCAGAATTTCAAGACACATGATGTCATTTTTAGTGCTCTAGGCGAGGACGGCCAGCCCATCCAGCAGCAGTGTGACCTTATAGTGCTCTCGGTGGGACAGACTCCGTCAGCTCAGTTCGTACAGGTCAGTGAAATGCTGGGCCTGCAGCGCAACCGCTGGGAATTCTGCCGAACCAGAGCGTTTTCATCGGTCGAGTCTTTACGGGATGGAATTTTCGTTTGCGGCTCGGCAGCGGCCCCCAAGGATATTGCGGATACCCTTACCGAAGCGAGTGCGGCGGCAGGAAACGCATCCCTGCTGCTGGCAGCCCCCGGTGATATGCAGGGCGATGACCAGCAGTCCGGGGAACAGGCTGAAGACATGAAAGCAGCTGTTTTTATCTGTACCTGCGGTGAGGAAATCACCAGGGCCCTGGATACTAAAGAACTGGTGAGCTTTAGTGGGCAGCTTGCAGGTGTCATTCATGCCGGGGAGGTCTCCCATCTGTGTTTGCCGGAAACACTCGCACAGGTTCAAACCAAAATCAGGGACATGGGCGCGACCCATGTAATTGCTGCCGGGTGTTCGGCCCTTACAGGGCAAAAGCTGTTTGGTAATCTGCCACTGGAAATAGTGAACATACGCGAAGGACTGGCCTGGGTTCATCAGGACAACAGGAGTGCCGCTACCCGTAAAGCCAGGAAACTTATCTCCATGGCCCTTGCCAGGCTGCGTTATGCCCGGCCGTCCCGCACTGTCCAGTCAAGCATTGTCAGCGCGAAAGGGCTTGTGATCGGCGGCGGTGCAAGCGGATTGAGCGCAGCCCTGAGGATCGCCGAGCATGGACATCAGGTTGAACTGGTAGAACGCTCTGGTGAAGTCGGCGGCAAACTGCGCAGCATTCACAGCACCCTTGAAGGGGAAGACAGCCGGGCACTGCTTGATGATCTGCTTAAGCGTGTCTCGGAAAATCCGCTTATCACGGTACACACCGAAACCGTGGTGGAGCATATCAGCGGTCATGCAGGCGCTTTTTATGCGAAACTTCAGGGCAGCGACTCCGAGCCGTATGAGCTGGATGCCGGGGCTGTTGTTATTGCAACAGGCGCTGATGAGGGTACGACAACGCAATATCTCTATGGACAGAATGAACGCATTATTACCCAGACAGAACTTGAAGAGAGACTTGCTGCCGGCCAGATGGATCCACAGCAGCTTAATTCCCTGGTTATGATACAATGCGTGGGCTCAATGGAAGCAGAGCGGCCGTACTGCAGCCGGGTGTGCTGCGCCCAGGCCCTTAAAAACGCCCTGCAGCTTAAAGAACGCAATCCGGATATTCAAATATATATCCTGTACCGCGAGCTGATGAGCTATGGTTTTATGGAAGAGTACTATACCAGGGCCCGGGAACAGGGCATTGTTTTTATACGCTATGAACCTGACAAAAAGCCTGTAGTGGAGGCTGCGGAAGAAAAACTTTCCGTGAGTGTTAACGATCCTGTTTTAGGGGGAGCCTTTTCGCTCTCGCCGGATCTGCTGGTGTTGAGCACCGGGGTTGTGCCTGCAGATAATAGTGTGCTGGCCGGAATGCTGGATATTGATGTGACTGAAGATGGATTTTTTAAAGAAGCCGAGGTAAAGTTTCGTCCTGTTGATGTCATCAAGGACGGCATATTTGTCTGTGGCCTGGCACATTCACCCAGGAATATACAGGAAGCACTGGTGCAGGCCCAGGCAGCAGCCGAGCGGGCCAGCCTGATTTTATCACGGGGCAGCCTTGTCTCAGGCCAGTCGGTTTCCGAGGTCAATGAAACCTGGTGCAGCGGCTGTGAGCTGTGCGTGCAAGCCTGCCCGTACGGTGCACGGGTTAAAGATGCCGACAAGGGCGTTGCACTGGTAGTGGAAGCGCTTTGCCAGGGCTGCGGGGCCTGTGTGAGCGCATGCCCGAACAAGGCTGCCAAGCTCAGGCAGTTTACCGACCGGCAAATCTTGGCTGCGCTTGATGAAGCGCTCTGAAAAAAAGTGATGAGCAATGAGTAATGAGTGATGAGAAACAAGTAATAGCAACGAGAAACGTGAAGCGTAAGGCGAGAAGCGGAATAAATTAAAAAAACCAGAAATGAGCAACCAGTAACAAGCAACGAGCAACCAGAAGCGGAGGTTATGATCGATGGCTGATGACAACAAGGATTTTGAACCTATTTTAGTGGGATTTTTCTGCAACTGGTGCACCTCTACGGCTGCCGATCTTGCAGGAACAACCAGGCTTCAATATCCGCCCAATATTCGCCCCATTCGCACCATGTGCAGCGGTTCAGTTGATCCTATTTATATACTCAGGGCACTGCTTTCAGGGGCGGACGGAATTATTATCGGGGGCTGCAACCCGGGCGATTGTCATTATGTTTCCGGCAACTACAAGGCCCGCAGACGGATAGCCGGGCTTAAGACTATTTTAGATACGCTGGGGCTGGAGAATGACCGGGTGTGGCTCAAATGGATCAGCGCGGCCGAGGGGCAGAAATTTGCAGTTACCATGCGGGATTTTACTGAAAAGATAAAAGAACTGGGCCCCAGCCCGTTTAGAAAGAATTGGTCAGTATAGGGAGGTGCTATGCCACGCAATGCTATGCTAGAGGTTAAAGGCGGAGATATTACAGGTACTGTCAGAGGTTTTCTCGAAAAACTGCTGGAGAAAAAAGCCGTGGACGCTCTGCTGGTACCGGTAGAGGTGCCTTCTAAAAAGAACGTTGTTCAGACCATGGTAACCGATATCGCTCAGCTGGCTGATGTCAGTCCGCTTGCTCCGGTGATGCCGGTAAATACCGCCAAAATAATCAGCAGTGTGACCAAGGTCGCTGCCAGCACAAAGAAAGTAGGGGTGATCCTGCGCTCCTGCGAGCTCAGGGCCCTGGTTGAAATGGTTAAGCTCAAACAGGCCGACATGAATAATATCGTTACCATAGGTATAGACTGCTTCGGCACCTACAGTGTCACGGACTATGCCGTGTTCAGCCAGGAACATGACACACCGGCTGGGGAATACCTCAAGAAGGCAGCCAGCGGTACCGATACTCTTTTGCGGCCGGCCTGCAAAATCTGTCAATATCCTTATCCCCTAACAGCCGACATGACTATAGGCTTGTTCGGACTGCCGATTGAAAAAGAAATTCTGGTTCACTCCGGCACAAAGGAGGGCGACCAGGTGTTTGAGGCCCTTGGGCTTGATGGAGAAGCGGATCCGGCTAAACGCGATGAGGCCCTTTCAGCACTTAAGTCCGAGCGCCAAAAGCTGAAAGAAGAGTTTCTGGCCCAGGTGCAGCAGGAGGCCGGCGGGCTGGACAATATGCTTTCAGTACTGTCTGCCTGTGTTGCCTGCCACAACTGCCGAATCGCCTGTCCTATTTGTTACTGCAGGGAGTGTCTGCTTGATTCACCCACCTTTGTAGAATGGGAAGCAGAAAAGTATCTTGATTGGGCCAGCCGCAAGGGCGCATTGCGGCTACCGGCCGATTCTCTGCTGTTTCATCTGGTACGGATGAACCATATGGGTGCTTCGTGCGTGGCCTGTGGTCTGTGCGAGGATGCCTGCCCCAACAGTATTGCTGTGTATAAACTGTTCTGTCTGGCCGGCTCACGGGTGCAGGAGACATTTGAATATACCCCTGGTAGAAGCGCGGATGACGAGCTGCCGCTGACAGCCTTTAAAGAAGAAGAATTCAAAGGTTTTGAGAAATAATCAATGGCA
This sequence comes from Thermodesulfobacteriota bacterium, assembly GCA_028278025.1. Lineage (GTDB taxonomy): Bacteria > Desulfobacterota > WTBG01 > CAIYCZ01 > CAIRTM01 > JANQFE01. The sequence continues at coordinate 41,486 of JANQFE010000016.1, read as the reverse complement.
TCTAAACCGAAGTATAATAATACAGTGTGTGACCCGTCTTTTGCCGCTCAGGTGCGGGAGCGCAGCGGTGTGGAGATTGAGCGCTGTTATCAGTGCATGACCTGTACCCTGGGCTGTGATGCGAATTTTGCCATGGATGTTGCACCCAACCAGATTGTGCGCCTGACACAGATAGGCATGAAGGAAGCGGTGCTTACCAGCAGCTCCATCTGGGTATGCACCTCATGTGAAGCCTGCGTGACACGCTGTCCCAATGAGATTAACATACCCCATCTTATGGACTGCCTGCACCAGATAGCGCTTGAGGAAGAGACTCCGGTTAAAGAGCCGGCAGTGCCGGTGTTTCACCGGGCTTTCATGGCTCCCGTCAGACAGTTTGGACGGCAGTTTGAAGTTTTGATGACGGGCCTTTTTATACTGAAAGCCAGAAAGTTTTCCCTCAGAGATATGCTCACAAATGCCAAACTCGGGTTCGGCATGTTTACACGTGGGAAATTGAAATTTGGCCCTCACAGAATAAAAGGTACAAAGGCGATGAATGATATTTTTCAAAAAACCCTGGGAGGCCGCGGCACATGAAGTACGCCTTTTATCCCGGATGCACCCAGGAATCAACCGCCATAGAGTTCGGCCGCTCCAGCGAAGAGGTTTGCCGGAGGCTTGGTATAGAGCTTGAGGAGATCCCGGACTGGAATTGCTGCGGGGCATCATCGGGCCATTTTCTCGATGATGACCTGGCCCACGCACTGACAGCGCGCAACCTGGCACTAGCCGAGGGGCAGGGCCTTGATACGGCGATCGTCTGCGCGGCCTGCTACCTGCGGCTGCGCTGCACGCAGATCAAGGCCCGTGAGTCTGCTGATTTTAAAAAGAAGATGGCCGAGGTGATCGGCATGCCCTATGAGGCAACCCGCACTGTACGGCATCTGCTGGATATTATTGTAAACGACCTGGGCATTGAAGAAGTAACAAAAAAAATCGTTAAACCTCTCACGGGGCTCAGACTGGCCCCGTATTATGGATGTTATCTTGTGAGGCCGCCCGAAATTGTTGGGTTTGATGATCCGGAAAATCCCCTCAGTATGGACAGGCTGCTTACGGCGCTGGGTGCAGAAGCGCTTGACTGGGCCGGCAAGGTAGACTGCTGCGGCGGAAGCCTGATTCTCAGCAAGGAAGAAATTGCCATGAAACTGCTGGGGGAGGTGATCGAAGATGCCCGCGAGGTAGATGCCGAGGCGATTGTGGTGGCCTGCCCCATGTGTCACGCTAATCTTGACATGCGCCAGAGCGGAAAGAACCGGTTGCCGATTCTGTATTTTACGGAACTGATCGGTCTGGCCCTGGACATTGAGGAATCATCTACCTGGTTTAAGAAGCATATGGTTGACGCGATACCGTTGTTGAGAAAACATGGACTGATATAAAACAACTTGCAAGCTGGCATACTTGTAAGCCTGCAAGCTTAATTTTCATAGAGGAGTACGAGCATGAGTAATGAAAAAGGCAAAACTCAAAATGCTACGCATGCGACAAACATGATCCCTATCTATATTATGGGTAAACGCTATGATGTTCCCGAGGGACTTACCATCATGAAAGCGATGGAGTATGCCGGTTATCAATTTATTCGGGGATGCGGCTGCCGCGGCGGTATCTGCGGTGCCTGCGGAACCGTGTACCGTAAACCTGGTGATTACAAGATATATACTGCGCTGGCCTGTCAGACTGCTGTAGAGGCGAACATGTACCTGACGCAGATCCCGTTTTATCCTGCTCACCATGTTTCGGGCAATTATCAGGAGACGACCGAGGCCCCCGAGGAGATTCATAAGCGCTATCCTGAACTGTTCCGCTGTGTAGCCTGCAACGCCTGCACTAAGATATGCCCTATGGACGTTGAGGTCATGGACGCAATATCATATGTAAAGCAGGGCAATATTGAAAAAGCCGCGCATACCTCTTTTGAGTGTATCCAGTGCGGCCTGTGCACCAGCCGCTGCTTTGCAGAAATGCCCCAGTATCATATCCTGCAGCTTGCCCGCAGAATATACGGCGGCAGGATTGCTCCTAAAGCAAAGCATAATGCCGCAGCCGTAAAGACCATAGCAGACGGCAAGTTTGAAGCCAAAATGCAGGAAGTAATGAAGATGAACACTGATGAACTTAAAAAAGCGTATACCGAGCGGGAAATAGAACCGGAGACTGCCGGTGAAGATTGGCGTCCTGAGGATGTACGGTTTTTACTTTAAAAAAAGGAAGAAAACTTTATATACATACTAAATGGCTGACAGCTGTGTAACGGCAGCCGGGAGCCGCGTTTACAAGGAGACACCATGTCATACCCAGAAAAACTCAAAGAGCTTATCAAAGTAGTGGAGCAAACCAGACCTGAACGAGTTGAGCGCAAGAAGGCTGGTAAGGAAGTGCCTGCCATGACGCTTGATGAGCGGGCGGCGATTCTTGAAAAATTTCACCCCGATTACATACCGGGTACGCGCCGGGAGCTTAAAATCGGCCCCAGTAAGGGGTATGCTGTGGCACATGAATTTGCCGATATCCTTGAGGCTAACAGCAGAATAAACCCCGACCGCATTGATCTTTCACAGGTTGACTATGAAACGGATGTGCTGGTGCTCGGGGGCGGGGGTGCGGGTACCTCGGCGGCCCTGCTGGCCCAGGAACAGGGTGCCAAAGTCATGCTGGCCACAAAGCTCCGCCATGGTGACGCCAATACCATGATGGCGGAAGGCGGCATACAGGCTGCTGATAAACTTGAAAAGGACTCGCCGGTATATCACTATATAGATACTATGGGCGGCGGACATTTTACCTGTGTGCCCGAGCTTGTCTACACGCTCTGCAATGATGCCCCGGATGTTATCAACTGGCTGGAAAATCTGGGGACCATGTTCTGGAAGCATCCCGACGGCACTATGCAGACCCTACCGGCTGCCGGATTCAGCCGCAGCAGGCTTCATTTTGCCGGTGATATTACCGGAGCAGAGATTATGCGCACTATCCGTGATGAGGTTCGCAACAGGAAAGAAGATATCACCGTTCTGGAATTTGCACCGGCGGTCGAGCTCATTCTCAATGATCAGGGCCAGTGTGCCGGAGCGGTTCTCTATAACATGGAAACAGAAACCTATGCAGTGGTAAAAGCAAAGGCCGTCATTATGGCAACCGGCGGGGCCGGCCGGCTGCATATCCAGGGGTTTGTAACCACTAATCATTACGGAGCTACTGCAGACGGTGTTGTTATGGCTTATCGGGCCGGCGTGAAACTTGCCTTTTTGCACACGGTGCAGTTCCACCCAACCGGCTGTATTTTCCCCGAGCAACTCGAAGGATTGCTCATTACCGAAAAATTCAGGGCCTCCGGGGCTAATGTGCTCAATGTGGAAGGACAGCAGTTTGTCTATGAGCGCGAACCCCGGGATGTAGAGTCGGCTGCTTTCATCCGGGAATGTTCCGAGCGGGGCAAAGGGGTACCTACCACTACCGGAAAGTTCGGTGTCTGGATTGACTCACCGATGCTTGACCTGGTTCATGGCGAAGGTTTTGTTAAGGCACAGTTCCCGGGCAAGGCCAAGCAGTTCGGTCGCCACGGCATTGATATTTCAAAAGAGCCGCTACTGGTGTATCCCACACTGCATTATCAAAACGGCGGGATCGAATACAAAAATACCTGTGAGACCAGCATACCCGGACTGTATATGGCCGGTGAAGTCGGCGGAGGTGCGCATGGAGAAAACCGGCTTATGGGTAATTCGCTGCTTGATATTCTGGTTTTCGGCAGGATTGCCGGCAAGAATGCCGCAGTCTATGCCCGAGAAAAGGCCCGTGACGGCAAACTATCACTGGAGCATGTAAATGCCTATGACCGGGAACTGCAAGACTGCGGTATAACAACCGATCGTATTTCCCCGATACTGCTGCCGGATTATTCTGATCCTCAACTCAAGGAAAAGAAACTGGCAGTATAATACAGATCAGATCCACCACAGGCAGTATGACATTAAGGAGCTATGGGGCTGTTGAAAAACGCCCATCTACTGCGTTGAACTTATCATTAGTCACTGCGATCCGCCACGGCGGACCCCCTTCCTCAGGATATCACGCGCCTTATATCTGGGCATTTTTGAACAGCCCCACTATTCTTGATATTGACATTTTTATTTTTTTGTAATAAATTAAATTTTGATATTTTTTGTATCGCTTAGAATAAAACATGGGTGAGGTGTTACAATGTTTCGCAAAGAGATTAAAGTATTTGACTGTACGATTCGGGATGGCGGATTGATCAACAACTATCAGTTCACTGATGACTTTGTAAAAGCAGTGTACCGCGCAGTTTGTGAGTCAGGGGTTGATTTTTTTGAGTTTGGGAAAAAGCTGGCTGAGAGCGATGAATATACCCGGCAAAAATACGGGCCGTGGAACTTTTGTGATGATGATGATATCCAGCGTATCATTGATTCGGTAGAGTGCGAGCACCGTCCTCTTATTGCCGTCATGTATGATGTCGGGCGTGTAGATATTACAAAGTTGGTTCCCCGAGATGAAAGTCCTGTTGATATGGTCCGCACAGCCTGTTATGTGCCTGATATTGATAAGGGAATTGATCTGGCACGACGCTGCAAAGACCTGGGCTATCTGACGACAATAAACATTATGGCCGCCTCAGCAGCCATTGAAAATGATCTCATAGAAGCGCTCGAGCAGGTAAATGCAATAAAAGAAGTAGATTACCTGTATCTGGTAGACAGCTTTGGCGCCTTTTATTCGGAACAAATAACACATTATCTTAATCTGTACCGAAAATATGCACCGGATAAAGAACTTGGATTTCATGCCCATAATAATCAGCAGCTCGGCTTTGCCAATACGCAGCAGGCCATAATTGATGATGTCAATCTGCTGGACGCCACCATTAACGGTATAGGCAGAGGTGCTGGTAACTGTAATTTAGAGCTCCTGCTTAATTTTCTGAAAAACCCCAAATTTGATGTACGGCCGATTTACAAAGTTATTCAGGAAGAATTTATACCGCTGAGAAAGAAAATTGAATGGGGTTTTAATGATATCTACGGCATCAGCGGCCATTTGAATCAGCATCCCCGCAACGCCATGAAACTGCGTGCCGACAAGAGGAAGAAGGATAACGCCTATGATTTTTTCCTGGAGTCGACCCGGCTTGACGATGTAGACATTGCGTGAGCTGTTTCAGACAACTGATGATTTGTCTTAAAGTTGAATTTCCCAACCCACGATTCAACAGAGGTGGATCCCCTGCAATTTGATTTACTTTTCTTTGCGTGCTCCAAAGAAAAGTAACAAAAGAAAAGGCACCCTGCAACTTGTCCCGACTAGTCGGGATACCCTCGCGGCAGGATTTCAGTCAGCGAGTCAACAAACTCATCCCGGCAAGCCGGGACTCAGACATGTCAACCCTTTAATCTGCCTGAAATCCCTGCACTCGGCTGCGTTGCAATGGGGCTCTGAAAGAAACATATTTGAAGATAATTCATCCTCCCGGTATGTCCGGGGGAAGCTTTACACAAACCTGCCAGCATACCCCGCTTATAAACGCAAAAGCATCACTGCACTACCTAAATAACAATGATCGCACAAGGCATTCAGACACACGTTACATCCGGCTTCCCTGACGGGTTTAGGTTGAATGGTTATACTATAGTATGTTATTGTCTACCGTATCCTTGTCGCTAATGATATTAAGCATATCGTCAGATCAATGAAACAAAAGACACCGGCTGAACTAAGAGCATATGCTGTCCGTCGTGCAAAATACATGCAGAAGCACCGCGAAGATGTGCAGAGGCTGCTTACAGAGCAGTTTTATATGAATCAGCAGAAAGCTGAAAGAATCCTGCGTGATTATTTTGCTGAAGGTTTTTTACCAAGCTGGTACTTCCATCATAACAGCGCTGAAGAAATTGCCAGCCATATATTTGTGTTTACCCAGCTGCTTAATGCCGGTACGGAGTTTGTCAAGCTGGAAAGCACTGACGGCAAAGCCATAACGTATCTGGTTAATGTGGGCTGGGATTTTGCCGGCAAACTGGGCCGCATTATCAAAGAGTGTGCTTCAACTGATATTTTGCGTTATGAGTCCGTGATGGCGCGCTCTGGTGTACGCATTACTACCATTGAGAAGGCCTGCAGGGAAAGCCCGACCCTGTCTGCAGAAGAAAATCGGGAAATTGCACGATTAAAGGATAAAATTATTTCATTCGGTGCCAAGCGTAAAAACAGGTATACAGATATTTTTCTGCAAAGTGTGCCCTGCAATTACTTAACCGAGGAAATCAATACATTTACCAGACCGCGCCGTGTATACCGTCATCTGGTCATGTTTCAAAAAGCAATGGATGCTCGCGGCAGAGCTGTTGTTCAGACTGAAAAAGTTCCTCCCGGCGCGGATGAAGACAATATTTACAGGGCCCCGGAAAAGAGAATCACCATTGCAGTGAGCAACCCCGATCCGCTTTTCCCCGTGAATGTGCTCAACATAATTTCCGGCCATAACATCAGCCTGATTCGTTCCTATTATAATGTTTTTGAAAATGTTGAGGCCAGGACTGCGGTTGCCATTCTCTCAGCTTATGTTACCCCTGGAGTTGATACCGTTGCGGTTTGCGCTTCGCTAAGTCGCATCAGGGTAGCTCAAAAGCCCCGTAAGGCAAAAGAGGCGGTCAGGCTGGAAAGAAAGCTTGAACGCATTGTACGCTGCCTGAGCAGTACATCCTCCGGCAGGACCGAGACCGGATTTGCCATAGATGAACTCCAAACCTTAGTCAGACAGAACAGCGATATTGCCAATACTCGTGAGTTGAGCGATGTTTTTCTGAATGCCTGCACTGATTTTTTTGAAGCCCTGCGCTTTCTGAAGATTGATCAGGTCCCGGAAATTGTTACATTGCTTATGGGGTTTAGCGCCTTTGATGAATTTTTTGTTCTGAGCAAACATAACGGTGAAGCAGTCAACCTTCCCGGTTTCAGGGCGAAGCATAATGCAGCCCGCGGTGCACATAAAGGCGGCATCAGGCTTGATCCTATCGTGCGCTTCGGCGAGATAGCCGCGTTGTCCTTTATGATGACGTGGAAATGCGCCCGTACACGCATCCTTTTCGGCGGCGGCAAAGGCGGGTTGGTTATCAATCCCAAAGAGTATAACCGGCTTGATCTTTTTGACACCCTCTCGAATTTCGGCAGATCACTGTTTCTTATAACAGGGCCAGCGAAAGATATTCCGGCAGGAGATGTCGGCTGTGGTGCCGAGGAAATCGGTGAAATGTTCGAAGGTTTTAAATCTGCTCTACGTGATCTGGCTTTAATGACTTCCGGAATTAAAAACGGTATTTCACTTGTCGGCAACAGGGTTGTCTCCCGGACCCGGGCCCGGGAAATCCTGCAGAAAAATTTCGATGTAGATGTTAATGATGATGCCATAATACAGGAATTAATCAACAGTGAACTGTATTTGGAACTTGTGGCTGCGGCCCAGATTACCGGTAAGCCCAACAGGGGCATTGCGGCCCGCAACGGGGCAACCGGCCGGGGGCTTTGTTATGCAATTCTGGCTGCGGTTACCCGTCTGTACCTTGACGACATGTGGCAGTCATCCCGAAAGCTTACTGCCGGAGATGAAAAATTGCTTAATAAATTAGCGTCTTTACAAGAGGATACCGTTTTGCAGCGGCAGGGCCGGGCGCTCATATCTTCCCGGGACTGGAAGATGCTTACTCAGGTAGTATTCCCCAAGCTTCTTAAGGGCAAGAAGGTTGTAATTCAGGGTATCGGTAAAGTAGGGCTCTCAATTGCCCGCGAGCTGAAGCGTTATGGTGTAAATATTATTGCAGTGGCTAACAGGAGCGGTGCTTTGATCGGTGGGCATTTGGACCCTGATAAGCTGGCTGAGCATGCCAGGCGAACCGGAACACTCCTGGATGTTAATAAGAGCATCAGAAAGAAGTTACGCGGCGCGCACGGACTGGATATCTTGCAGCTGGATTGCGACCTGCTGATTCCCTGCGCCATGGAGAATGTCATCACGGCACCTGTTGCCGGGAAGGTAAAAGCAAAACTTGTTGCCTGCGGAGGCAACGGGACCAATACATCCAAGGCTGAAAAGATCCTGCAGCTTCGCGGCATCCCGGTTGTATATGATTTCCTGGCAAACAGTGCCGGGGTCACCGCATCCTGCTTTGAGTGGCTGCGCAATCTTGCTGATAGATTTCGTTATGAATCAGAAGTGATCCGGGAGGAACCCTTTGACAGTGCTGTTTTGAACGGCTATATAATGCCTGAGTTCAGATTGCGCATAAAGAGTATCCTGAAGCACAAAGAATCAGAGCTGACTACTCGCAGGTGGAATGATCTGTTACGGGATATAATGTTTGTAGCCGTAAATGATGATTATCACTATGCCGGGCAGCATAACATATCCATGAAAACAGCAGGTTTTGTAAATTCAATCTGCCGTGTTTTAACAGCCGAGATCTTAAAGAGTAGTCCTGAAAAAAGAAGAGAACTGTGGCGCTTATTGCCGCAACAGACCCGCAGCATAGTGCAGGAATATTTCAGTCATCCCGAGGCTGAGTTCCACAACAAGAATGCTCGGCAGATAATTGCATCTTTATGTGGTTCCTGAGACATATCAATCGGAGTAGCTGCCGCTCTCTAACTAATGGATATCTTTATACTTCCCACTGCTCCAAAATTGAGCAATCTGCTAACACACTCATTTTTCCAAACCGCAAGACAGTTTTACACAGACTTTTCAACAGGAAATTAACACTGCCTGTGGATAGCTATTATGGTACTATATATAGCGTCTATCTAATCTCATACACAATATATCCACAGATTTTTGTTCGCTACAGCATTGCTAATAAATCACCTATCCTCAAACATGCTGCTTTCTTGATGACCGGGCATCGCTCGCACCGCCTTTGCAGCTCAACTCAATACCGCAGGCTGCCGGCATACTGAAAGGTTTTTTTGTAGTAAACACCAAGGGATGCTGACGTTCACTACCTGCTGATGAATACTGCGGGCTAGAAGAAATTCCAACCCAGCCCGATGATATATTTAGTATCGGTAGTGCCGGATTCATCACCTGGCTCGGAGTCGTAGTCCAGAATGAACTTATAGCTGTTGTAAAATGATTCAGTAATTGCCAGCCGCAGCTCGGCGTCAAGGGTCAAAAAGTAGTCTGAGAAATCATCAGCCGCAGGCGTATAAATCAGGTTTGAAAGAAAATTGACCTTCTCATGGGGCAGCCAGTCAAGATTATAGCCGAATTGCAGGGATACATCGTTACTGCGTGTTATTTGATCGATCAACCTGACTATACCGTCCTCGTCATCATCATCGTCTTCCGGGTCGGGGACCTTGCTGGTGTATTCCTCCTTGAGGAGTGCTACACCGGCATCGGTGGAAAATTTCATCCAGTCTGCTTCAATCCACTGATAACCAAGGCCGGCACCGGTGATTATGCGATAGTCCAGGTCGGCAATATGGTCTTTTTTAAAGCTGCCGCTGAGGTAACCGAACAGCTTTTTTGTAAAGAAGTAATCATATTTTAGTCTGATGGAAAAATTTTCTTCCCTGGTAACCTTTTCACCCGTCTCATCATCTTCATCACGCCCTGCTAAATAAAGGCTGTCAAGACGCAGACGGGTCTTTTTTGAACGTCTGACCGCGTTCAGAGAAACATTGGCCTGTTCTGTATAGCTATTGCCGTTGGTGATTGTGTAGCCGGCTGAGATATTACCTTTCCAGGTAACCTCCGGTACAACCTGTGGGTTGATAGCTTTAATGGAATTCAGCGTGAGGGCCTGGCCGTCAAGGACTCCGGCACTCTGAACCCTAAAACCCTTTTCATTCGCCGTAATATCGCTGCTTTTTATAATCGTTCCATCATCAATGTGAAGGCTCATTAGAGAGTCAGCCGAAATACTTTCCATCTGCGCCATTTCAACTTTTACTTCACCGAGAAGTTGTGATGCAAAAAACACTATACCGTTTTCCATACGCACCACGGTTCCGATAAGCCGCTCGCCGTTTTTGAAAATGATTTCATCCCCGTGAACGTTGTCGCCCGCCCAAAACAACAGCACCATAATCGTCACTAGTGTAAATCTTTTCATGATTCCTCCTTGTGTGCCTGTAAATAAAGCATATGAACACATTTCCGGATAGAACTTCTGGTCTTTTATTAAACTATTTATAGCAGCGTTATACTGTGTGTCGATTTGAAGCACAAGTGGTCATGCTAATAGTTCTTGTGGGTTTTTAATTTTTTCGCTAAAACCGGTTGCAATATTTTTTTTATCTTATCATACTAAAATAACAATACACTCTATCTGGGGACATTTAATACTGCCGGGGCACAGCTCTGGTATAGCCTGGATGGAGACTCCTGGGAAATGCTCGTGCCGTATGGTTTTGGAAGTCCGTTTGATTGGGGGATTAGAACAATGACAGTGGCACAGCAGCGGCTGTTTCTTGGTATTGCCTCCAGCGTGTTGCCCGGTACCCCTGGCGGTTTAAAAGTGTTTGCAGGTAATTCTCAGTAATTAAAAAGGCAGGACCTTGTTTCTCGGCCCTGCCTTGCAAAATTTCATCGGGTGTGTTTTTCAACTATTCTATTATTTCAACAACTTATACCACCTCGGTTTCAGGCTCACCGGTCCGTGTTCGGTTGCAACCCCATTTACGTCAATGTCCTCCAGCAGATAGGAATATGTATATTTGAATTTTGCGGTATCATCTACAAATTCATATGATGCACCTTCTGTAGGAGAACCCTTGGCGGGTATCAATGTCTCATTTATCTTTTTGGACCCTCCGTCTTTGCCGGTCCGGTAAATATTGAAACCGGCATTGTCAATCTCAGCATCTGTCGTCCATCGCAAAACAACTTTACCGTTCTCAGGGATAGCTTCAAAGGAACTAAGTTCTATTAAAACGACACATGCACAGGTACAACAGGTGCAATGGTCATCATCATTGGCTGCAGTGCTGCTGTCATCATCACTGCTTACACCATCGTGGCTGTCGTCTTCGCTATCCTGCCCGTAGCTGCTGTCATCAGCGCTGCTCACACCCTCGCTGCTATCGGCATCGCCATCACTAAACTCACAATGTATACAGTCTTCATCATCATTGGATGCAGTGCTGCTGTCATCATCACTGCTCACACCGTCGTAGCTGTCACAATCACTGTGCTCATCGCTGCTGTCATCAGCACTGCTTACACCCTCGCTGCTGTCATCATCAACGTCGTCATCTACTATACAAATTAGCTCAGGAAACTGTCCGGCGGGGCAGGTTATTATTTCTGAACAATCAATGTCTTCACACCTAGGTTTGGAGGGTTCGTAAGAGGTTGAGGTGCTTTTAGAATACAGGTAAAACACAGCTACTGATAGTATGCATACGTATACTACGGCAATTTTTTTCATAAAACACCCTCCGCTTGTTAAGGAAAAATTAATTTATTAGATATGTATTAAAAATGTTTAAGTTTTACTTCTCCCCAATTATACTTAGTGTATACCTTATATTTAATATTTGTCAAGTAAAAAACATTACCTCTAATAAGGGAAAAACCGTATTTCCCGGACCTCCGTCATTGTTTTCCAGGCTTTTCAATTTCAACTCATTCTGTTATTATTATTGTAAGTATCCGGGCTGGATTTGCGATATAAAGAAGCACAGGTGACAATAATGTCAAATACAACTAATTTCGGTAATTGTGTGTTCGGCATCCATGCGCGCCGTTTTGTCTGGAATATCTTCATTTTTTGTTTGTTGATGGAGCTTACCTTTCTCATTCTGGATGCTTTTGTGAATTTTGCTGAGCTCACTGAAATTGGAGCTATCAGAAGGCTGTGCAACCTTGCACGTGAAGACAGCCTTTCCTCGTGGTTCGGCAGCATTCAGACCCTTATGGTCGGTCTTACGCTTATAGTAATATTTCTAAGAGTGAAAAAAGACAGATCTACAGCTACATGGAAAGCTGTCGGGTGGTGCATACTTGCCATATTTTTCATCTATATGGCAATAGATGATGGCGCAGAGGTTCACGAGCGCATGGGGACGGTTTTTAAGACTTTGAATAAAGACGAGGCCGGGGCCTATAGTGAACACACCATAGGGGGGAAACTGCTGCGAGCCTTTCCAAGCTATGCATGGCAAGTTGTATTCCTGCCCTTTTTCGGCAGCATGGGCATCCTTATGCTGATTTTTCTCAAAAAAGAGCTCAAAGTCCGTCCGGCTTGGGCACTGGCCGTTATGGGCATCAGCTGTTTTGTGATTGCGGTGTTCATGGATTTCGTTGAAGGAATGGACAAGGAGCATCCATGGAATCTTCATGTTATGCTTCAAGAAAACTATCATCTCAGGTATCGCACTGTACGCCATTTTTCAAAAGCAATAGAAGAAACAATCGAGATGTTAGGCATAACTTTGTTTTGGACTGCATTTCTTTTACATTTGTCAAAGATTGCGGGGACAATCCAGATTCAGTTTATACATAAAGACTGATTATTTACAAAACTCTTTTGTCACGATATTTTCTTCCAGTCAAAAATATTGTATTTTGCGGTGACGGCATGAATAAAATATATGAAGACTGCTGCCAGATCAAATCGGGATTTTCGCCGCTTAACCTGTTACAAAGAGCCATACATACAGCGTAGCAAGCAACACGATGGGCCAGCGTCTCTGAACGGTATGTGACGACCGATGGTCTTCTTCATGTTTCCGGGCAAGACTGACAAGAATTGCCCGTGAAGCAAACATGCCGACGATAACAATCAAAATCTGTAGAATCTTCACAAACCCGCTGTTTGCACTCACGCCGAGAAAATCCCAGTAAAATCCCAGTTGACGTCCCAGTACTGGCAGGAACTGTCCCGCTCTCATGAGCAAGGGTTTCAGCTGATAGGACAGCTCAAATGAAAATGCAAGAGGTAGAACCGCGTATACAAAAAGATCTGTTTTTTTAATTGAAGGATTTTTCAAGTGACGGAAGGCAAGCCAGCCGGAGAACCTGACCAAAAAGAGAGAAATGATAATTGACACAAGAAAGGATACGGCCATAGCTATCCAGCGCTGCCCGAAATAAACTTCACCGACATGGTAGAATGCAGTTGTTTCAAAACCGCGAAACAGCTGTGAGCTGATGATTAAAGGAACAATGACAGGCATGATTTTGTCCGGCTTAATCACATTCCAGAGCTCATATCCGGGCAGTCTCAGGTTGAGGCGCGGGGACTGCTTGGGACAAGTTTTTACACAATTGCCGCAGAGGATGCAGTGCTGATTGGAATTCAGGGAGAAGGGGCCCTCAAACATAGGGCACCCCAAGGCCTGCTCGTTACCGACATAGCAGCTATGGTCCATACAATCATTATTGCACACGTTGGTATTGGCGCGGAACTCCAGCACAGAGCAGCGCGCCATAATACCACTTAAATGACCCAGCGGGCAGATAAAACGGCACCAGACGCGACGCTGAAACAGAAGGCCACAGAGGGCCGCAAGAGTTATAATGGCGGATATGAGCATAACGGTAGAACGAGGTGAATATGGCATGGAAACAGTTGATTCCAACCAGATAATGATACAGAGACCCAGAGCGCTACAATAGAAACCGTATTCGCGTATAAAGCGGGGGACTTTTAAACCGAGGCTGCAAAACCTGGATAACAACTCACTTACGGCACCCATGGGACAGATTGCGCACCATGCACGTGCAATCAGCAGCCACAATATTGCCAGGGACGGCCACCACAGACCCCAGGTAAGGATTGAGGAGATGTTGCTGTCGGCTTGCCGACTGGAAAAATAGCCCAGGTAGAGGAGCACTGCAAAAAAGACAATACCTGCAGCCTGGGGCAGTACAGGGAAAAGCCTGCTTTTAAAAAAGTTCTGAATTTTTTCAAACTTCAACAGATTAAATGTGATTTTGCCCTCTACCGGTGTCATGCCGATAAAAAGGTGTTCAGCACCGAGTATATCAGATTGCGTAACATTAACCGCTCTGCGGGTGACGACTTTGAGCTCGTCCAGATTGCCGGGCCAGTCATAGGTCATTATTTGCTGATATGCACCGGGATCGACTCCCTTGATAGATTTGTTTGTCTGATCGCTATAGCGCTGCACAAGGTAATCGACAATAATCTGTAAGTCTTTTTTGCGGTTGCGTAAAGGGGGAATCATTATCAGCTGGGGTGTAAGCAGCTGGTAAAGCTCACGGTTAAATTTGCCGACGTCAACCAACCGGGCAAGGTCACTGGTAGTCGTGACAATAATTCGGACTGATGAATGCGCGGCAACCTGTTCTCCAAGGGGTCTGAACGTGAAGGTTTTAATGAATTTTAACAAGGTTAACTGCACGCTTTCAGCCAGATACTCGATGTTTTCAATAACAAGTGTGCCTCCGTTGCCCACTTCAATGAGACCCAGTCGCCGGGTTTTGGCAAAAGAAAAAGAGCCTTTTTTATGCCCAAACAGTGCGCTCCTCTGAGCAACCTCAATTTGAATAATATCCTGGCTTTTCGTTTCAGCTTGGCTGCTGGCAATATTTGCCGTTTCGGCATCAAAAATGAGAAAAGGGCTTTCGGGCTGATTAGAAAGCTCATGGATTTCCCAGGCGGCACTCTGCTTTTCAGTACCGAGTTCACCGGTAATGAGTACTGGATTTTTGTTTTTTGAAACAGCGACGATACTGTCCTGAAGCTTGCGGAAAATCCTGCTTTTGCCTAAAATTCTGTAATCTATGGTAGTGCTCTGTTCAGTAACAAATCGCTGATAGGCTTTTTCAGTTTCTGTTGCTTTGGAAAGATGGATATTGCTGGCTTTTAAACGGTCAGCCAGCATCTTGGCAAACGTTCTGGAAAGGTCGGGGTTGTCTGCAAGGACATTATCAAAATCATTTTTGGGTACAACCAAGATGCTTGTCGGTTCCAGGGTTGCAACAGATGCTGAGCGAGGTGCGCCGGTAAGCAGTGCCATTTCACCAAAACAATCCCCACGACCAAGGGCAGCAAGGGTGTTGCCAAGGCCATCTTCGGTAGTACGGTAAACCCGAACACGGCCTGATATAATCATACAGAATGTATCGCCAGGGTCATGCTCATGGAAAATGTCTATATCTGCCGGAAGTATATAGTGGTCAGCTACTGCAGCAATTTTTACTACTGAATCAAGGGAGAGATCTTTAAAGAGTGAGGCAGAAGAGAGAATATCAACCCATTGACGGAATACATAGCGAGCAAGCACCTCAGCATCAATATAGTCAGCCTCGACCATGATTTTGCCCAGGGGTTTATAAACACCCTGTTTGCTGAGGGTTGTCTGTAATTCTACTGCGAGATCAACAACATTTTTAGTGCATATCTTTTCATCAATAAGATAATCACCAATTTTTTTAATGCAGGTACCACGTGATCCATCATGCATTTGTTGTATGTCATGAGGTGTGCCGGAGGCTATGTCACGCTCATATTTATATTGCTTTATTTTTTTCATAGGTGAAAAACTTTTAGAGGTGCTGAGGCAGATGTGTGTTTGTATAAATAATCAATTTTCTATGATATCCCACAAAACACACCTTGTCAATATGCAGCCTGTGAGTTGGAGGATCCTTAGGCCCGCAACAGTGCCGTACCTGTTTTGTAACACCCTGTAAAACGTAATAATTTACAAAAAGACAATAATTGACAATATCTTAATATTTGATAGTATATCCAAGCAGTTAAAAATTTACTTCCTGCCACTGCTATTGGGGTACACAACAACGCTATCCAGAAAATTATGGGGACTTTGTTTGAATAAGATATAAGAGAGTGAAAAAGAGTTTTCTCATGCAGGTGAAGGGAATCCTGAAAAATCTAAGCGATATAAGTTTTAAAAAGCTGCAGAAAAGAATAATACAATCAGCTGATGATTATAAAATGCAGCTGGGCGAGGTGCTGGAACAAAAAAATGTCATTACCCGTGAACAGCTGCAGATTGCCCTTACTGAACAGAAGGATAAACTACACAAGCTTGGCAAGGCTGTTCACCTGGGGAAGGTCATTGTCGATTTAGGTTTTGCCCCTGAGCATAAAATTGTCCAAATTATCAACAGCCACTATCACCTCTCAATATCATCTCTCTCCGATAAATTTGATATGCTCATAAATAAGAAACGGGGGACCTTCCTTGACCGCTTAACCTCCTCACGCGTACCTATTTGGCTTAAACTGTCGGCTACCATTACCCTGATTGTCTTTATAACAATTTTTTTGTTAAATTTTATTATTTTGAGACGTCAGAAAGAGCAGCTTTATGAGCAGACCGTAAAGATCGGCATGGTCAGTTTAAACTATTTTTCGAACAATGCCCGCATTCCTCTGCTTGAAGATAATATCCTGGAGCTCAATACCCTGATTAAAAATGCAACAAACGTTGAGGGGCTTCTCTATGCCATTATTGTTGACCTTGATAAGAATATCAAAGCGCATACCGATCATAAAAAAATAGGCACGGCATTTCAACAAGCCGCGTTTATTGAAAACATGGTTACCAAGGGAGCGGTAACCTATTTTAATTATATTCATCCTAACGGGAACAAGGTCTTGACCCTGACCCAGCCAATAACATTCAAAGAGAAAATTCTGGGTGAAGTGCATGTTGGTGTATCGATTGATTTTATTGAGCAGTTAATACGTCAAGAACGGTTTTCACTTTTTATAATGACTTTTATAATCGTTATCCTGGGAATCCTTGTTGCAGGAACGCTTGGCATAAGCTTTTCACGGCCGATTGCAAAACTTGTGCTGGCTACCCAGGAGATATCTAAAGGTAATTACAAAGTTAATCTGGAATTAAATAGAAATGATGAGCTTGGCAACCTGGCTACCGCATTTAATTACATGGGTGAAGAGCTCTGGACGAAATCGGTAATGGAGAAGTCATTTGGCAAGTATGTAGGCTCAGAGGTTCTTGAGCTTATCATGGAAAATCCGGAAAACACCTGGCTTAAAGGTAAGCGTGACGAAGTAACGGTTCTTATTACAGACATACGCGGTTTCACCGCGTATGCCGAGGGCAAAGAACCCGAGGAAGTGGTAGAGAACCTCAATGAATATTTTGAGATTGCAACCCGTGCTATTCTTGAATACGGCGGATTCATTGACAAGTTTATCGGGGACGCGGTGCTGGCTGTCTTCGGAGTGCCGGTTTATTACAATGATCATGTAGAGAGAGCGGTACGGGCAGCATTTGCAATGCAGCGGGAGTTTGGGAAGGCCAGTAATAACGGCAACAGCCTGCTTGCATCCATAGGGGTCAGTATCAATGCCGGGGTAGTGGTTTCAGGCAACATTGGCTCAGCAGTAAAAATGGAGTATACGGTTATTGGTGATACGGTAAATCTCGCTTCACGCCTGAATGGATTTGCCGGTCCGGGTGAAATTATTGTCAGTAAAAGTGTTTATGAGCAGCTTGGCAATCGGTTAGAAGCAGAAGCCTTGCCTCCTCAGAAGGTTAAAGGCAAATCTGCTCCAATTGAAATTTATAAGGTCAGCAGCATGAGGGAAGAAGATGATGCTAAAAATGAAACACAAACGTAAACATGTTTTTTTTGTAATGCTTGTTGTGAGCCTGTTTTGTATAAATGCCTGTGCCGTATTCAGTCCCGCAAAAAGGTTCAATGATTTTGTAATTGTCACAGCCGGCCCATGGGATGACCTGCCAAAGCTTGCTGATAAGCACTTGAATGACTCGGCCAAGGACTGGGTTATTGCTGAATTTAATAATATTGACCACGTATCATGGGGCCAGCAGGTAATCATTCCCTTGAAACCTGTGCAAAAAGGCGGTCTGACACCTACCGGTTATCAGACAGTACCTGTTCTTGTCTATCACAACTTTTCTGAAGATAAAGTTACCAAAATGATAATACCACGGGATGCATTTGATGAGCAAATGCGGTTCTTAAAAACAAACGGGTATACTGTGTTGACGCTTGACCAGCTGTTTGGTTTTCTGGAATTGAAAGAGCAGATACCGGAAAAATCTGTTGTGATTACTATCGATGACGGCTGGAAGTCGGTTTATGATATTGCTTACCCTGTTTTAAAAAAGTACGGATTCCCTGCCACCCTTTTTGTGTATACCAACCTGATCGGCACCAGAAGCGGTTTGTCATGGGACCAGGTTAAAGAGCTGTCACAGAACGGTTTTGATATTCAAAACCACACCAAGACACACCGTAATCTTATCCAGATGCAAAAAGATGAGACATTTGAAAAATATTTCAGGGCCATTGAGAAAGAAATTGTTGCCTCAGAAAAGCTTATTGAAAAAAAGTTGAACAAAAAGTGCACCTATCTTGCTTATCCTTATGGTGATACCAACAACCTTGTGATTGCCCTCCTGAAGAAATACGGATACCGGGGGGCCTTTACGGTTCATCGCGGAGGCAATCCCTTTTTTATGAATAACTACATCGTTAACCGTTCTTCAATCTATGGTGATTATTCTCTCAGGAGATTTCAAAAGAATCTGACAATGTTTAAGAAAGAAAAATTGAAATGAAAAAATTATTCATATTAACTGTCTTGATTTTTTGCATAATCATTGTTTGTTCCGGCTGCGCGGGTATGTCTGCACAACGGGGAAGCGCTCAAGGATCAGTTGCAGCGCGGCATCAGCAGGCGGCTTTGAACTATGAAAAAAGCGGTGATCTGCCCAGGGCGGTTTTAAGCTGGAAGATTGTTGCCGCAATGGATCCGGGAAACAGCAAAGCCGCTCAAAGAATAAAATCTTTACAAAAGCAGATTATTAGTAAAGCAGAAAAGCATTTTTCAGCGGGCGTGAAATACTATGAAAAGAAATCTGTACAAGAGGCGCGGGTTCAGTTTTTGAAAACGCTGAGATACAATCCTGATCATGCTGAAGCACTTGACTATCTCAAAAACAAGCTTCCCGGTGTCTATATCAAGATGTATACAGTTCAGCAGAAAGATACGCTTAAGAAAATCGCCGCACGCGTGTATAAAGATCCGGCAAAAGACTTCTTAATTGCTTATTTTAATGATCTTGACAGTAAGAATCCTCTTGCGCCGGGAACAACCCTTGGGTTTCCGGTGCTTGAAGAAAAACTGGCAAGTAAAATGCTTGATACTGAAAACGAATTAGCCAGGGCAAACAAACTTTTAAAAGCAAAAAAATACAAAAGTGTACTTCATACTGTTGAGAAGATCATTGAATACGATCCGGTTAATCCCGATGCTGCTGAACTGGCAAACGCTTCATATTATGGGTTGGGTAAAGGGCTGCAGGAAAAGAAACAATTTACAGAAGCGCTTCAGATGTATAACAATGCTGATCCGGACTATAATGGTATCCAGGAAGCAATTGCCGGCCTTCAGGACGCTCTTCAAGAGGAGGCGGAGATATGCTATCGCAGGGGAGTCAATTTTTTTGTCAATGAAAAGCTGACCGAAGCAATTCAGGAATGGGAAAAGACCCTGGAACTCAACCCTGAACACACAGAGGCTCAAAAGAACATTGAAAAAGCCCGCAGTATTCTTAAAAAACTGAAAGATGCCTAAATGATTAAACATCGGTTAAGAGGGCCTGTTTGCACACCTTCCGATGTTTTTTGTTGACCGAAAGCAGCCTACTGTTATATGTTTAGTATTTAAAAAGTGTCTGGAAACTGATATTTTTAATACTTTTAATTACAAGGAGGATGAAATGGCAGAAAAACCAACTAAGACTCTGAAGCACTTCTGGTTAACTCCTGTAGCTCTTTGTGTCAGTATATGCTTGTTGTTTTTGCCGGCTGCATATGCCGATTTCGGTTCCTATGTAAAGGTCAACGATGACGCGACAGAATATGATCAGCTGCTTTACAACTATTACTCCCAAGTATGTATTTCGGGTACCGATGTCTTTGCCGTCTGGCTTGACGGAAGAGCGGGTGCCGAGAACAGTGATATCTACTTTTCAAAGGGCACCATATCCCCGAGCGGTGAGTTTTCTTTTGCTGCAAATACACTTATTACAGACGGTACCCAGGCGGTCAAATCAGCAAAAACTTCCGGACCTGCAATTGCGGTTGATGATGACGGTGTTGTGTACATAGCCTGGAGTGATGCGCGTACGGAAAATCCAGGGACATATCTTGTGCGCAGTACCGATGGCGGTGCCAGCTTTTTGCCGGAACAGTTTATTTCCGCTGACGGCTACCCTAAAATTGCAGTTTCCAGCGGGTATGTATATATTGCTTGCAGCGGCAATGTTGCCGGCAGCATGAATCTATACATCAGTACAGATTCCGGTCAAAACTTTAATGACCCTGTTGCCGGATCAACTGCCGGAGCAAACAATACCATAGCAGCTTCCGGAGACTATCTCTATATTGCAAAAATTGATTCTAATGATGTCTATCTGACTGTCAGCTCAGATCACGGCCAGAGTTTTTCCGAATGGAAGCTGATTAACGATGATGGCGCAAATACAAACATACACTCTAATGTAGTAGTGGCTGCTGCCGGTAGCAACGTCTATCTTGCCTGGCATGACAGAAGAGAGACTAATTTCGGTATTTACATGGCTACCAGTAACAACAACGGCGCAACCTTTGGATCCAATGTGCGTCTGAGCCCGCCGGCAGAGATAACCTACAATCAGCGTCTTGATACGCCGTCAATAGCAGCCTATGGTAATAATGTTGCTGTTGGTTTTAAGTCCGGAGAATACAATGAGATTGAGGACAACACGAAGGCTGTTCTTGCGAAAGTCAGCTTTGATGCGGGTGCAACCTGGACTGATGAAGCCTTTGTTTCCCCGGTAGCCAATCTGCCTGATATCGGGCCGTTATCCATAACGATAAATGACCAGGCTGCCTGTATCTTCTGGCAGGCTGACAGCTATTATTTTGAGACAGCTGATACCGGGAGAAATGTGTATGCAAATGCTTACAAGTTCGTAATTGAAACAGACGATGACGATGACACCGGGGACGATGATGATGACACTGCCGCAGATGACGACGATGATACGGGTGATGATGATGACGACACGGCAGGTGATGACGATGATGATACGGGGGATGATGATGACGATGACACCGGAGACGATGACGATGATGCTGCTGACTGTATCCTGACCGGTATCGCGCCTGACTCAGTTAAACCTAATCAAAACAGGCCAAAACGACTTCTGGTGACTATTACCGGAGAAGATATCGGTCTTGGCCTTCCTGATGTTACTTTTGACGGTCCCCAGGCAGATGCTGTGAAGGTTATTGGCGCACTTTCAATCCGCAACAGGGTTGTTGCTTTAGTAAAAATTGCCGCAAACGCAGCACCTGGTGAATATGCGGCAACAGTTGCAACACGTAAGAAAACCTGCTCAGGTGTTTCTCTGATTATCGAAGGAGCTGGAGATGATGACGATGATGACACTGGAGATGACGACGATGATACCGGTGGAGATGACGATGATGACGCCGGGGATGACGACGATGACGCTGGCGGAGATGACGATGATGATACCGGGGATGACGACGATGACACTGCCGGTGATGATGACGATGATTCCGGCGGTGGGGTGGTAGATGAATCCAAGTGTGTGCCGTGCGGTGATTTTCTTCTGGAGTGCAAGATTGACTGTGCTCCAACAGGCTGCCCGGTCTGCAGGACAATGGATGAATCCGGCATGCGCATGGAGTTTGAAGACGGCGGTTATCTCATAACCAATGAAAACGGCATGGCCTTTTATGACAAAAACGATGATCTCTGCTATAAAATTGAAACTGATGAACAGGGCAACTCAACGTTTTATGGCAGTGACAATCAGGAATGCTATACGGTTAAAACGGAAGAGAACGAGGATACTACCTATACAATGCCTAATGGTGATACCTATGTCGTGCATCCTGATGATACTTGGACCTGTCCTGACGGGACAACCTGGGAACTGGATCCAAGCTGTGAGGGTGAAGCTGAATATGATGAGGGTGTAAGTTCAGATCCAACTGAAGGCTGCCCAAACATATTCGAACTGCCCGAGTGTTGAAGAAGCATCTACCGATAACAATAAACAACAAAGGCAGGATCTTCCCTACAGTACCTGCCTTTGTTGTATACGGAACAATTGATCGAAAAATTGCTTGACTAAAATCAAATAACAATTATTTATCTTTTCCATAAAATTCAGGATATAGTTCTGCAGCACAGTCAGGACAAATGCTATGGCTGAACTGTGCTTCTGAATGAGCCTGGATGTATTTTTCAAGCCGGTTCCAGTATCCTCTATCATCTCTTATTTTTTTGCATTCAGTGCAAATAGGAACAAGACCACTCAGTGTTTTTATTTTGTTAAATGCTTGCTGTAAATTTTGCAGGAGTTTCTTTTGCTCTTCCTCAACTTTTTTCCTTTCAGTGATATCTCGCACAACAATGGTAAAAAACATTTTTTCGTTTGCTTTCCAGGCAGAGGTAGTAATTTCTATTGGAAACGTTTCACCGGTCTTTTTCCTTGAGACCCCCTCCCATGGCCCGAAAAAAATTTCGCAGTTTTTTGAAACAGCGGCTTGAAAATTTTTTTTATGGCTTTTCGGTGGGTATGTAGCCAGATCGAAAAAATTGTCCTGGATTTCCTCCAGTGTAAACCCATAAAGTGATTCGGCCTTTTTGTTCCAGATAACAACCTTTCCGGCACTGTCCAGGGTAGCCATTGCGTCGTTAGCATGGTCAACTAGTGAGCGGTAGCGCTGCTCATTCTGTCTCAGAGATACTTCCAATTGTTTATGTGTTTTTTCTCTTTTTTGTAGCTCACTGAGTTGCCGGAGCACTTCTGCAAAATCACCATGTTTCAGGTTCTTTTCATTGCCTGTGGCCTTCATCTTTCACCTATGTAGCTTTAATGGCTTTTTTAGCGCTAAATGTATCTCGATATATCGGGATAGTTATTGACTTATGGCGTTCCCCCTACCTAAAGAGTATAGAGTATCTAAACATATTGTTCAACTTTCCAACTATTTGTTTTTATGCGGTAGCTTAACAGTAATATGGTATTCTATAAACCGGCGGATTTCCGGCCTGATAAAAATTGTTTCAATGTCCACAACCTCTGCAAGGGTACGGGCACATACTGCTGCCAGTTCGCCTGCTTCGGCATGCGCGTCCAAAAACAAAACCTGATCTCCCTTAAGCCTGCATAATCCGCCGATTGTTTCATACAGAGGCTCCTGGCGGATCGTAACATTGTGGGCCTCAAGCAAACCTATTAAATGTTCCAGGATTATGTGGTCTTTCATAGGGTCGCAATCAGTTAGGGGTCTGGATGTTTGCTGCTTGTTACTAGTCTCAAATCAAGCGAAGCTTGATTTGAGACTAGATGCTGGCTATTGGATTCTAACTTCGCGCGCCACAGAATATGTATTACTGAACACCGTAATTTATTGTATGTATAATTACGGAAGTATGCAAGGTGAATTTGAATTATGCAGGGCAGAATATATAAATATAAAAAACTGTTGAAAAAAATAGCTTCTAGGTAATAATAAGTACCTATAAGGTGAATACTATGAATAGAGCATTACTTAAGGAAATAACGGCCTGCACATATTTCCGCACAGCTTATCATTCCTGCCTGATAACTATTCCATGTTTTTAGAGGTGCTATGCAGGATAGTAAGTTAATACAACAGAAAGCTTTGCTGGTCACTGTTGATCGTACGCAGGGTCATGTAAACGAGACAAAAAAATCGCTGGATGAACTGGAATCTTTGGCAGCTACGCTGGATTTTGAAGTTGTCGGCACTGTTATACAAACACGTCCGGCCCCTGATCCAAGGACATATATTGGCAGAGGTAAGATCAGTGAGATACTACAGCAGTGCGGTCAGTACAATATTGATGCAGTACTGTTTGACCACGAGCTTTCACCCAAGCAGGGACAGGTTCTTGAACAGGAGCTTGGATGCATGGTGTGGGACCGTTCACAGGTTATTCTGGAGATTTTTGTCCGTCGTGCCCAGACTGCCGAAGCCAAAGCACAGGTAGAACTTGCTCGGTTGAAATATATGCTGCCCCGCCTGGCCGGCATGTGGTCACATCTGGATAGAGAGCGGGGGGGTATTGCGGCGTCAAGGGGCATGGGTGAAAAGCAGATTAATATAGACCGACAGATTGTTTGGAAGCGTATTCATAAACTTGAAAAAGTGCTGAAAAAAATTACCAAGGAAAGGATGATAAAGAAAAAACAGCGACATAGTTTTTTACAGATCGGCATTGTTGGATATACAAATGCAGGCAAGTCAACTCTGATGAATCTGCTGACCGGCAGCCGGCTACCTGCAGAAAATCAATTATTTGCGACACTGGATTCAACCACCAGAAAGCTAAAGGCTGATATAAAACCAGAGATATTGCTTTCTGATACAGTTGGCTTTATCAGGAAACTCCCCCATGGATTAATTGCTTCATTTCGCTCAACCCTTGATACCGTGCGTGAAGCTGATATGCTTTTGCATGTGATTGATATGGCCCATCCTGAAAGGGAGCAGCATATCAGAACGGTTACGGAAGTTTTAAGTGAAATCGGAGCAGAAGATATTCCGCGCCTGTTGGTGTTCAATAAGGCAGACCTGTTTGCTGATGAAATTGGCCGCATAATTCTTGAGAAAAAACATCCCAACTCGGTAGTGGTTTGCGCGTTTGAACAGAAATCGAAGGCCGCTTTAATCCAAAAAATAAAAGACTATTTTCAAGATCAGTTTTTTTCTCATACCGTTAAACTGCCGTATGATAAATGCAACAGTCTTGCAGAGTTGTACGAACACAGCATCGTTGGAAACATAGCTTACGAAGAGGATGCCATATATGTTGACTGTACCATAAGTCAGACAAAAAAAAGAAAGTTGACAGGATTGCTGTAAATATGCACGGTTATTTTCGCGCTCAGGGATACATAAGGAAGGTAGTATGCACTGACTCAATTATGGTTCTAAAAAGTGTCCGGGTCTGTTCTTTTTTGCAGCCTTTGCAATCAATGTCAATGAACACTTCCTTGTCATTACACCCGAATGCAAACAATTGAACCCTGGAGAATGTATAATTTCGAATGCCTGACAGCTCCATCTCATATCCCCGGCAGCCGCCTGCTTCAATCAGACTATAATGATCAGCATGCAGTGTAGTGGTGCCATCCCGGGGTTCCTGCAGGCTCAGAAGTTTTGCGTACATTCTGCTTTCCGGTTCCCAGTCTTTATCCCCTTTGCCTGAAGTGATTGTTATTGTAATATAGGGGGGATAGGTCAAGGTAACTTCACCGTGCGTTGTCCCCGACGTGTCTTTTAGAGTATATCCTCCCGGCAGGGTGAGTGAAAAAGTGCCTTGGGGGTCCTGAAAAAAAACCGGTTGCAGACCCAGTGTATTCTGCTCCGCAGGTGGTGGCTGTTTGCTCGGCTTTGCTCCGGGTTTGTCAGAGGTTTCAGCAGTTCGAGATTTCTTTTGTTCAGCAGGTTTTGTTTGTTTTGGTTTCGTCGGAGGTTTGGGTTGTTTTTCCGGGCTATCTGAATCCGGTTCTTTTTTTTGTACGGACAGGGGCTTTTTTATTGCCGGCGAGGCTGTTTGCTGCTGCTTTTGTGAAGGCCGCAACATGAGGAAGACAATTGTGCTGATTATTATAACTACTGCAGCAATAAGTGCAGCACACCTATAGTACATACGGCGGGATTTTTTAGTCAGATCCGCTTCAGCTGTTTTTTCTTTTCTTAGGTTGTCCTGAAAGAGTTCGGCAACAACTGCAGCTTCATCTATTTCAACAACCCCGGAAGAGAGCAATGAATAAATAACCTTATAGACTGAAAATTCATCGTAACCGCTTTCATAAATAAGCTGTTTTATTGTGCGGTTACCGTCAATAAGAGCAGACAGAGACTTTTCATGGGCAGTAAGTCTTAACGTTTCCTGCTTGGAGGGTTTTTTTGATAGCTTTAAAATATAGGAATCATCAGGATAGTGTTTTTTTAAAACCGAAAGTTCATCAACGCGACGTGAAGCCTCAAGGATAAGTTCCATAGTGTTCAACTGGGTAATGATCTGTCCTTCAAGGTTAAGCGGGGTGTCATGATAATCAAAGGTGCCCTTATCCCACATGAATAAGTTGTAGAGAATAAATTCCACCTGCATGTGGATAAATTTCTCCACCTGTTCGACAGTAAGATATCCTTCATCAACCAGGACTTTACCCAGTTTTTGCTGCCTTTCTTCGACCAGCTGTAAACACTTATCGAGCTTTTTGGGCCCGATGGCTCCTTCGCTTCTCATGAGATATCCCAGACGTTCTTCTTCTTTTGAGCCGGTCGCATATACAATAGTGCCTTCCTGAATAAATACTTTTGCAGTATCCTCATCATTAGTGAGCTGCAGGATGCCGGTTTTATTGTCATTGCTCAAAAGTTGCAGCAGACTGGACAGAAAGAATGTTTCTATTTTTCCCTGAATAGACATATGAATCCATTAATTACCTGGTTTTTCACTGGTCACCTGTCATGCAGACAGACCTCTGTTTGTCAGGTTTTTTGTTTCGTGTCATACCTACCTGAGGGATATTTTGCAATAAAAATTTGGTGGCTTGCATCAGCGGTAGCCTGTTTTGTGCTAAAGAGAACATAAGTAAATGTTGTTTTTTAAGAAAAATGATATATATACCGATAAAAAATGTTATAATCGTTACTATTTATTCTATAATCGGCACAACAATGGAAAAGGTGACAAGGAATTTGTTTTTAAGTGCTTGTTTTTTGCTCTGTTTAACCTCAATAAGTGAGGCAGGCTATCGTAAAACACTTACCAAAGAAGATATAGAGTATCTAACGGAAACATTCAGCTGTGAAAACTATAGTCGGAGTTTTTTGCGAAATGTGTTTAATGACCGCCGGCTGCGATACATACCGGGCCTGGTTAAGCAGAACATCAGCAGCCCTGATTATTCTCATAACTACAGTCGTTTTTTAAAGCCGGCAGCTATCAGCATGGCGAAAAAGTTTACCCGAAAGTGGCACACCAGGCTTACCAGGGCCAGCACTGAGTTTGATGTTGACAAAGAGGTAATAGTAGCTATTTTGCTTGTCGAGACAAGCCTGGGCAGGTACATGGGCAATGTTCCGGTTATGTCTGTCTTTGCATCGATTATGCTGGACAATCATCGCAAAAACAGCAATAATGCTGCGGGCAGCCCGGCGGATGGATTCAGTAAAGATCCCTATCGTGAACGTCTTGCAAGAAAAGCACAATGGGCGCAGGAAGAATTACATGCTTTACTTGCAATGAAAAAAGAACATAAGATCAACATACATTCACTCAAAGGCAGTTATGCAGGCGCTTTCGGCATTCCCCAGTTTTTACCGACCAGTTATCTGAAGTGGGGACGAGACGGAGACGGCAGTAAGACGGTTGATCTGTTTTATATCCCTGATGCTATTGTATCAGTGGTCAATTATTTACAGGCGCATGGTTGGAAAAAAAGTCTGGATCAGGAATCAAAGAAGGCTGTGATTTGGAATTATAACAACAGCACGGTATATGTGAATACTGTTTTACAGGTTGTCGATCTGTTGCAGAAAACATTTCGAGATGAGATAGCAGCCCTGTCTGGGAAAGAGCCTAAAGGATAGGGTTGTCTGTCTTTTCTTCCCGGATATTATCAATTCCCTGCAATAATAAACACCTATAAATGCACTTGCACTCCGCAGTCAAAATAATTACAATAACAGCGGCAGTAACTGAATAACATTAAGGACTATGCCGCAAAACAAATATCTGCAAAGACTGACTGCACTTCTGAGCGGGCTCAAGCTGACCGTGCTGGCGGTTATGTATGTGACAGCCTACCTGGCTGTTGAACTGCTCATCAAGGACCCTATCCGGCACTACAACTTTTGTGTATTTCTCTCCCTGTCGGGAATTTTTTTTTCCTGGCTCATTGGCGGCAGACGGACCATGTTTTATGTTGCTTTTTTCAATATGTTTTTCGTATTCATTTTCTCTAAACTTTTGTGGGATCAGGGCATAATCATCTACAAAGGGCTTTTTGTTGCCAAATCATTTCTGACCATGTATGTGCTTGCCCTGGTGCTGCTTGTACTCATGCTACTCAGGAAATCACCGGCAGACAGGCGTATGCAAAAACAGAAAAAGGCTATTGAAAGAGCCCGGCAACACAGACAGAACCTGGAACTGATGGTAGCCAGTCGTAAACTTAAACAGGACCTCATTGCGCAGGCAAATATGGTAAAAGATGAGTTGCAGCTGCTCGAGGGGGCCTGGCAGTCGAAAATTCATGATATTATCAACGACCTCCCCTCAGTAAAGGAGCGGGAACTGTACAGGCAGATACTGCTTCCGTTTCAGGAAAATATCATTAAACATCTGCGTGACCTGGAATTGAGTCTGACGTTTGACCTTGAGGAAATCAGTCTGGCAGAACTTGGTGCTTTCCTCATCCCAAAAATCAAAAGTACTATGCAGATTGGTGCATATAAGGATAGCATTGAAATACAGGATGCTGAATGGCATGATAACAGTAATCTGGTCCTTGTCGATAAGAATAAAGTCTGGGATATGGTTTTAAATGTGCTGCGTAATAGTCAGGCAGCGCTTGATTTGAAACGTATAGCACTGCTGAGTGCAGGTGCTACTAACAACTTCCAGCCGCGAATGTATGTGGCCTTGTGTGTTGACGGCTTAAAAGCATTAATAAAAGTTTTCGATAATGGCGGCGGGGTTTCACCTGAACAGGCTGACCGGCTTTACCGCGAACCTGTTCCTTCCCGTAAGCGCGGCGGAAAGAGTCAGGGGCAGGGGACGCTTTTTGTGAAATTTTTTGCTGAGCGCATGGGCATACGTGTTGGGGCACACAATACCGACGAGCTTGATGACAGTGGGCTCGCAGTGGTTATGCGTATGCCGCTGCACGCTGTAAAATCAGCGGAATGATAATCAGGATCAACAATGCAGTCAGATACAACAGAACAGAAAATTAGCATCGTACTTGTTGATGATGAGCCGCGTATGCATAACATGGTCAGCACGATTCTCGCAAAGGCCGACCTTACGGAACATCTTGAAAGTTTTTATGACCCGGTTGCATTTATGGAATTTCTCAAGCAGAATACTGCGGTACCGGACATGGTGCTTCTGGATGTGCATTTTGAAAATTCAGGTCTAAGCGGTGTTGATATTCTGCCTTTTATTCGCGCAAGCCATCCCTATCTGCCGATAGTTCTGCTTACCGGCATGGAGGGTGAAGTTATAGAAGAGGCCCAGGATTATGAGTGTATTTATTATATCCCCAAGCCTTTCAGTCCTGAACATCTTGTGCGTATGATTCGTTTTTATCTGGGCATGGGCCGCAAAAGCGGGCAGCGCACAGCGCAGCTGAGTCGAGAGCTGAGCAAGCATAAAGAGCTTGTTGAACTCCTAAAAAAAGAGCTTGCCGAGATAGAAATTTCCTCATGGGATGAAGCCAGGCATACAATGGCCCGCGGCGGAGCCAAAGCCTGCCAGCGAATTATGGAAATACTGCAAACAGTACTGAAGAATTGCGAGTTGATGCCCAGTTTTAGCAGCGATCTGGAGAAGTTGTTTGATGTGGATTTTAAACTGTTCAAAAAAGCTGTAGACACTATCATCCGGTTTGATCTGACCGACTTTTCCAGTCCTGGTATGAATGTACACAGGTACCAATGCGTTCAACATGTTTACAGCCTGCGGCTTTCTAAAAAGGCACGTGTTTTTTTCTATCAACCTGGGCAAACAGAGAAAAAGAAACTCCTGCGGCTTGACCCTGAGCATGACACCAGGGCAATGGAGAAATGGCTTAAGGATAATGCTGAAACGTATGAGAGTCGGTAACGTATTAAAAATCAGGGGGACCGTCATCCGGCATAACAACGGTAAAATTATCCCCGGCAACATCTGCCGCTGATAACAGTTCAAAATCTGCAAATGCCGGAACATCAGACGACCATTCAGGAGCCAGTATTTCGTCATTACCTACAAATCCTGTCTGAGCATCAAAATAACCGGGATTGACCAGTTTGACTATGAAAAGCAGTGTATCGAATGCTTCAGTGTCTTCACCCTGCTTCTCATAGTACTCCTGAATGACAACCAAAGCTTCAAAAATTTCTTCAGTAGTGGATGTCTCGCTTAACTCAATATTTGAGCCTGCCTGAGTGAGCATGATGTTCATAAGCTCAGTAAGGGGAGTGTCGTCAATTGCATCTTTTCTGATATATTCTGCAAAGGCTTCCTTGTAAATGTGCCCGATGCTGTAATCGGCAAAAATGGTTGCGGTTTCATCAATAGCCTCAGGCACCAGGGCCAGGTCTACGGCACCGCGATCCGCAACCAGGTCAACAGCACAGCGGTATATATAATTGGCATTAACGAGAGTTGAACCGTATACGTACGGATCGCCATTGTTAAGAATCGTCATAAAATAAGGATAAAAGTCAGAGTTTTCTTCCTGGTGAAGCTTTTTAAAGTATACATTCGCAGCGCTGTAGAAAGTTTCATTATCCTGCCGGGCTTTAAGCCACAGTTTGGTCGGGATATTATAGTCTTCTGTGAAATCATCTACGGCAGGATCATCATAATCAAGGTTAACAATGCGCAGTTCCATGACCTGCTGCTGCAGGGAAGGGTCACGTGTATCAAAATCAATGCGGAATTCAGGACGGTTTTCAGGGTTTGCCTGCTGCTCCCTGATAAAGATTCGGCCGAAATAGCGTTCACCTTCTTTGGTGAACTCAACATCAAGATGCTTAAGCCAGGTTTGCTCAAGGCTGATCCAGAATTCGACCCGGTAGGTATTTTCGTTGTAAGTAATCCGGCCCTTTTGGGTGGCATTGTCATCAGTGTGCTCAAACACACCTTCAGCATAAATAATCTTCATTAAGTCCGGATTTTGAAAAATATTTTTTTCAATTTCCTGCAATAACAGGTTAGTCTGATCTATGGCTGCAGCAGCCAGGGGGTTGTACCAATCCCGTACAGGATTATAAATATTTCTGATTGACTCAAGCATGTCATCTACAGTTGTTTTGACCGGAGGGGTCCCCTCTTCGCCGGTTTGACCGTTACCGTCGGGAGCATTGACAGCCTCAGGCAGGGTAACGAGTACCTTGTCAAAGCTGATTTCTTCGGACTCAGGATTTTCCCCCTGTTGCCGGCAAGATAACGATAACAGAATAAGGACTAAGCCAAAAAGCAGTTTATAGGGCAGTTTTTTCATAATACAAGCCTCATTATAGTTTATTTTTCTTTATATCGGCATGAGGTGTTGAATAATAATTTTTTTATTACCGATGAAATTACACAAAAATTCATAGGAGATGGTCAGGTCTTATGAGCATTGACAAAAAAAGCAGATCTGATAAAACGGCAACTATCTGATTTTGCATTGTAAAAAAACAGACATCGGCAACAGATGTAAATAAAAAAATCAAAATAAGAAAAAGTGATGTAACCTGGTTTCATTTGACACCGCTTTATCCAGATTATATACTGACATAAATGATGTGCTTACTAAGGAGGTTGCAATGCCATTGCAGATTACATCACCGCTGGAAAGCAAGATAATTGAACAACTGCGGGCCGGAGACCAGGCTTTAATTAGTGGAGTTTTGTATGTTGCCAGGGATGCGGCCCATAAACGTCTTGTTGAGGCACTCGACAGGGGGGATAGACTACCCTTTGATATTGAAGGACAAACAATTTATTATATGGGCCCATCTCCGGCCAGGCCCGGGCAGGTCATCGGGGCAGCCGGGCCCACCACAAGCGGACGTATGGATGCCTATGCGCCGCGTCTAATGGAGGCCGGACTGAAAGCCATGATCGGCAAGGGTGCCCGCAACCAGGCAGTAAAAGATGCCATCCCAAAATACAAGGCGGTTTATTTTGCCGGTATCGGCGGTGCCGGAGCACTTATGTCGCAATGTATTAAAAAGGCAGAAGTTGTCGCCTATGATGATTTGGGGGCAGAGGCTCTCAGAAAGATTGAAGTAAAAGACTTTCCGGCAACCGTCATCAATGACATATATGGTGGTGACCTTTTCGAGGAAGGCAAAGCGAAATACCGGATAGCTAAGGGTTAGATACCCTTTTTTACCTGTTAATGATAGAGGCGAAGCTTTTGCCCTACAAATATCAGAGAGCCCTCAATGTCATTGAGCTTTCTGATCTGTTTAACCGTAATCCCATTCCGTACGGCTATATGGCTCAGGGTATCGCCATACTTGATAACATAAACGTTTCCACCGCTTTTTTTCATGCGCTGAGCAGCAGCTCTGCTCAACTTTTTCAGCACATCCGCTGCTTTTGTTCCAAGGCCCGGAGGGATCTTGAGGATGTAGCGACCCTTTGGCAGATAAGAACCGGTAAGCTGGGGGTTGAGCTCCTTAATTGTTTTAAAGTCGGTATCCAGTTTCCGGGCTATATCGGTAATGTGTAACGGTATACGTATATTAACGTCTGTTGTGTCATACTTAACAGGCTGGTATACACGCTCAGGAGATACATGATAGCCATAGCGTTCAGGGTTTTCCATGATAATTTTTACAGCAGCAATGCGAAAGACATAGCGCTCAGTCTCTTCAGGCAGATTAAGGCGGTAGTAATCGGCTACCTTTTGATTTTCGATAGATTCTGCAACGCAGGCTTCGCCACAGTTATAGGCAGCCATTGCGAGCGTCCAGGTGCCGAACTTTTCTTTGAGACGTTTCAGGAGCTTGAGTGCGGCTGTGGTAGAGTGTTCAAAGCTCAGTCTTTCATCGGTTAAGCGGTTTTTACGAAGGCCGTTGCGACGGGCCGTATGTTTCATGAACTGCCACGAGCCCAGAGCTCCGGCAGGGGACTTTATAGAGGTAATAAGCGCACTTTCAGCCACAGCCAGATACTTTAAGTCATCAGGCAGGTCGGCTTTGGCCAGCTCCTGTTCTATATGGGGGAAATAGCGTCCGGCACGCCTCAGCCACAGAAAAACCTGGGCTCGGTCCCAGACCGAGATTATGAATTCCCGTTCCAGCATTTCTCTGATGCGAATCTGACCCAGGGGTAGGGGCTCGCCGCACAGGGTTAAAGATTCCGGCAGGGGAAAATCTTCCAGGACCGGTACGGTTGATTCATGGGCAAACGCAGTTGCCTGCAGAAGTATTGTTGCTATAAATATTGTAATAATTGTTTTTTGTTTGCATATATGTAGATGCATGGTATTTCCCTTTACAAACAAACACTACATACATTATATTTTGTTCGTTATAGTATCATAGCAGTTATTGAAGTCAACAGCCTGTAATAATAAGTATTCTGACAGCGTTTCTTGCATGATAAGAAATTTTTTGTCGTTCATCTCATTGTAATCTCATGATCAGTAAATCAGTATTAACTTCTGCCAAGGCTTTTCTTTGCTGGGATTCCCTAGAAAATCTTTCTATTCAGCTTGTACCCGTTCAAAATGCCGTAGCCTATTACTACCCCAGGCAAAATGCCTTTCACACAATTGTTCTGTTTTACGATGAATCATTGCAGGATTTTTCCAAGCCTCTGTTTCTGCTTTTTCATGAAGTCGGTCACGCAATCCAATGGCTGGAATTAAAAAAGGCAAGGCAGGAGCAGCATTTCAGTGATATGATGGATAGTGACAAAGGGGAACAGAAAGTGATTTTTGAACAGCAGGCCTGGACACTGGGGCGCAGTCTTTTATACCGTTTTATCGACAAAGAGGATCTTTCCTTTGATGTACTGGAACGCTATGATCAGTATGGCACAGCCTGTGTCCAAAGTTATAGCAGTATGTAATTTATAGGCCCGTGTTGACTAAAATATCTCAACGATACATTAGAAGAGTCTTCTATAAGTGCACGCAGCCGGAAGAAACAACAGGAAGTAAAAAAAACGGCTTTACAAGCAAAGGCTCCAAGGGGATCGGTATTCTCGATAATGCATTTGGCCTGCTGCGTACACCTCTCGCGAGCATCTAAAATCATAGGCACCTATGAATTGCAGCTTGTACAATTTCTCCAACTGGTGTAAACTTAAAAAATTGAATTGAGTGATTAATAACAGGACCCTATTCCCACACCAAGCGAAGCTTGATGTGGGACTGGCACAGTGTCACACTTTAATTTGTCAGTTCATAGGTGAGGGTCTTTAGTTTTGATTGCTGCGGGCTCTGTGCTCACGTGAACAACCGTTTATATATATTAGGCAATTGTTCGCACCGCCCTTGCTGCCTGTCCCGAACTTGTCGGGGGGGGCTCAAAACCAAAGACCCTCGCTAAAGCATACCAACAAATTCAAGTGTCACACCGTACGAGTGCAGCGTCAAAAAGATAAATAATTTTATAGAGTTATCAGGATACGTGTTATCTATGCTTCACGACCATGTGTCGACGCGGACTTATGAAACTTTGTTAGAATAACATGAGGGAAAAGGAGAATGAAATGCTGAAAAGAAATGAAGGCATAGACATCGTGAAGGAAATCGGCGGGATAAAGACAATTGAAGAGGCCCAGCATGTTTTTAAACACAATTTAGATAAAGAGCATCTATCCAGACTGCAGCATATTACAAATCCGCATGCCCTTTTGAAGATAGCAAATGCCATTGTAATGTGTGAACCTGATTCAGTGTATGTAAATACCGGTACAGAGGAAGACAGGAAATTTATACGAAAATTAGCCCTGCAAAAAGGTGAGGAAGCTGAACTCCCTCTGGAAGGTCATACGATCCACTATGATCTGAAAGAGGAGCAGGGACGGATTGTTGACCGCACGTACTATATAGTTAATGAAGGCGAGCACATCAGCTCTCTTGCCAATAAGATGTTTCGTGCTGATGCGCTTAAGGAAGTTCAGGAAAAGATGATGGGCATTATGCACGGAAAAACCATGATGGTCGGTTTCTATATACGGGGCCCGGCCGGGGCCCCGGTTTCAAACCCGGCCCTGGAGATGAGCAGCTCTGCCTACGTGCTGCACAGTGCTGAGATTCTGTATAGAAATGCCTACACGGTCTTTGACAGAGAGGCTGACAGGCTGGGGCATTTCTTTACTAACATCCACAGTGAGGGATTGAACAGACCTGAAGATCTGCCTAATGCCCGGGTTTTTATGGACCGCAGTCACCAGACCACCTACAGCTTTAACTGTACCTATGCAGGCAATACCCTGCTGCTTAAAAAAGGCAATCACCGTTTTGTGGTGGACAAAGCAGTTTATGAAAACAGAGGTACTGAACTGTCCGAGCATATGTTTGTTACCGGTATTGAGGGTCCCGGTGAACGTGTTACCTGGTGTGCCGGGGCTGCTCCCAGTGGATGCGGTAAAACAACAACAGCCATGGCCGGCAACTATTTTGTCGGAGATGACCTGGCGCAGATGTGGATTGCCGAGGACGGTTCCATTAGATCAATTAATCCGGAGTGCGGAATTTTCGGTATTGTTGAGGATGTTAACTGGGAAGGGGACCCCTATCTGATGGAGATTCTCAGGAATCCCGGGGCAGAAGCAATCTGGTCAAATGTGCTTATTGATGAAAAGGGCGAGCCTCACTGGACAGGCGATGGCGATGAACCCCCGCAGAGCGGTAAAAATTTTCAAGGCGCATGGAAACAGGGCATGAAAGATAAAAACGGTAAAGAAATTCCTGTATCCCACCCCAATGCCCGCTGCACAGTCGCATCAAAGGCACTCAAGAATTTTTCGGAAATGGCTGAATCCCCTGAAGGAGTGGAAACCCTGGTTATCACTTACAGTGGCCGTGATAGTGACACAATGCCGCCGGTATGGACAGCAAAAAATCCAGACTACGGTGTTGTTATTGGAGCCTGTATTGTGTCGGCAGCCACGGCAACAGAGGTTGGTGCAACCGGGGTCAAGCGGGCTCCCTGGGCCAATGCTCCCTTTACGCCCGGTGCCCTGGGTGATTACATGGATGCTCAGTTTGCATTTTTTAACAACACGAACATAGCTGAAGACAAACGACCGATCATGGCGGGGTTGAATTATTTTCTAACTGAAGAAGCCCGCGGCGGCAGCTCAAAAAAACTGCTGGGAGAAAAAAGGGATGTGAAAGTGTGGATGGCATGGCTTGAACGACTTGCGCACCGGGAAGTAGGGGTGATTACCACTCCCATAGGAAATATTCCACACTATGAGGATCTCAAAGAGCTGTTCAGCTCAATCATTGACAAGCCGTACCCTGTAGAATTGTATGAAAGACAATTTTCTTTGTATCTTGACAATATTCTTGCCAGAATTGATCTGCAGATGGAGGCATACGGCAAGGAAGAGAATGTGCCTGAAAAATTTTTTGCAATTCTGAAAGAGCAAAGGGAA
The DNA here is from genome assembly GCA_028278025.1 of Thermodesulfobacteriota bacterium. Classification (GTDB taxonomy): domain Bacteria; phylum Desulfobacterota; class WTBG01; order CAIYCZ01; family CAIRTM01; genus JANQFE01. The sequence continues at coordinate 5,034 of JANQFE010000016.1, read as the reverse complement.
GGATTGCTGAAGCTTAGAGAAGAATACGGTTCAGTTATTAAACCGTCTGCCTTGGAGGCGAACTAATTCTCAAAAAGAGGTCTGTCTACTAATCTACCACAGACTTTTATTTCTAAAAATTACTGGATTGTCATGCTCAAAGCTCTGTCTTCTGGAGTAATACAGAGTTTTTGCATAATCTAACAGAATCTCCTTATCTTTAGGGTTAATCAATAAAAACCGGCCACCCCCTATAATATTATGTTTTGAATTTTTTATACCATTCTTTAGTTCCTTTACCCACGTTAACATGGTTTGGCAATAAACAGCAGCTTTTCTGGTTTTGCAGGGGGCATCAATACTTAATTCCAGAATTGATCCTAATGTATTTTTATTGCTGATATGCATTAGTACTGCAATTCCTCCAGAGCTTATATCTAACACCAATGGCTCGTCTAATACTGTACCAGTATTTCCTGTCAGTTTACCCGATAGTGGAAGTTCAAAGCGTTGACTGTTCCTTTTATCTTTTATAAACATGGCTTTATTGGCATTAAATACACTTGAATTAATTCGCAAATATATATGGATATCTTAATGGCTTTTTGTAGTTCACAGTTTTTTGAATTATTTTTTATTATATCACAAATATTCATTCTGTCGATTAAGAGAAGTCTTATCATAACTCAAAAGAAGACATATGGCGATCACAGAACGAGATTGCTTTTTAAGTGAAAAATAGTAGTAAAATATTAAATCATTATTAATGGATTATTAAGATCAAAGAAAATCATATAGCGATTGCGCAAGAAGACGGTCTCTTAGAAAGGTTAGCAGTGAAGTATTAATTCATTATTAATTGGTTATTAAGAAAGATTAAGAAACGGGGTTAGCAAGATGATTATAAAGCATCCGGCTGGCATCGTACTGATAGGAGTGAGTACACATAAAAGCTTTTCCTGCGATTGGTTTTAATAAAACCATATAAAACTCAAAAAAATCTAAATCCGAAAAAAACTTATTAATATAAAAAAACATCCTGCTAAGAATACCTTAGAGTGTCTCAGTTGCATTAAAAAAATAACGGGTTTCAAAATCGGCTGTCTTTTCAGCATCTGAGCCGTGTACTGCATTGCGCTCAATATTGGTCCCATAGAGTTTGCGGATAGTTCCTTGATCTGCTTCGGCAGGGTTGGTGGCGCCCATTACCCGACGCCATTCTGCAATAGCATTTTCCTTTTCAAGAATCATGGTAATAATGGGACCTTCGATCATGAATGTTACCAAGTCTTTGAAAAAAGGCCGTTCACGGTGCACGGCATAGAAACCTTCAGCCTGTTGAGTTGTTAAATGCAGCATTTTCATACCACTGATTATAAAACTATTTTTTTCGATTTCATTTAGAATTGCACCAACGTGACCGGCTTTAACCGCATCCGGTTTTATAATCGCAAGGGTTCGTTGCATAGCCATATGACAGATCTCCTTCCATGTGACGTGATTTCAGGATCAGTTGTGGTCTACTGGGCATCAGATTTTTTGGATTTTTTCTTCTTTTGCTCCTTTTTCTTTTCTTCCGGTGGGGGTGTTTTGGCCTTTTTTGTTTTGCCCTGAGCAGCTGCGGCTTTCTTTTGGGCAATCCTTTCCTGCTTTTGCTGTCGGGCTTTTTCGATTATTTTGTCCCTGGCGGTAATTGCTGCAACAGCTTTTACCGTCCGAGCAATTTCGGCCTGAAGATGTTTTATGACACTGTCCTTGGATATGCGAGATGCATCAACACCTTTTTCTGCAAGCAGGGTCTTTCGTTGTGCAAATACGTGCTCAAGATATTCAATTTGTCGCTGTTTAGTCAGTTTTTGTTTTGATCCCATGTCTGCTCCTTTTGATTACACTGTATGAAAAGCTTATAAATTCCTATACTATATCGTTGTACCGTCATATGTCAAGTTATCTGGTATGTTCTGCCTGGTGTATTAACTGAAAAATCAGAGCATGCAAGCCATAGTTTACCAGGCGGAGTATTCCAGGGGTTAGGGCTACCATCAGTGATGAGCTGTTTGTGTGCGGTCCTTTTGGAATTTTTGAAGAACATTTTTTAGCATGCATATAAATGTTGGTCAATAGATATCATTGTGCCCCTTTATTGCAAAGGCCTTTTTGATTGCCATGCAGCTACATTTATTCTATACTATCCTTTTTATTGCCAAGCACACGACATATTGACTTCAACTGGCAGCACTGTGTGATACATGCAACAGGAAGTACAAAAAGCAAGCAAGTTTTTCGCTCCGTGTAGCCTGCAGTATTATGTGAAAGTTTTTTTCCTGTTTTTATGCTGTGCTGCTGCCCACACCCATTGTCAGCTTTTTGCATTTGATAAAAAATCTTTTTGTTCAGGGGTATATCATTGTCTTGAAGAAAGACCGGCATTCTGTACCGAGGCACTGTGCATTGCAGGTCCTGACATTGAATATGATGAAGAATTTTGCAGCATTTTTAAGGAACTTAGAACCCGTGGTTTGGAACCTGAAAAGTATTGGGGCAAGCGCATTTATGCATATCTGTCAAGGAAACACAGGATTACCTACATGGTAGAAGACACCCTGCCGCTTGCCGCACCGGTCATGCGCTATTTAATGAATCACCCTTCTTTTGCAGCCCAGCTCATTAATGCATATCAAAAGACAAGCTACTCGGTTCGATTTGTCGACAGGGCCCGCAAAAAAATACGTGGTACTAACGGTAAGGATATATATGGTGTGTTTACTATTGTTCTACAGAATGACAACCGGTTTAAAACAACCTATTTCGGGTATGGAACCGCACATGTCTTAATGTGGCAGCTGTATGGACGGGTTTTGGTTGTTTTTGACTATACGCCCGTTTCACAAGAAAGCATAAGCTATCGGCTGAGGTGTATAGTGTTTCCGGCAAATAGTTTTCTTAAGTCAATAATGAATTTTGTACTGTTTAGAAAAGTTGTTTTGAATATACTGAAAGAGAATATTGAAAATGTGCAGACTGCTGCATTGGAATTTCACCGGGGCAATGTTAAGCCGCTGGAGTCGTACCCCGCATTTTATACTCCCGAGGGCCGGAATCGTATTAACGAATTTCGTCAACTTCTACAAGGCAGTGCGGCTGAAACATTACCTGCAACCACACGGAATGCCAGGTAATGTGCAAGCGGCAATACCACAAGGAGAATGTTTATGAAAAAGCCTGTAAAAGCTTATAACAACAACAAATTCTTAAACAGTCCGGATGCCAGAACCATCCGCATGCTGGCCGAATATCTGGAACCTCTGAGACGTTTTAAAAAGTATAATATAAAAGATACAATCGTTTTTTTTGGTTCTTCACGGATCAAACCTCCGGAACAGGCCCGGGAAAATCTCAATGATATCAGAAAAATAATAAAGGAGCAGGGGGGTGCAACCCCGCAGCTATCAGTTGCATTAAGGAGAGCTGAAGTCGACTTAAAAAGCTCCCGTTATTATAAAGATGCGGCCACACTGGCGTCTATGCTGACAGAGTGGTCTGTAAACTGCATGAGTAAAAAAAATAAAAAAGCGCGGCAGTTTACTATCTGTACCGGAGGAGGACCGGGCATCATGGAAGCGGCAAACAGAGGGGCGGCAGAGGCTGGAGAGCGATCGATTGGTTTGAATATCAGTTTGCCGTTTGAGCAGACGCCGAATACATACATAACAAAGGAGCTCATGTTTGAGTTTCATTATTTTTTCATACGCAAATTCTGGTTTGTGTATCTGGCTAAAGCCCTGGTTATATTTCCAGGAGGCTTCGGCACCATTGATGAAATGATGGAGCTTTTAACCCTGATACAGACCGACAAACTCAGGAAAAAAATGCCGGTAGTCATTTTCGGAACTGATTACTGGAATGCGGTCATAAACTTTGATGCAATGCTGGAATGGGGCATGATCAGTCCGGAGGACCTGGAGCTGTTTCACTTTTCTGATACCCCTCAGGAAGCCTTTGACTACCTGACAACCGAACTTGAACGGTTATTTTGCTAAAGGTAAAAGGTGAAAGGTAAGAGGAAAAGTCTGCACTCTTCAGAGCAGGCAGAACAAGATGCCGGCAAGACACGGTTCAATGAATATGTGCTTCGCGCTAACCGGCTCGATGCAGCAGGATTTGAACAGTGGGTCTTTTATCCCGGCATGTTGTTTGATTCGCTGGAATCGTGGTGGGGCACCGGCACCAGCCGTGCCAAGTGTCATGAGGGTATTGATATATGTTTATTCACAGATACACAGGGGCACCAGCTCAGGCTTGACCATACTGCGTGCATTCCAGTTATGTATGACGGACAGCTAGTTAAAATTGCCGATGATTACATTGCCCAATCTATATTTGTTCAGCATGATAGTTATGATGATACCGGCAGACAGCTGTATACCGTATACGCTCACACGGACCCGTACCCTCAACTCACTGAGGGCAGTATGCTTTGTGAAGGAGATATCATTGCTACGATTGCAGACGGTGTGCAGCAAAAGGCCAAGATGCTCTCACACGTTCACGTATCAGTAGCATGGGTCCCTCGCTATGTTTCTTATGAAAAGCTGACATGGAACACCCTGGGTGACAAGCAGATTGTCAGGTTGGTTGATCCGCTGGAAGTAATTGCCTGCAGATATACAACAGTTCCTTTTGATCCTTCACAAAATCCGGCTGCTGTATGGAGACAATATAGGAGTGCTGAGTTCTGAGTAACGAGTGCTAAGCACAAAAAACTAAACACTAGTTAAATATATCTATAACTACAGAACAACCGTGTTAGTTACATTTATAAACATTCGGGGAGAATAAACATGGTGTTGATGCGGCACAGCCTCTAAGCATATATACACTTACTTTTCTTTACGTGCTCCAAAGAAAAGTAAGCAAAAGAAAAGGCACCCTGCAACTTGCCCCGATACATCGGGATCAGACATGTTGACCCTTGTATCCGCCTGAAATCGCTGCACTCGGCTGCGTTGCAATGGGATTGAGAAAGACAGTGCTTGAGCAACCGAAAATAATACG
>JANQFE010000145.1 GCA_028278025.1 Thermodesulfobacteriota bacterium | reverse complement strand
GCGAAAAGCAGGAGTGACAGCTCAAGCATGCTTAGCTGTTCATCTACAAAGTTTCTTACCGAGCGTCGCTGTCTTAAAGCTTCCTCAAAAGGTTTACCTACAAAATCAGACTTGGGAAGACTGATTATTTTACGGCCTTTATAGCGTTTTGACATAGCAGGTTGTGATGCAAACCATCTTAGAGAGCCAACTATATTTTTAAAATTTAATGTTGTTTCTTCATGAAACCTCTGTCCTGCTCCTTTTTCACCTGCAGCATAGCTGCTCGCCGGTTGTATGACACTACACAGCAGCAGGCCTGTCAGTATGGTTATAACAAATAATGTACTGTTTTGTTTCACGGAAAATGTCAACCCTCATTTTCTAAGATCTAAAAGCAAAAAGCAGTTAATTAAAAAATGTAAACACCTGTCCCATCCGCGAACGGTTTTTGAGCTGACAACAGCTCAGCCTTTATAACATACCAGGAAACCAGACTGAAAAAAGCCGTAGATTAATTGCCTTTTCTTCCGGCTATACCCTTGGTAGCCTTGGAAATTTTCTTTGCCGGTTCTTTGGGACGCAGCGCACGGGTAGCCTTTCCTGCCAGCCACATCTCAGAATTGGCCATGACAGACAGCTCCTTGTCAAGCTGCTTTTTGTAGTCTGCACCACTGCAGGCCCGCAGGACACGACGTGTTTCGCCACCGGATACCACCCGTTTATACAGCTCCTTAAAAACCGGCTGTACCGCTTTTTTAAATTTCGGCTTCCAGTCCAGCGCACCGCGTTGAGCCGTGGCAGAACAGTTTGAATACATCCAGTCCATACCATTTTCATCTACAAGCCGTATCAGGCTCTGCGTCAACTCTTCAACAGTCTCATTAAAGGCTTCGCTGGGGCTATGACCATGTGCCCGAAAAACATCATACTGGGCTTCCATTATACCCGCCAGAGCTCCCATAAGCACACCCCGCTCACCGGTCAGATCACTATAGACCTCATGGGCAAACGTTGTTGGGAACAGGTATCCGGCACCAATCGCAATACCAAGGGCAATACAACGATCACGGGCCTTGCCGGTTGCATCCTGCTCTACGGCAAAACTGGCATTAATCCCCGCACCGGAAAGAAAGTTGCGCCTCAGGGATGTGCCCGATCCTTTCGGGGCCACCATGATCACATCAACATCTGCAGGAGGAACTACCCTGGTCTGATCTTTGTATACAATCGAAAAGCCATGTGAAAAATACAGAGCATCACCGGGATTGAGGTTCTTCTTAACAACCGGCCAAATTGACCGCTGAGCTGCATCAGAAACCAGCATTTCAATAACAGTACTCCGACATACAGCCTCCTCGATATCAAAGAGGGTCTTGCCCGGTTTCCAGCCGTCCTTGATGGCCCGGTTCCAGTCTTTTTTAAATTTTTTTGACTGACCGATAATTACATTAAAACCATTATCCTTCATATTGAGCGCCTGGGCAGGGCCTTGAACCCCATAGCCGATAACAGCAATTGTATCGTTCTTGAGTATCTTACGGGCTTTCGCCATAGGGAACTCTTGACGCTTTACAATATTCTCCTTAACACCACCAAAATTTATAAGAGCCATACTATCACCCTCCTGTTGTTGAAATTTACATTCTATTAATTCCGGCAACCATAACAACGGTGAGCCACTGGGTCTGTCGTTATCCAACCAGCGTCTTCCACTGAACATCCCGCTGCCATATTACTTGACTACCTACACATTGCACATCACGTAAAAAAGTTGTTATAGTAACAAATCTTTTTCTAAAAGTCTATATGTCTTGAAATTTTTTTGATGACTATCCACTCTATTTTCACAGCTTCTGTGTGTTTTTTTACTGGACAATAAACAAGAATAATCTTACTTTCTATGGACACTGTATGGAAACATAACATTATGACCGCAATAAAAACATTCAGGTACATCGGTGCTATCATCATTATTGTGAGCCTTGTGAGATGCGAAAAGAATGTACCCATGGTCTGTATACGGAAACAGTCCGGTGATACAATCTGTGTTACGGTTGAAGTCGCCAGCACACCCATCCAGAGAAATATGGGCCTTATGTACCGCAAGTCACTTGCACAAACAAAAGGTATGCTTTTCATATTTGAAACCGATAAGAGCAGATCATTTACTATGAAAAACACTTTTATTCCTCTGGATATGATTTTTATCGATAGAACAAAAAAGATTGTCGGCTGGATAGAAAATACACAACCTTTGACAAAAGGCCCCTACAAAATTGATGTGCCTTCCCGATATGTGCTGGAAGTTAATGCATTCTTCTGCAAACAGCAGGCTATTGCAGTGGGAGATATGGTAGAATTTAAAAATATTGATTTTTAACTATCTTAGAATTGAAGCACTGTTAGTTCAGAGCATTTCCCTCTCTTTTATTGCCCTTGGACACTGCAAAGGCTGCCGTGATAAGGGTAGCTTGCGGTGCGAGCGATGGACGGGATATTCCAGCGAGCACATAGCTCGCAGCAAACAAGCAGGTGCGAGCCCAGCTTACGCCCAATTTTAATTGTCCTCATGTACTAGATCTTAGTTATCCATCATACTTTGTATTGGTAGTATTTGTTCGGTGCCGCTGAATTGTATCGCTACGCCCTTTTGCTCACACCTGATGACCTTTCCCTGCACGCGCAGACAAGATTGAGACCCGGTTAATTTTTCCAGATGAGGGTTTGATAAAAAAATCTCCAGAGTAACCCTGGTGCCTTGCTCGAGCGGCTGTTCCGGACAGCAAAAGGTGCCACTGGCACTTATATCCCGTGTGTGCATTTTTATTGGTTGGTCAGAACGTTTATTTGTAAGCTTTCCTGCAACCTGCAGGTCAAAGCGTTCAAACTTCCTCTTATCATTACCCGAATATCCCATGGTATGCCCTCCTGAAGTTGATAATTTTTCATGGCGTGGGTAAAATAATAGCACAAGGCAAGCTCCAAAGTCTATCGCCCAATGGAATGATTTTTCTAAGACACTTGCTAAACATTTCTAAGAAAAAAGTACTGGTCGGCAGGAACGACTGAATCTATGGCGAGATAAGTACTATAGAGCAGTCGTTTTTTATTATCTATGGTATCTGGCAAGGACCCTTTTTACCGCAGCTATAACATCAGCAACATCCTCATCAGTCAGTTTTGCCGAAAGCGGCAGTGAGATAGTACGTTCTGAGACATACAACGCCTTAGGGAAATCATCAGCTTCGTAAGCATAGGTATTACGATAATAGGGATGCAGATGCAATGAGATAAAATGGATACCGGTTCCAATATTTTCCTCATGAAGGGCCTGCTGGATTGTATCGCGGTCAACCGTTAACTCCTCAAGATTTAGAAGAATTGTATAGAGATGACATGCATGTTTTGTCCCCTTTTCCGGGGGGGCCGGCGTCTGAAGCGGCATTTCACTAAAGGCCTCATTATAGCGCTGCCATATCTCATTCCTGCGCTTAAGATATTTCTCCAGACGTTTTAGCTGATGAATACCCATTGCAGCCTGAATATCCATCATGTTGTACTTAAATCCAGGGTACGTCACCTGATAATGTTTAAACCCCTCATCAGAATATCGCTTCCAGGCCCCTCTGCTCATCCCGTGTAGCCCGTATGCCTCCACCTTTTCGGCATACATGTCATTATCCGTAGTAATCATACCCCCTTCACCGGTAACCAGATTTTTGGTTACATAAAAACTGAAAACCGTTATATCACCAATGGTCCCTATTTTTTTCCCATTATATTCTGATTCTACTGCATGGGCAGCATCTTCAATCACTATAAGGTTATTGCTTTTAGCAATTGCCATAATATGATCCATATTACACGGACGACCGCATAAATGTACAGGGATAACAGCTTTAGTCTTTGTGGTTATGCTTTTTTCTATCAGCTGTGCATCAATATTCATTGCGGGAAGTTCAATATCAACAAAAACAGGCCGTGCACCGGCATGAATTATAGCATTAGCTGTTGCAGCAAATGTCATAGGGGTTGTTATGACCTCGTCTCCCGGTTGAATCCCGGCAGCAAGCATGGCAAGGTGCAGCCCGGCAGTACAGGAGTTCAGGGCAACAGCATATTTTGAACCAACATAGTCTGCAAACATTTGCTGAAACTTTCCTACTCTGGGGCCTGTTGAAATCCATCCGGAGCGCAAACAGTCAACAACTTCCTGAATCTCGGCCTCCTCAACTTTTGGACTTCCAAAAACTAAAAAGTCTTTTCTCATAATTTTCCTTAACCCGCACAATACGTAAAAAATATAAGTTTTTGTTTCGTTGCTCGTTACTCATTGTTCATTGCTTTTTACTCTTTACGGTTTACGATTCATTGTTTACGGCTTTTGTTATGTTGTACCATTTTTTCTGTTTTCTTCAAAACTTTTAATATAAAAAGCTTGTCATGGGCGGAAAGCTTTTGTGTACCAAGATAGTTTTCAAAGAACCAGAGCCTGTCAGTGCGTGAAATACAATTCCAGGGGGCTGAATAGTTTAGGGCTGCAATATCTTTTACCTTCCACCGCTGCGGAACTGTTTTACGTTTCTCAACACGGTGAAGGTCAACAACAAAAAGGTCTCCTTCTGTGCTGCAAAGGATATGACAAAGGTATAGATCCCGGTGATTAAATCCACAACTGTGCATTTTTGATACCACCTGTGCCAGCTTCGTGATGAGCTGTCTTTTTTGCTTTCGTGGAAAATCTGGAAATTCAGAAAAAAAATGATCAAGCCGTGTACAGTGATCAAGTTCCTGAGTAAGCAGGAAAGACTCTGCGCTGAACAGTCCTTGCCTTCTAATACCTGTTGCAATAGGAAGCATGGTAGGAATTCCTGATACATGAAAGGCTATGATGTTTCTGAATTCATTCCGGGCGTTTGTTGGCAAAGACAGCTTTATAAGCTGTTTAAGGTAGTGCACAATTGATACTGCGTAGTACCGCTTCAGATAAGCATGCAGTGTACCGTCTCTTGTCTTAAGTGAAATCTTTGTTGTCTTTCGTTCTGGAATGGCATGTTTGACAACGGCACCCTCGTTCAGCACCATTACCCGGTCGAAGCTTAAAAGGTTGTTGCGCTTTACAACGTCTTCAAATGTTGTATTGAATACTACAGCGGTATTGCCGTGTCTGACTGCCTTGGTAGGTATCTTCTTTTGAATGGTCATAATGAAATATTCTGTTAGTTGTTGATTGTCGGTTGATAGTTGCTATTATCTAACTGGCAAATACCATAACATCGTTTACAGTTTTTAGTGGCACTAGTCCCTAAATAAGTACAATTTTTATTTACAAACAAATAAAAACACTCGAAATGCTTA
>JANQFE010000092.1 GCA_028278025.1 Thermodesulfobacteriota bacterium | reverse complement strand
CGTATTGTCAAAAGTTTTTAGTATTATTTGCTCGATAATAAAGAATTTCAGGGTATTGAACAAAAAGCACTTGCCTCCCCCCGGTTTTATGCTCTAATTGAACCGTTACTGTATTTATAAGGAGGCAACACCCGTGTCCAGAGTATCTCGTTTTGTTGTATGGATTTGCTCAAAGTTTAATCGCCAGCAAATCGAGTTAATTGTTAATGAGCTCATCGATGTCTTGAATAACCGTAATCCAGAAGTAAAGCCAAAGGACGAGTTTAAACAAAGACATCCTCAATACAGAAAATTCTCTGTTGATCCAAATCCTCCGTTAAAGGAAAAACCCTCCGGCAAACAAAAAAGAAAAACCAAAAATTATAAGCTCATTCTGGCAGAGCATGAAGCTGTCCACGGCAAACCGTTACGTCCCGTTAAACGTCGCTCAACATCTCCAAAAGTACCTCAGGCTGTTTCCTGCCCGGACTGCTCTGCACCTCATCAATACCTGTATTACAATGACGGCAACAAACGGTCTCAAATCAGATGTAAAGTCTGCAATCACCTCTTTCAGCTTGACAATCCGTTGCGTAAAAAAAAACCAAATACTACTGCCCTCATTGTCAGTGGGCACTGTTTGCCTGGAAAGTCCGTCCCGAAGTCACCATCTATAAGTGCGGTAATGATAACTGCCCGCACCGCATCCAAAATCTTAACAAGCTTAATGCCGCTGAACGTATTTTGCGTAAAAGGCGTTCTTCACAATTTAAACTCTGTTATCTCTATCGGGAGTACCACTGTAAGCCCCATCAGATTGAGCACTCTGCACCCCTGAAACCAAAAGTGGATATCACCAGAATTTACAATTCGCCAAACATCCTCGGCCTCATCCTGACCTTTTACGTCTCCTATGCCATCAGTGCCCGTAAATCAGCCCTCATCCTAGGATCAGTGTTTAATGTGCCGGTGTCCTACCAGACTGTGCTCAATTATGCTGAGGCTGCCTCATACTACTGTCACCACTTTAACCTTACCCATAAAGGCCTCATTGATGAGATAAGTGCCGGTGATGAAACCTATATCAAAATCAAGGGCAAGCATGCCTATACGTTTTTTTTTATCTCTTCTAAAAATCACAAAATTACCGCTTCCCATGTCGCTGACAACCGAGGTGCCCTGCCTGCTATTGCTGCCATTAAGGAAGCTATCCGAACCGCTAAGTCCGATCAAAAACTGAGCCTGATTACCGATGACAACCCATCCTATACTGCCGCTGTGCTGTATCTGAACGATCAGCAAGACAGCAACCTTGCTATCTCTCATCATAAGGTTATCGGCCTTCAAAACCTTGATGAACAATCAGAACAGTTCAGACCTTTTAAGCAGCTTATTGAACGCCTCAACAGAACCTACAAGCAGCATGTCAGGCCCTCACATGGCTTCAACACACCCAATGGCGCCATTGCTCTGACCACACTGTTTGTAACCCACTATAACTTCCTGCGCCCACACATGGCATTGAAGTACAAAACCCCTGTGCAGATTCCTGAATTGAACGCAATCTCTACCATTCAGGGCAAGTGGGCAAAAATCCTTTCCATGGCTGCCTGAAATACCAGATTTATTATCAAAGAGCTTTTATATCCTGAAAACGATATTCTATCGGTTTGTCCTTGATAGTTTTTCATCGTGCTTCAACACGAATTCTGTTCGAAATGTCTTCTACTACAATACAGGATCAGCCTGCGCTCCTATCCTTTGCTGTTTCATTTCAATATCCTGTTTTTCATAGAACTTTTGACATAATCTAATATTCTAGATATTCTTTTATTCGACAAAACAAATATAGACTTTATAGTATGTTAAATTTCCTATTTAATAAAAAAACAGCATTCTGCCATGATAGCAGCAATGAGTACATATTATATGTAGTTGTCGTTTTTTAAAAATGCCACATTGGTTAGTTTAATACGAAAGGGAGCGAAAAAATTGAATTCTAGAATATAATGAATGTAAAATTTACTCCTATTAAAAAAGACACTATCTATATAAATCTACACCTTAACTGACAGATAGTTCTCTCAGAAAACTAAGAATGATATCTCTGTTATAGCCTCTTGTTTGATTTTTTTGATAAGAACGTGCTTTGGGATACAGAAAATATAGGCCGAAGGCGCTTGTGTGTCAATAAAAAAATTGTCGCAAGATATGGGGTGTTATGTCAACCACAACAGCTGTTTTTATGCACAGTTCGCCTGCTGCAGTGATGCCGTTTTTTAACGGTATTGGGGCAGACACTTCTGGGCAAAGGGATATTGTGTTAGCACCGTAGGCTTGGATGAAGAACAAATCAAACAGTGCGTGAAATGGCAAATGCACGAAGACATAAGAAGAGATCAACTTAGGTTATGGTAAACCCTTTTAGGGGTGGCTGTTAATGGCGGGAGGTTGTGGCAGAAATAAAAAGAGGTTGACATGTTACCATACCGTTTTGATTTTATATTTTTTAAAGACCTTATCTTTTGTGACCAGGACAGCGTTTTCAACTTTTGACTGTGCAATCAACAACCTATCAAATGGATCGCTGTGATGTGACGGCAGTGATTGTAATGCAAGTACATGCTCAAGCTCAACAGGTAATACCTTAACATCATTTGTTTGTTGTTGGCTGAGAATCAAGTCTTTAAGCGGTATGGCCAGGCTCATTTTACAGAGCTGTGATTTGATTTGCATTTCCAAACACTGGCAACACTAAGCAGTAAAGTGTTTTTACTGTCCCGGCAAAGTGAAAGTATTTTTTTTGTAAGTTTTTCGGGTTCGCTATCCCACCAAATAAAAACATGGGTATCAAGAAGCAGCTTCATTATGCACCTGTCCAGAAATGTTCCGGTAGCGGTTTATCAAAGTCCTTGCTAACTTTAATCTTCCCCTTATTTAAACCGGGGATCCGGGACTGGTGAGTTGTCGGAATGGGAACGATTTTTGCTCGGGGCTTATTGTGGTCGGTTATGATGATTTCGTCACCTTTCAAGGCAAAAGACAGCAGTTTTGCAAGCTGGTTTTTAGCAGTTTTTATGTCCACAGTTTTAGTCATTTTTGTCTCCTTTTAAAAAATACATTTATTAATTTGCAGTATCTATAAAATTTGTCAAGGTTCTTTTATTAGCTAAAGCCATTAGCGCAACAGAAAAAAACCCGTCAATGGAAATCACTACGTTTTGTTATAATTTCATTAAAACAATTTAAAAATTTTCTGCCTTGAGAGAAATCTATAAAATACACCATATGAAGATGTAGGGCTATCTAACGTTCAAAGAATAATCTTCATATGCAAAATCTCATTACAATGAGAGTTTTATCATATTGAGTGTTAGGTGAAAACCTGGGTTAAAAAAAGGCAGGAGCTGTTGAGACCCTGCCTTGTAATCTGTCAATTTCTGTATTTGCCTGCTACTGACCGATGCCGTAAAGCAGCCTCGGTGTAGCGCTTACCGGACCATGCAAGGTAGAAATACCATTCTGGTCAACGTCCTCCAACATGTAGTAGTAGGTCTTGCGGATCTGGACATCATTGTCTATGAACTCGTAAGCTGCACCTTCAGTGGGAGAACCTTCTGCCGGAATCAAGGAGTCGTTGATCTGCTCATACTCACCATCCTCCACTTTTGCCCGGTAGATATTGAAACCGGCATTGTTAACCTCAGAAGCTGTTGTCCATTTAACGGTTATTTTTCTGTTGGCCGGCACAGCTTCCATCGAAGCAAGATCGATCAGGCTTGGTTCACAACCAATGCATTCGTTAAAAAGCACGCCCATGTCCTTTCCGTCAGAGGCTGCATTTTTGGCAGGGCTTCCTGCTTGCAAGGTATAATCGGGATTGTACAACGGATCCTGCGATATATTATTCCCACCATCTATAGGGTTGCCGTCAGTAGTACCGTTATCATTTTCCCAGAGATTATTATAATCGTAATTTACAATTGCTCCATAATAAGTGCGAATGCCAAACCCATTGTGATTTGTAACAATATTATCGGTAACAGCTGTGACAAAGTCGTTATCATTGCTATCATTCACATAAATCCCATGACCGGTGGGATTCCCGTCACGGTCCTCTCCGGTATTATTGTCAAAGGTGTTGTGCTCTATAACATACGTACTATTGACTTGCGGTTTGTATATGTTGAGCGTATTACCGTCGGCTTCATCATAATTACGTGTCCCTCCGGTCCAGATGTTATTGACGATAAGGTTATTTTGAACAAGGTGCTCGCTGCCGTAATTTTTATATAATTTTATTCCATTAGCAGCTGTGGTATCGTGAATATAATTGCACGCAATTGTCATATTACCAGAGTTGTAAATGTAAATGGCGGCGTTTTCGCTTCTGCTGTCATAAATCTCATTGTTCTGAATTGTTCCTCCAGTTGCGTATGCAAAACTAATCGCATCCTCGGCAATATCATACATAACATTGCATTCAACAAGGCAATTGGTACATTCCGCCAATTGAATTCCCTCATCACCTGTTGCGCCATGTACGACACAATTTCGAACGTTGACCTCTAACAGGTTTTCTCCGGATGAATCACTTCTAATCAAATCCCCTGTTCCGTTCTTAACTTCCAGACCGTTAAGCGTGACATTGTTACTGGTAATATATATAATTCTGTCCAGAAGACGCGTGCCATTATCACCGTTGATAACAGGTTTGTTGCTTGCATAGGGATCAGATGTAGTCAATGTGATTGGCTTGTCGATGTTTATCGTTGCAGCAGGCGTGTAAGTACCACCGAGCGTGAGGCAGATAACGTCATTAGCACTGGCTGCATCTATTGCAGCCTGAATATCTCCACCAGATGGTACCGTAAAGACACACCCAAAACACATTATAGGGAAGGCTGGTAGTAACAGTGGACAAAGAACAAAAAATGTTAAAAGTAGTTTTTTGTTCGTCATGAGCTTACCTCCTCAAAGTTATAATGTTCAATATTAAGAATTTGAGTTTTTTATCCAATTTATATTGGCTATTACATAATAGATAAATATAAAAAAATGTAAATTATTGGTGGAGAAAAAATTGTCAAGATATAAATTTAGGTTTTTTTAGCCTGCTGGAGATGCTCAAGTGGAATAAACACCCATTGCAAAAGGATCAGTCCGTGAACTGTTCTTCAAACAAAATTTTATATAATATAAAAATGCTAATTATCACAAAATAGTCTTTAAATCATTATCTATTGTATATTATAAAAAAACAAGTCAAGAAAACATTTTAACTTTTTTGCTTAATTTAATACATTTTTTTAACTATAAGAAAGTCCTCGTGGATCTCTAAGAGAACCATTTACACATTGCTATTGATTTAAATTTAAAGAATTTTAAATAACTATTTAATCAATATGAAGGGGTCAGTTTGGCAATTATTTTTAGGCTAAAACAATCCTGTTGTTATACTCCAGGTAATTCTATTGTCGGGAATACGGGATATAACTGTTTTTGAAAAAGTTGTACCGTTCCAAACATATGTGCGCAATTCCTTCTGATCATCTGAGGCAACATATATTTCTGCCGTCCCGTTTTCATCCAGGTCAGCAACGCAGGTTGCATGCTCATAGCCAGAAGAATCAGCATCAATCAGTGAGCGTTTCCAGGAGCCGTCCTGCTTCTTCAGCAGCCATATTCCTGTCTTCATGGCTGAGGCTATAAGCTCTACCTGACCATCCCCGTCAACGTCTCCTGGTGTTAAAAATCTGCACTGGAAATCATCCAGGGTTGCAATAATTTCGCTGGTAAAGCTTTCCTTGTTGTAAAAATACTTTTTTATTTTAACCGGCTGCTTACGGGTAATCCCCGTATCGCCCTCAATAGTTTCTGCTTCAAATACTGCAAACAGGGTTGCAACACCTTTACCGTCTATATCATGGACTAAGATTTCCTTAGCATGAGTCTTGTCAGATTCGTCAACAACTTTTTTTGAAAAACCGGTACCGTTCCATGTGTACATCACAATTTTACCCGGCTGCGGACCGCCTTTGGCTTTATTGGGTCGGCTTGGTGTTACAAAAATCTCCTTTAACCCGTCTCCATCAACATCTCCCAGTTCTACCTCATGCACAAACGTCTCCGGCTCCCGGTCGATTTCCTCAACCTGCCAGTTTCGGCCTGCCTGGCGAACAACTGCGACAACCCCTTGATCATGAGTTGCAATAACAAGCTCAGGCTTTCCATCTCCGGTTACATCACCTATCTCTACGTCTCGCAGTCTGTTCCATTTCCCCCCGAACTCAGGCTGCCATAATACTGTTTGCTGCCAGGAACGCTCCTTGAATTCCCACAGTTTAAGGGCGGCCTGCATTGCCCCGATTGTAAGTATTTGTCTTGAGGCATCCTTGGGCAAAATGAGCGCTTTATGAAAAACATTACTTTGGGGATCTTCTAAAACGGTATCCTTCCAGCCATCTGCAGTTTTTTGTTTAATCACTAACAGTGCCGGGCCCGGTTTAGGCAGTTTCTTGCCGTCTTTGTTTTCATATACAAACTGGGCCTGAGCAATAAGAATCGTTCGGTAGGGTCCCCCGGACGGCAGCATGTTTTTTTTCTGTTCATTGTTTGCACATGAAAGCACAAACAGTAGTAAAACAGTTGCGTAGACTATCTTAATCTGTTGATATATAAAAAATCTCATGTTCTCTTCACACCTATTGGGTTTATTATTCAATTGCTCCGGCAATCTTAAATATGGGTAGATACATAGCGGCCAGCATCGTACCGACAGTACCACCAAGGAAAATCATCATAACCGGTTCAATCAGTGAGGTCAGTGTATCTACAGCCGCATCCACCTCTTCTTCATAAAAGTCTGCAATTTTCCCGAGCATGGCATCAAGCGCTCCTGTGGATTCACCCACAGAAACCATCTGACAAACCATCACCGGAAAAACACCGCTTTGCCTCAGAGGCTCTGCAATGGTTTTCCCTTCGCTGATGCTCTCTTTAGTTAGAATAATAGCATCTTCAACAATCCTGTTTCCGGCGGTTTTCGCTACAATATCCATACCATCAAGAATAGGAACACCGCTTGAGATCATGGTTCCCAGAGTTCTGGTGAACTTCGCCACAGCTACTTTTCTTAACAGATCGCCTATCACGGGCATCTTTAAGATATACTTGTCAAAGATATACCCGCCTCGATCTGTTGCTTTTAATTTCTTAAATACAAAGAAAAATGCAACCGCACAACCAAGGATATAATACCAGTTTCGTCTCATAAAAGCACTCAAGTCAACAACTGTCTGGGTAAGCCCCGGCAGCTCGCCCCCAAAGCCTTCAAACATCTCACTAAAAACAGGAATCACAAAGACAAGCATGACAATAATAACAACAACAGCTATTGCCATGATAACGGAGGGATATACCATCGCCCCTTTAACTTTACTCACCAGTTTAGCGTTTTTTTCAATATAGGCTGCCAGGCGCTGCAAAATAGTATCCAGGATACCTCCCATCTCTCCCGCAGCAACCAGATTAACATAAAGATTGTCAAACACTTTAGGATGCTTCTTTAATGCATCTGCAAATGATGTTCCCCCCTCAACGTCAGACTTAACTTGGGTCAGGACTTTTTTAAATGTGGGGTTTTTTTCCTGCTCTGTAAGAATTTCCAGACCCTGGATAAGGGGGAGGCCTGAATCTATCATCGTTGAAAATTGTCTTGTAAACAGAATCAGATCTTTGGTTTTTACACTGGGTTGAAGAATTTGGATATTTTCAAAAAGATCTTTCGGTTTCTTCTTTATCTTTGTAGCCCTGATATTCTGCTTGCGCAGCATCTGTCTAAGGATAGCTTCATCAGGGGCTTCATTCTCACCTTTTTGAATGGCCCCTTGTGAGGTTTTTCCTTCCCATATAAAAATCGGCATGATGTTCCTTTCTTTGTTCTTTTATTAATTAAAGAAATCTAATCGTCTCGCACGGTTGTTTTTAAAATTTCTTCAAGTGTTGTAATTCCCTCGAGCATTTTTGTAACCCCGCTCTGCCTGAGACTTTTCATGCCACGCTGGATGGCCTCCCCTTTGATCTCTACAGAAGAAGCCCCTTGTAAAACAAGTTCCTTGATCGGCTCTGTCATCGGCATAATCTCATAAAGAGCAATACGACCTTTATAACCGGTGCTGCTGCAGGCATCACAGCCTCTGCCCTTGTAAAGTACTGCATCCTTATATCCTTCCGGAAGCTCACCAAGCTTGTCAAGCTGTTCTATCGGAATATCAGCCGGCTCCTTACACTGTGTACATATTTTTCGAGCAAGGCGCTGTGCCAGAATCAAATTAATTGATGAAGATACCAGAAAAGGTTCTATGCCCATATTAAGAAGTCGGTTTACCGTGCTGGGTGCATCGTTTGTATGCAGTGTGCTCAGCACAAGGTGGCCGGTTAGTGCAGCCTTAATGGCAATCTCCGCTGTTTCAAAATCTCTGACCTCTCCAACAAGAATAACATCCGGGTCCTGGCGTAAGAATGACCGCAGAGAACTGGCAAAGGTAAGACCGATTTCCTCATGCATTTGAACCTGGTTGATGCCCTCCAGGTTAAATTCAACCGGGTCCTCTGCGGTGGAAATATTTTCGGTTGTTTTGTTCAGCTCGGCCAGAGCAGAATAAAGCGTTGTTGTCTTTCCGCTACCGGTGGGACCTGTTACCAGTACCATTCCATAAGGTTTATAAATAGCCTCTTGAAAATCGTGAATCTGTTTTTCTTCAAAGCCCAGCTTTGTCATATCAAGCTGGAGATTTGATTTGTCAAGGAGACGCAAAACAATTTTTTCACCAAAAAGGGTCGGCAGCACTGAAACGCGATAATCCATTTCTTTTCCTTTGCCCAGCTTTAGCTTAATACGACCGTCTTGAGGAAGCCTGCGCTCGGCAATGTCCAGCTTGGCCATAATTTTCAGCCTGGACGTAATTGCATTTTTCATTTTGATAGGAGGATGCATAATTTCATATAGGCTTCCATCTATTCTAAATCGAACTCGAAAACTTTTTTCGTAAGGTTCAATATGGATATCACTACAGTTTTTTGCAATGGCATCTGTTAATATCGCATTAACCAGCTTTATCACCGGGGCATCTTCGCTCTCCTGCAGGAGCGTACCCACATCTGCCTCTTCGTTATCTTCAATGTACTCAACTCCTTCCGTATCAAATCCTGATAGCAGACTGTCAAGACCTGCTGTGGTCGTCCCATAATACGTATCAATGGCATTGATGACTGCCTCTTCTGCTGCAATTAGCGGTTCTACCTGATACCCTGTTAAAAACTTGATATCATCAAGGGCAAAGATATTAGTAGGGTCAGTCATAGCAACAATTAAAGTTGAATTTTTAATAGATAAAGGCATCAATTGATACTTGGTTGCCACATCAGGCGGTATTATTTGTAAAACCTCCGTATCGATTATAAATTCAGAAAGTTTTATTGCCGGTACACCGTACTGCTCACTGAGCATCTGGAGAATTTCACTCTCCCTGACCAAACCCATTTTTGTAAGCACAGCACCAAGCTTACCACCATCCGCTTTCTGCTTTTCAATCGCCTGGTCAAGTTGTTCTGTTGATATAAGATTACTTTTTACTAATACTTCGCCGAGTTTTTCTGCCATATAACCTCTGACAATACCTGTCCTTGTTTCTATGCCAATGAATAGTCAGTAGAATATTATTCAAAAAAATTAATTATTATATATAAAATTATAAAAATAGATAATTATATATAAAAAATAAAAAATTTTTTCTTTTATCGCAAACACAAAAAGAAAGAAAAAAATTACAGAAAAATGTTGCCTTGGATTGCAAAAAAAATACAATTTGATATATTTCTACAGTAAAGTTTTCTAAAATATTTACGATTTATTTTGCATCCTATCAGTAAAGCCTATAGTGAATTAATTGAATTTACCTTTAATCTTTTCGGTTCTAAATATAGTGGCCTTAAAGAAAAAAGTCTCACGGTAAGGCACCATCATCCGGTACAAGGGAGATTGATAACATATGAAAAGAAATCTTTTAATAGGGATTCTCATTAGTGCACTGTTTATTTTTCTGGCAGTACGCGGAATTAACTTTTCTGAGCTTGCCCAGAGCTTTCAATCTGCAAACTATCTCTATATTATTCCGGTCATACTTCTTGTTATACTGGGCTTGTATCTAAGGTCATACCGGTGGGGAATAATAATGGCCTCTTTAGTAAAATATAATCAAATACCTCTTTTTATTATCACTTCGATTGGATTTATGGCTGTAAGCATACTGCCCGCCCGCCTGGGTGAATTTGCCAGGCCCTACCTGATAAAACAAAAAAATGGTATCAAAATGTCCTCTACTATGGCGACCATTGTTGTTGAACGAATATTTGATGTGCTTGCCCTCATGGTTTTGCTTTTTGCAGTTGTCTTAAAAATATCTCTGCCGCCTGTTTTTTTTAAAACCGGTATTACAACATTAACCATTGCCTTTGCTGTTTTGTTAATCCTGATATTTCTTGCCGTGAAAAAGGAGTTTTCTCTTAATAAAATTGATCAGCTACTGGGCACATTGCCCCACCAGGCTCAAAAACCCCTTCAACATCTGGCTCACGCCTTCATAGAAGGTCTTCAGATTCTTCCCGATCTTAAAAAAACTCTTCTGGTTTCTTTCCTCTCGATAGTCATTTGGCTGATAATTGCCCTGTCTGCTTATGTTCTCTTCTTTTCCTTTGGCTTTGACCTTCCGCTTATCAATGCCCTTGCAATTTCGGTGATTATAGCCTTGGGCGTAATGCTACCAGCAGCTCCGGGTTTTGTTGGAACATTTCACTATGCCTGTATGATTGGATTAACATCCTTTGGCATTTCAAAATCAGAAGCGCTTTCCTATGCAATTGTTTTGCATTTTCTCCAAATGATGCCCGTTGTTGCCATAGGACTTATTTTTTTACCATTCCAGAAAATTTCCTTACCAAGCTTTATAAAAAAAGAGGAAGAAGAGCTGGAAAAGGAGGGCTTGAGGGACTAGAGCATTTCACAAAATATTGTGATCGCTGATAAAGGAGCTGTTTAAAAATGCTTATGGATTCTCGCTTCCGAGGCTGTGTCATAATAGTTTAGCTCAAAAAGGAGGCTTTCATATTTGACCTGTGATAAATTATAATTCGAGGGGTCGAACCCCTCCGTAAAGCAACCCTAAAAATCATTTTTTGAATTGTGACACAGTCTCTCCGCGGGAATGACTTATTTTTTGGGTTGGCTTTATGGTGTCATCTGCGAAAGCGGGGATCTGTTTTGTATTCTGCAAAGTCTTTTCTCAGGAAAATCGACGATGTTTTTCTGTGAACTGCTCTAGAAGCCTTGGTTTTCAGGATCCGCAAACCTAACTGCTTCCTGTAAGGTTTCAGGCGACATAATAAGTAAGCCTGCTACCAGTAAAGAAATAATCACAACAATGGTGATCACAGCCGCCCCTGATTGCCGGGGGGACAAGTGGTGAATTTCTTGGAGCCCAAGAAAAATCAAATACAGACCATAAAAATAGGCTATCGGACCCAGAACCGGTATCCAGGAAGCTACATCCGTTAAACTGGCATAAGCTACAATACGAAAAGTGGCTTGAAAGGGTGCGTTAGACTTGAATATCTTTGCAATAATAGTATGAAGCACAAAACTCCCAATAAAAGCTGAACCGGTATTGGCAAAAAACAGAATAAAAAAAAGATTATAATCGGCTTTGCGCACATTTGCCATGAACAGGGCCGACAAAAAAGCACAAATGGTAAGAAACAGCAAAGGATTTTTAAGGTCGCCGGTAAGCGGGAGCTGGCCGAAAAATTTTTTTGGTCTTACAAGAAGTTCTTTACCGACTGCAATGAAGCTTTCAAAAAAACGAGCCGGATCAAATTCAACGGCTTTTTGCTCATCATGTTGTTCCATAATGTATACTCAAAAAACAAGAGATTGACATAAAATAAAATATAAATTAATATATAAGATTAATCAAATAGTTATAATTATATCAATCTTTTAGTCTGATAACAAGTTGAAAGACTACAAATTATGGCGGCAAAAAATCTTCATAAAACCAAGACAGCTGATCTCGACGTACTTGACAAAAAATATATCTGGCATCCTTTTACCCAGATGAAAGATTATTGCAACAGTTCACCGCTCATCATTGAACAGGGCCAAGGATCATATCTTTATGATATTGCCGGAAACAGATATCTGGATGGTGTCTCTTCACTCTGGGTTACCGTGCACGGGCACAGGAAAAAAAAGATTGATGAGGCAATTATACGTCAGGTAAAGAAAATATCTCACAGCACCCTACTGGGGTTATCAAATATTCCGGCAATTAAGCTTGCCGAACAACTCCTTGCGATTACACCCCGTAATTTAAGAAAGGTTTTTTATTCAGATAATGGCTCAACTGCTGTTGAAATTGCGCTTAAGATTGCTTTTCAGTTCTGGCAGCAAAAATCGGCGGCTTCAAAAAAAAAGAAGAAGTTCATATCCCTTACGCATGCCTATCATGGAGATACCATCGGCTCTGTAAGCGTTGGAGGAATAGATCTTTTTCATCAGGTATATAAGCCCCTGCTTTTTAAAACGCTTACAGCTCCGTCGCCTTATTGCTACAGGTGCCCTTTTAAGCAGTCTGTTGCACAATGCGGCCTTGCATGCCTCGATGCTCTGGAAAAAATTCTAAAAAAACACAACCATGAAATTGCAGCTCTTGTTATAGAGCCTCTTGTTCAGGGGGCCGCCGGAATGATCGTATTCCCCAAGGGCTATCTCAAAGCATGTCGGGAGCTTTGCTCACAGTACCATATTCTTATGATTGCCGATGAAGTTGCCGTCGGATTCGGCAGAACCGGTAAAATGTTTGCCTGTGAACACGAGAAAGTTAAACCCGATCTTATGGCCCTGGCAAAAGGCATTACCGGCGGAACGCTGCCGCTTGCGGCCACACTGGCAACCGAAGAAATTTACCGGGCTTTTCTTGGAGAAGCCCAGGATCAAAAGACGTTTTATCACGGCCACACCTATACCGGCAACCCGGTAGCATGTGCAGCTGCGCTTGCCAACCTTGAGGTCTTTGAGGAGGAAAATGTTCTCAAGACGCTCCAACAAAAAATAAAACTGCTTGCACGCCGACTTAAACCCTTTTCAGGATTAAAGCACGTTGGTGATATACGCCAATGCGGATTTATGGTCGGCATTGAACTGGTACAAAACATAAGAACCAAAAAACCGTTTGCTTTGAAAAAAAAGATTGGCCACAGGGTAATACTTGAAGCTCGCAGGCGTGGTGTTATTATCAGACCTCTGGGAGATGTGATTGTGCTAATGCCACCCCTATCTATCTCTGCTAAACAACTTAATACCCTCCTTGATGTTGTCTTTGAGTCCATACACATTGTTACAGAAAAGCATAACAATTGATTAAAGGAAATCATCCATGCTCAGTACTGATGCTCAGCTGCCCAACAGTGTCACCAGGGTAACCATAGGTAAAAAGCAAATTTTTCTCATAGGCACTGCACATGTTTCCAAACAAAGCGTAGAAGATGTCCGCGCCACAATTGCTTCCCTAAAACCGGATTCTGTTTGTGTTGAACTATGCTCGGCACGCTATAAGGCTCTGGTTCAGCAGAAGGCCTGGAGGAGCATGAATATCTACAAAGTCATTAAAGAAAAAAGAGCCCTTTTCCTTTTAGCGCAACTTGTTTTGAATTCATTTTATCGTAAAATCGGTGCACAGCTTGGCGTTCAACCCGGTGCAGAAATGATTGAAGGAATATATCAGGCCGAAAGCATCGGGGCTGAACTTGTTCTTGCGGATCGCAATGTTGAAATCACCTTAAAACGTGTCTGGGGATTTCTTAATTTTTGGAATAAACTAAAAATGATTACCCATATTCTGGCAGGCCTTTTTCTTTCTGAGAAAATTGATGAACAGCTTGTTGAAGAGATAAAAAAAAGGGATCAACTTGAAAATGTACTGGAAACATTTGCCAGAGCATTTCCTGAGGTAAAAAAACGACTTATCGATGAACGTGACATGTACCTTGCGCATAAAATTGCCACTGCTCCAGGCGACATTATTGTCGCCGTTGTCGGTGCGGGACATGTCCCGGGGATTCAACGCTACTTTTCAAAAGAAGTTCAATTAGAAGCTATTCTGGAAATTCCGCCAAAATCCTTTGTGCCGGTTTTTTTTAAATGGGGCATACCGCTCATCATTATTTTTCTTGTGATTCTCGGCTTTTTCAAAGACGGCGCACAACACGGAATCGAATCAATTTATATATGGATAGCAGTGAACGGCTGTCTTGCCGCGGTGGGTGCAGCCCTGGCCTTTGCACATCCCCTAACAATTCTGGCTTCATTTATCGGTGCACCTCTCACAAGCCTCAATCCCCTGATTGCAGCCGGCTGGGTCGCCGGGCTTGTGCAGGCCTGGGTCAAGAAGCCGACTGTCGCAGACTTTGAAGACCTTCCTCAGGCCATATCAACCGTAAAAGGCTTCTGGATGAACCCGGTGTGCAGAATCCTTCTGGTCGTGGCTTTAGCTAACCTGGGAAGTTCACTGGGAACATTTATTTCAGGAAGCTGGATCGCAGCACGTACACTGTAAAGCCTGTGGTGATAACGTTTTGCTAGAGCATTTCCCTTTTTTCTATAGCCCTTGAGCACGGTAAAGGCTGATGTGGTAAGAGCAGCGGCGGCGGTGTGTGCGATGGACAATATAGTAACTTCCGGATATTTCAGTGAGCACATAGCCGCCGGTCCTCGAACCGCATCAGTCTTTGCGTGTTCAACTGTGAGGCTATGCTTCTTTGCAAAATGCTCTAATAAAATTATTTTTATTGTAAAGCAACTATCTGCCGACTATAGTTCCCTGGGCTGCTCTGCCAGAGATTTTCTCTCTTTCTTGGGACTGCTTTGTTTGCGTTTATGCCTGAAACGCATAAAAAGCGTAACACCCATTGCACCTATCAAAATGATGCAAAGCAGAATGAGTGCGAGTGTTTGATTATAATTACGCAGCTTATCATATGTCCAAATCCAGGCTGCCACTGCTATAATATCTCCGACCATAACTGATATAAAAGTAATTAAGACATTCATACCCAAAAGGTAGCCGACCAAAACACCGACCAACGGTCCGGTACTCCAAAAAGGGAAAATCACAAACAGCATTAGTCCAATAGCGCCATAGGGTGCAATCCGGTCTTTGTGGGCCAGGGCCAGCTCATGCGAATGTTGAAGGGCAGGACCGATAAAGGGCCAGCGGGAAACCAGCTGATAGCCGGTAACAAACAGGGGATACACATAAAACATAATAATAAAGTCCTGCATGCATGACTGGTACAAGAGAAAAAAGTGGTTAAACCCTTTTTCCAGCCCTATACCGGCATTACCTGCTCGTCCGCTTACAATATGCGCAAGCACAAGCTGCCATACCTCATCATAGGGCTTGCCCTTTGTGATGCCCAGTACAATAAAAACCAGCAGGGTGCTGATAAGACAAACATGTCCTGCACCCTTAAGATGTAACAGTACCACAGGAGACGGATCACCTGGTCGAGCTGATTCAGAAGCGGTTGCCATAGAAAATTATTGCGTCCTAAAAAAATGAAACTTCAAGGACTGTACTCTGATCTTACTGTTTAGTCAATCACCATTTTGAGATACCGGTATATATTTATTATATGGCAGTACCTGGTGGGTTTTATTGCACAGCAGAGGAAACGGTAATGATGCTTTGTTAATGGGCCTGAAAGATGGCAGAGCTTGCTTAAACTCAACTGTTTTTCTTTCTCGCCGCCGGGGAAAGCATTATCTTTGACAACTAATCCCAGGGCAGTTTTTTGTGTAATAATACTTCCAGCTTACGGTTTTCGGGGCTATAGAGTTTTTTCAATATGCTTTCAGCCTCTTTAGGGACTTCCGGTTTGGACGGGGCATAGTAATTCTTAAGAACGCCCGTGAATTTAGTATACAGATGCTTTAGCCTTGAACACATCCTTGGAGTTAAAAAAATCCTGCCCATCTGTTTTACCTTTAGCATAAACAAATGTTTCCGTATCCGATGATCGATCCACGTGTTCTGTTTGTCTGGAAGAGAAATATCGTATGGAGCAACACCGAGAAAACTAAAAATTTCTTGTATTGTTGCTTTGGGTTTTGTGCGTAAATCATCATATATGACAACATAGAAATTATCAAAGCTAATAAACTCTAAATATCTTCTAATATGTTTGTAATATAATCCAAAATCAAAATAACTAAAGCGTACCGGATTAGTAAGAGCGTCGGCAAAGCTTTTTTGTTGGGGATTTATAATATTTCTATTGACCTCCATGAGATAGTGGGAAAAAGCTCTTTCAACCGGTTCTCGGCAAATCATTATTATTTTTATATCTTTAAAAAATTTTGAAAATATTTCCGGCAGGTTCATATCAAGCATATAGGTATTTGAATAATCCCCTTGAACATGCTCTGTGGCATATTTGTAGATATTATTATAATAATTTGCACCCTTTGTGTGATAAAGCGTAAAAAAATTCAACTCATCCGGTACAAAAATTTCCGGATGCTGATTTAAACAGGTACACAACCAGGTAGTGCCGCATCGTGGAGCCCCAATTACAACAAAATGCAAACCAACATTAACATCATGCCAAAATGATGATTGCAGCGGTCGGGCAGGTTTGAATTTCGGCGAACGTGTAGAAATATTCACAAAATGAACGTTCCTTATTGTTGTTAGGTCGCATGTGAGCGATTTCGGTTTTTTTTATATCATCGGTATATGCTTTTTGTGACAGGAAGTCTTTATATGTATCGGTTAGTTCATGCAGTATAGGATATCCACGGTACAGCCTACCATTATACTATGTATGTGCCTCTTTATCATGACTGTCTTATAAGGTCAAGGATCATCAGGGCTTACCGGCAATATACGGGTTATTGCAAAGGTTGACATGGTAAAAATTATCAGTTAATAATAATTATTAATATATTTTTGTTTCCTTTTCGGGACTTGTTTTGAAAACAAATAAAGTACGGATTACTACCCAGCGGGAATTAATCCTTCAAGAACTGCGGTCTGAAAAGAACCACCCGACTGCTGATGAGCTTTATGAACGTATAAAACGCTTGCTCCCCAGAATAAGTCTTGCAACAGTATATCGCAACCTTGAATGGTTAAACCAGCAGGGCTTGATCAAAAAAATTGAGATTGGCGGTAAACAAAAAAGATTTGATGCAGTAACAGATGAACACTATCACATCAGATGTATTTCTTGTGGCAGAATAGACGACGTTATGTTGAATACCGATGCAAATATCAAAGATTCATTCTGTGAAATAGACGGCTATCATATAGTAGACCACTGTCTTGAATTGTTTGGTCTTTGTTTAAAATGTAAAAACAGCAATAAATATTTTAAGTTTTAGTCTAATTTTTTCCAGGGAGAATACAATGGCAGAGAAGAAGAAAGACACTAAAGCAAAGAAAGAGGCTGCGGAGCAGGTCTTAACGGTCTGTGACGCCACGCAGCAGATGATAGATTTGACCAGGAAACAGGGTATCGAGACGATCTTTGACCGGGCCCAGACCATGAAGCCCTGTCCGATCGGGGCTGAAGGCTCGTGTTGTAAGAACTGTGCCATGGGCCCCTGCCGGGTGCCGCCTTCCAAGAAGGAAGGCGAACCGCAGAAAGTGGGCCTGTGCGGGGCCACAGCAGAAACCATCGCCGCACGCAACTTTGCCCGCATGGTCGCGGCGGGCTCATCAGCCCATTCAGACCATGGCCGCGGGGTGGCCGAGGTATTTTTGATGGTAGCCAAGGGCGAGATTCCGGGCTACAGCATCAAGGACACCCAGAAGCTTATGCAGGTGGCCATGGACTTTGGCATAGACGTGGAGAACATGAGCACGCAGGAAATAGCCCTGGAGCTTGGTGAGCGCTGCGTAGCGGAATTTGGCAAGCAGGAAGGTGAGCTGACCTTCACCAAGCGGGCTCCGCTGAAGCGCCAAGAGCTGTGGCGCAAGCACAACATGGTGCCGCGGGGTGTCGACCGAGAGGTAGTGGAGCTGATGCACCGCACGCACATGGGCGTGGACCAGGATTACAAGAACCTGACCACGCATGCAGCCCGGGCCGCCCTGGCAGACGGCTGGGGCGGGGCCATGATCGCAACCGAGCTGCAGGATATCATGTTCGGCACGCCGGTGCCGATCAAGGGCAACATTAACCTGGGCGTGCTGAAAGACAATGAGGTTAACATAATCGTGCACGGCCATGAACCGCTGCTGTCGGAGATGGTGGTGGTGGCCTGTCAGGACCCTGAGATGGTGGCATTAGCCAAAGAAAAGGGGGCCAAGGGCATCACGCTGGCGGGCATGTGCTGCACGGCCAATGAGATTTTGGTGCGCCACGGTATTCCCATAGCGGGCAACTTCCTGCAGCAGGAGATGGCCATAGCAACCGGGGCACTGGATGCGCTGGTAGTGGATGTACAGTGCATCATGCAGCAGATCAAGGCCATGGCAGATAAGTTTCACACCGAGGTCATAACCACCTCGCCCAAAGCCAAGATAGAGAGTGCCCGACACATCCAGTTTGAGGAACATGACCCCGTCAATACGGCCAAGCAGATCGTTACGGCTGCCATAGAGAACTTTCCCAACCGCAAGAAGAATAAGGTCAATATCCCCCCGCAAAAGGAAGACATGGTGGTAGGGTTTTCCCACGAGACCATCAACTACCTGCTGGGCGGCACGTTCCGGGCTTCCTACCGGCCCTTAAATGACAACATCATCGGGGGTCGCATCCGGGGTATAGCCGGCGTGGTGGGCTGTAACAACCCGCGCGGGGTGCATGATTTTGACCACCTGACACTGATAAAAGAGCTGATCAAAAACGATGTGATCGTGCTCACTACGGGCTGCGCGGCCATGGCCTGCGGCAAGGAGGGCTTGCTGCTGCCCGAATCGGCCAAGCAGTACTGCGGCTCGGGACTGGCCGATATCTGTGAGACCGTGGGCATCCCGCCGGTCCTGCACATGGGAGCCTGCGTGGACAACTCCCGGATTCTGGTAGCAGCCACGGCGGTTGTGAAGGAAGGCGGACTGGGAGATGACATCTGTGACCTGCCGGCAGCCGGGGCAGCGCCGGGCTGGATGAGCGAGAAGGCTATTGCGATCGGGCACTATTTTGTGGCCTCGGGCGTATACGTATTGTTTGGCACGACGTTTCCGACCACGGGCAGCAAGAAGTACACCGACTATCTGTTTAATGAACTGGAAGAGGAGTGGGGTGGCAAATGGGATTATGAGCCTGACCCGGTGAAGATGGCCCAGAAGATGATTGCCCACATAGACAAAAAGCGCAAGGAGCTGGGCATTGACAAGGCCCGTGAGCGCGTGCTCATGGATATGGAAATGAGACGTGAGCTGGATGCTGTGTAATTTTTAATAATAAGCTTTTTTGGTTAACAATTGCCAAACCCGGATAGTGACTTTCTGTATATGTACGCTATCCGGGTTTGTACAATATCCTTCCAGCTGAAACCGGTTTTTTTTGACACAATACCATCTTTATTCTATAGTATTTCCTTGCAGGAACTTGGAAAAAATTTTTGCGGGAGAGCACCCATGACCTCAGATGTTTCGATACGCCACGTTGCCCTTCAGTGTTCAGGCCAAGAAAAAGCTGAAATATTTTTTGCTAAAATTTTAGGAATCCCAAAAGCTAAAAGTTTTACTTTGTCTGAAGGGTTATCCGCTGCATTATTTGGACTACCCAGTTCAGTAGAAATAGATGTGTATGATGACGGCAATACCTGTTTTGAAATCTTTATAACACCGGATACGACTAAAGCAGCCTATGGCCATACCTGCATAGAAGTAAATGACAAACAGGCTTTTGTTGACCAATGCAAAAAACACGACCTAGAACCAATGATTATAAAAAAAGAGGGCAAAGATTTGTTGTTTGTCAAGGATTTCTCAGGGAACCTCTTTGAGGTTAAAGAAAAGCAAAGGTAACTTGGAGCATTTTGCAAAAAAAGCGTAGCCGCACAGTTGAGGCTGCCAAGGCTGATGTGGTAAGAGCAGCGGCGGTGTGAGCAATGGACTATATAGTAACTTCTGGATATTCCAGCGAACACATAGCCGCAGGCGGTCGAACCGCATCAGCCTTGGCAGTACTTAAGAGCTATAGAAAAAAGGGGAAAGCTTTAGTGTAGTTTCTCCTCTACCCCCTTCCTTCCAAGATAGTTAGATAAAAGGCGGTTTTTTTTTACCTCTCCCAAAGTTCATACGATTGTACTCTTTTAACTAAATCTTAAATTGACAATACTACTGTTTTTTATTAAAATTTATAGTTTAAATTTTTTTTTACACTAAATCTATATATATAGGAAACAGTTATGATACATTCAACCGTGACATATTCCAAGTCTCCGGTAGAACGAGGCTACACTGACACACTTCTTGAAGTCGATCTCAGCAGCAAAAAGATATTTATAAAACCCATTTCTGAAGAGATGCGCCGGTTGTATGTTGGCGGCCGTGGTTACTGTCTGAAACTGGTCTATGATGGCACCAATGCAGCAACGCGATATGACAGCCCGGAGAATGTGTTGGCACTTGCCGGTGGCCCCTTTTGTGGCGAAACAGCTTTTGCAGGAACTGGAAAGTTCATCCTCGGTACAATATCTCCGCTTACCAATACGTTTTGTGATTCAAATGTCGGCGGACACTTTTTCCCGCTGGTTAAGCTGTCCGGGTTTGACGCCATTTCAATAACAGGTAAATCAGAAAAGGATCTGGTCGTAGTTATAGACGGTGACAAAGGCGGGATCAGTATCATTGATGCACCTAAACAGGAATATACCCTGTTTAGTTCAGAAGAACTGGTTGACCAGTGGAAGGACGCCGGCAGTCCGGGAAACGTTGCTTTTATAAATGCCGGGACCGGTGCTAAAAACACATTCCTGGGATGTGTAAACAGTGTCTATTATGATGTGAGGCGTAAACGCTGTCGCGCAAAACAGGCCGGTCGTGGCGGAACCGGATCTGTTATGCGTGAAAAGGGTTTGTGGGGCATTGTGGTAAAATGCAATTCCCCAAAATCAAATGCCAACCGGCCCGCCGATCGAGACCGCTTGCGTGCCGCAGGAAAAAACCTTAGAAAAGTTATTAAGCACGTCGATCCCAAAGCAATGAGTCTCGGCACACAGGGCACAACCTGCCTCATTGATATGATGAACTCATTTCACCTTTTACCGGTAAACAACTACCAGTATGGTATTGATGAGCGCGCCCAGGATGTATCCGGCTGCATATTTGAGGAAAAAATATTTGAGCAAAGGCATCCTGACGGCTGTTTCATGGGCTGCAGCTTGGCGTGCACAAAAGGGTGTGAACAGCATCTCCTCAAAACCGGTCCTTTTGCCGGTGAAACGGTCAGTGTCGATGGGCCTGAATATGAGAGTGCCGCTGCCGTTACCAACCTGGGCATTTTTGATATCGATTTCATGCTTGAGTATACCTGGTATTGTGATGAATACGCTCTGGACACCATCAGCACCGGCGTTGTCATGTCTTTTCTTTTTGAGGCCTATGAGCAAGGGCTGCTTACCAGCGAAGATACCGGGGGGCTTGAGTTAACCTGGGGCAATGCCGAAGCAGCTATTGCACTGCTGCACCGTATGGCCGCAGGCCAGTGCGGCTTTGCACGCGAGGCCGGCCGCGGTGTGCGGCATCTGAAAAACTGGATAGCAGACCGCGCTGCTGCTCGTCTTGCCCGGACCCGCAGTGAGGTTTATGAAGAGCTTTCACTTTTTGGCATGGAATGCAAAGGTCTTGAATTCTCAATGTATATTACCAAGGAGTCCTTGGCCCAACAGGGTGGTTACGGCTTTGCGCTTAAAGGCCCCCAGCATGATGAAGCCTGGCTTATTGCTATAGACCAGTTAAACAAAGAGCTGCCCACCTTTGAAAGAAAGGCCCGGGCACTTCAGTGGTTTCCGCTTGTTCGCACCTGGTTCAATATTGTTGGTCTTTGCAAGCTGCCCTGGATCGATGTTCGTCATCCCGAGGCGAAAAACACCAAGTATCCTGCCCGCAACCTTCCCACGATTGAATATTATCTGGAGTTGGTTAATGCTACGCTCGGCACCCAAAAAACACTTGACGACTTGCTGCTTGAATCTGAGCGATGTTATCTTCTGCATAAACTTATTAATCTTCGCCAGGGTTTTGGTACCCGCGAGCATGACTCAATTCCACTGCGGGCAATGGGCCCTGTTTTTATAAATGAGTATAACTCCCGCAAGCACTATTATGAAACCTGCTTGAAGGAAGAAGTCGGGGTCGCTCTGGATGGCAAAAGTGATCAGAAGCGGCTGCAGACCTTGCAAGACTACCGTCGCAGTCAGTACGAAAAGCTGACTGATACGGTATATGAAGAAAAAGGCTATGATCGCAATGGCATCCCCCTGGATGAGACCCTCCAGCGTCTCGATCTTGACAAGCCTGAATATCTTGACATCGTGCGCATGGTACGCACCCGGTATGAAAAGCCGTCAGACGAAACTGCTGTAAATTTATAGGGCTGCGCCAGTAAAGTGACTTCCTGCCAAAGTTCGTTTTAAGACAGATAAAACGTTTATGGGGATAACCGTGGTTGCCGGACACCAGCTTGTAAAATGTCTGCCCCGGTATCGCCCCCTGCACGAATTAGGTTTCTTGACAGCCAGGCCGCCTCTGTTTGTGAAACCGGATATCTGGTAATGTTTCCCTGATAGTTTTTTAAAAGCACCTCATCTTCTTCTATCCCGATAATATACTGGGATAGCAGGGGCACTTTTCCTCCTCCTCCCGGCAGGTCAATAACATAGTGGGGAATCCCCATTCCTGAGGTATATCCGCGCAGCGAATTAATAATCTCTAGACCCGTTTGTATGGACGTGCGAAAATGGCGTGTGCCGCAGGTAAGATCCATGTGGTGCAGATAGTATGGCCTGGTGCGTATTGCTAAAAGTTTTTGCATAAGTTTTTGCATAACTGCCGCAGAATCATTAACACCGCGTAAAAGAACGGTCTGGCAACCAAGCGGAATACCTGCATCTGCCAAAACAGCACATGCCCGGGCTGCTTCAGCAGTGATTTCATCAGGATGATTAAAGTGGGTATTTATATAGACCGGATGGAACTGCTTCAAAATACGGGCAAGCCGGGGGGTTATGCGTTGCGGCAAGACGCATGGCAGGCGGGTGCCGATTCGAATAATGTCAACATGGGGTATTGCACGCACTCCGGCCAGGATATCTGCCAGCATATCATTTTCCAGAAGCAGCGGATCACCCCCTGACACTAATACGTCCCTGATGTTTTTCCGGTCTCGAATATAGGCAAGGCCTTCCTTCAGGGTAGCATCATTAACCGTAAAGGATCTTCCAATTTTTCTTTTGCGCGTGCAGAAACGGCAGTACAGGGCACAGCGGTTGGAAACCAGAAACAGCACCCGGTCTGGATAACGGTGGGTAATATTAGGTACCGGTGAAAAAATCTCCTCTGCAAGCGGATCAATCAGGCCCTGCGTATCGGTTAGTTCCTGTCTGTCAGGAACAGCTTGTTTCCACAGAGGATCGCCGGGCTGTTTAATCAATCCCAAATAGTAGGGATTAATAAACATGGGGTAATGCCTCACGACTTCCTGTTGTGCGGACAGCACCCCTGCAGCATTAGGATAGATCTCCGCGAGTTCCTCAGGTGCTGTAATGCTCTGCGACAGTATTTGTTTCCAGTTTTTTGTACTCATTGCCATAGCTCCACATGCTATTTTCTTGAATAACAGGTAACATTATACTATAAAAAACAGAATTGATATTCAACCGCCATTATCATTAAGCAAGGAGTACACCTATGCCTAAAATAAAACAACAGCCTCTTCCCAAACCCATAGAAACAGTTTTTAAGCAATCCGGTATTAAAATAAAAAAATACACTTCCCCGGCATCCTTTGAGCGTGATCTGAAGAAATTTCTTAAACGTAATCAGGTGCTGCATCTCAGCACCTGCCGGGATAACGATCCCCGATCAACCCCGCTTGAATATCGGCTTAACGGCCTGACCTTTTATATTGTGTCGGAAGGGGGCGGCAAGTTTGCCAATTTGGAAAAGAATAGAAAAGTCGCTTTTTCGATGGCAGAACCCTATGTTTCTGAACGAGACTACTGGGGCTACAAAGGGCTGCAGGCCTGGGGGACTGCTAAAATTTATAAACAGCGGGAAAACCCGAAGCAGTTCAATGAAGCCTTGAAAAAAATCAACATAAAAAAAGCCCTTCAGAATTTGGGCCTGAAAGAGTTGCCCCCCCAAATCAATTACCGTCTCATAGAGATTGTTCCTGATAAAATCAGGTACGGCAATCCCCGTGAAGGTATTTACTGGGTAACCTGGTACCGCAAAGGTTAGGCCGAGAATAAACCGGGGGTGCCGCTAGTATTTATGGACAATTAAGATTGTGTTTCATACCTTTGCCACCCTTGGCTTGAGCCGCAAGGGCGGTGTGAGCGCGGGCCGTGACGACAGCCTTAAGCTTTTTCCAGCGAACATATAGCCCGCAGCAATCAAACCAAAGGTGGCAAACGTGAACAAAAAAAATATCTATCTATTCCTAAAGTCCGTCACTTTTTTAGAAAAAAGCTTGTCTTGTTTATAAGACGGTATGAACCATAAGTCATGACCAATAAACGCTTATCCTGTTTTTCCAAAAACTCCTGTGCCTGGATACTTGCTTTTCTGTTTAGTCTTTCCCTTGTAATCCGTATTGTGTTCTGGCTGCCGGTAGCCCGTAATAATATCCCTTTAGTATATGATGAGGCGATGTATTTTGATCGCGCTGTTGGCATTGCCGCTATAATTCAGGACTACCTGCAGAACCGGCCATTACAGGCTGTTGCGTTAGAACAGGCATATGGCCGGGGCTGGTGGCCGCCTTTGCATTCGGCTATTATTGCAATCGGCCTTTTGCTTTCCGGCGGACAGATTTTTTTTGCCAGACTTATCATGGTATTTGCCTCAGCCATAACCACGCTGCCGGTCTATTTGACAACCGCAAACATATCTTCACGTAAAGCCGCCCTATGGGCCGCCGGCATACATATTATTTATCCCAGTTTTATCGCTTATTCACATTACCTGTGGTCTGAAACAACCTTTATTTTTTTACTCTTCAGCATGTTGTTTGTAACAATCCGCTTGCCGCTCATTACTCAAAAGCGTAAAAAATACTTTTATGCTGCTGCTGCAGGAATCTTGCTGGGGCTCTGCGCCCTGACTCGCGCCGCCGCCCTGCCGTATTTAGCAGTTATTCCCCTCTGGCTGGCATATGTGCTCAAACAGAAACTCCTGCGGCTGCTTATCCCCGGCATAGTTGTTTTTGCGTGCATTCTGGTGCTTTTGCCCTGGCAATCTGTGCTTGTATTAAAAGAACAGCATTTTGTCTTCATGGGAGTATCCTCCGAAATGTCGCTCTATTATGGTAACAACCCCCTTATTCCACCCGGCAAGGGGCACTATGCTGCACCGTCCTTAATGAACAACTTGCAACCATATAGCCGGCGCCACTCGGTAAGCATCCCTGAGGCCGCCCGGGCCCTTGCCGTGCTGGAAATCAAAACAAATGTGGGGCAATTTGTTAAGAGATGTTTCATTAAATTTAAAAGCCTTTGGACATATGACGGTTTTCTCCTGCGTCATATATTCCAGGTTGTCTATCCCCCCATGCCCGAAACACTTGTTGTGGCTGTCTGGATCTCGGTTTTTGTCAGCTTTACGGTACTTATTATTTTAGGGGTTTTTGGCGCGTTGCTTCCCGGGATACAGCCTTTACCTAAACTCCTTATCGTGCTGCTTTTGTTTGGCGGCATGGTTCCGCCGATTATCACCAATGCTTTTTGTCGTCTGCATATCCCTTTGCTTGCTGTTCTCTTGCCCTTTGCCGGACATGCTGCTGCTCATGGTACTGTAAAAAAACAGTACATCCCTGTTGCGACGGTGCTTGTGCTCGGTGTTTTTCTGTGCTGGTTGAATGTATCGGAAATTCCCGGCCTTGTGGATAGATTGTATAAACCATCAAGTTATTATTCTGGCCTCATTAACCGATTTAACAGCGTTGCCGGCAGCAAAACAGCTGTTACCGACCGCATAAAGCTTAAGGCCTATAACATCGGTATGGATGACCAGCTCACCATAACAGCCCTGGGTGGCGGCTACTTTTTTAATAAGGTCAAGTCTAATGTCATGCAATGGAATGTTGCTCCCGGCAATCAAGAACTGAGCCTTTCCATTTCAGGGCAAAACATAAAAACGCCCCTGCTGCTCCGTGTTTCCTCTAAACGACTCAAGCAGTCCGTACTGATACAGCCGGTGAAAAAATCCAGCTGGCGAATCCGGCAGCCCCTTGGACTGCACACCCTGGAAATCATATGGCCGGGATATAGTGAAGGTTAAGAGCTGTCCCCTGGGACAACTTATGCTTTGGAAAAAACGTGCATCCCTTGCTGCGCCCAGCGCAGCAGAAGGAAGCAAAATATCGAGTCAAAATTCCAAACACATAATGGAGCATTTCCCTTTTTTCTATAGCCCTTGGGCACTGCAAAGGCTGCTGTGGTAAGAGCAGCGGCGGCGGTGCGAGCGATGAACGATATAGTAACTTCCGGATATCCCCGCGAGCACATAGCCGCAGGCGGTCGAACCGCATCAGCCTTTGCAGTGCTTCAATCAGATGATCGCGGCAAGCATACACTCAAACGAAGCTACCGTCCAGCGCCGGTAGCGGCAGTTATAGCAGGTCCGCAGATCATCACTTACCAGCTCGTCTTCATCATCCGGAACAAAGCCTGTACAGGCATCAGCAGCCTGTGCGGCCAGCTCCCGGGCATGCTGCCCGCCGCAGAACTCCTTGCGGCCGGCAGCGTTAATCGTCCAAAGGGTCATTGCAGCTATCCTTAAAATCTTCTGAACTGCTCTTTTGCGCAGGTCTGCCACCTGGCTGTCTCACCAGGGGCTACGGTAAGCGGCACAACCGGCAGGGTTGTCTTGCCCTCCAGCAGAACGGCTTTTACCTTGTTTCCCAGTTTTACCACTTCATGTTCTTGCAGAATGTCGCCGTCAAGGCTGCGCACTATTTCCACATATGTTTTTTGCAGAATGTCGCTCACGCTGACTGTATCACCATCAGTTTCTATCTTGAGATGGCCTCTGAACCGGCCGTCATTGCGGGTCAGTCGCAGGGCCGCACCTGCAAGAGCACCAATGACACCCTGCCCGCTCCCCCCATGCTCGGAAAGGTGGATATTCAGCCGGCGGGCAAGCCCATAGGCTTCTTCCTTGGTGAGCACAATACTCTTAGCCTTGTAACCGAAAGCAATGAATTCCTGTGGGCTTGACAGTTTTTCCAGGTCTACAATACACAGGCCGGGATCAGACCCCTGAGCGCTTTCCTGCCTCAGAAACTCCTGGGCATAATCGCTAAACGTGTTAAAATATGCAGCCCCAAGCTGCGCAGCAAAACACATTGCACTGTTATGAGAAGTGTAGGGAATATCCGGATGGACCAGCATCTGATGGCGTGTAACCGGCTCAGAGCTGCCCCAGTCTTTTTCGGTGAGATCACGGGCAAGCATAGCTGCCAGTTCACCTGTTCCCCTGCTTTCTAAATTGTCGGTATCGTCAATTGAAACTAAAATCTGCATCAGGCTTCTCCACGGAAGGTTCTAACGGCTCATCTTTTTGCCCTTTTTGGGAAGGCGCATGCCTTTCCCTGCCAAAATCTGTGAAACCAGCTTATCCGTAAGCTTTAGGTTAAAAAATTCTTTATAATAGCGCTTTGTTTCGCCCGGCATATCCAGAGCCGCAAACCTATCGGGATAGAGCGTCTGTGTCGTCCACAGCATGGCAAGCGGGGTCTCAAGTGATCCGGGATGCCCCCACCGTGATATGCCGACCGGCATTTGAAACACCTTGTTCTGCTGTACAGCCTTCAGGGTTGCCCACTGAGGATTGTGTCGTATAGTGCCGGCAACACCGGGTTCATTGACCAGGATTACATCCGGATTCCAGAGCAAAATCTGCTCAAGACTGCTCCGGTGCTGGCTGTCAAACATTGACTGCTGCTGTTTATGGGCCACATTGATTATGCCGGTGCGGCTCATCCAGTCAGCGGTCAGCGTATTGCTGCCGGGCGTCCGCGTAGCCTCCACGGTTGCATAGTAGGCCCGCACCCTCTGCTGATCAGGAATGGTTTGTACGGCATCCTGAACACGGGCTATGCAGTCCCCGTAATACCGGTTATACCGGGCCGCCTTATCTGCCGCGTTAATTGCCGTGCCGATTATATCAATTGCTTCCTGTTGCTGCTTGACACTGTGGAATTCCACCACAAGGAACGGTATATTGAAAGCATTCAGCTTTTGAGCCTCGGCCTCATTGCGGCCGATCTCCCCGCTTACAAAAACAATATCCGGCCTGCAGGTGAGCAGTTCCTCAATGTTGATCCCGCCTCCCTGGGCCTTCGGAACAATAGCGCTGCGGATACTGGGGCATATGCGGGCCAGCAACACATCACGGTGCAGACCGTTTGATACGGCCACAATATCACGGCCCCGGCCGAACATGGTGACCACGTGACCCGCAAAGGCATACAGACAGGCAATACGGTCCACCTCGGCAGGAATAGCAACCTGCCTGCCGATGCAGTCGGTGACCGTAATGATTTTTTCTTTTTGATCTGCATGCGCCCGGGAGAGTCCGGCGCAGAGTAGCTGCAGGCCTCCCATAATACAAACAACAACAGCACCTGCGGTAAGCTGTTTGCTTGTTTTTTTAAAAAAACCAAAATGCTCTTGATTCATTGCCTGTCCTTTTTTGAGCCTGTTCTCAGGTCAGTGTTTTAATCGGAATAATATGTTTCATAGTGCCGTTGCCATCCGGGGCATGTGAAATGATGTCCGTTCTGACACCATAGAGGGCCTCCATTTTTTCCTCGCTCAGAACCTCATCCGGTGGGCCAAGAGCCAGAAAACCGCCTTTGTGAAGCAGGGCCACCCTGGTGGCAGCATGGTTGTTGTGAAAGTAAAACACATGATTGGGGAAATGCGTTGCCATGATAACGGTTTTTCCCGCATCACGCACCAGCCGTACAATGGTCTCCAGAATAATCAGCTCGTGTCTGAAATCAAGGTGTGCTGTCGGCTCATCCAGGATCATAATCGGTGTTTCCTGCGCCAGGGATCTGGCAATCATTACCAGCTGGATTTCGCCGCCGCTCAGCCGTGTATAAGGGCGGTGCTTGAGATAGCCGACACCGACCTGTTCAAGCGCCTCTTCAGCAATCAGCTGGTCACGCGGGGTTGGTGAACCGAACATGCCTATATAGGCGGCCCTGCCCATCTTGACAATCTCCAGCACTGTATAGGGAAAGGTCCGTTCGTGCTGTTGCGGCACATAGGCAAGCTGCCTGGCAAGCTGTCCGGGGCGGAAGCTGCGGATACTGTTTCCCTGAACACGTATAGTACCGCTGCGCAGCCGATGGGCACCCAGGATACAGTCCAGCATTGTGGTCTTACCGCTTCCGTTCGGACCAAGCAGACAGAATATTTCCCCCTTACCGATGCTAAAGCTCAGGTTACTGAATATGTCGCTGCTGTTATAGCCGAATGTGGCTTCTACAGCTTCTATTAAAGCGTTGCTGCTCACCAGCCTCCTCCCTTGGTCTTTTTCAGCAGGTAGACAAAAAAGGGTCCGCCGACCAGAGCCGTCAGGATGCCCAGCGGAATTTCCGAGCCGGTTATGATCCGGCCCATATCGTCGATCAGGATAAGAAAACAGGCCCCCAGTGAAAGACTTGCCGGAATAAGCACCTTGTTGTCATTGCCTACCAGCATCCGGCCGATGTGGGGAATAACAAGACCTATCCAGCCGATTACCCCGCTGACACACACGGCCCCGGCTGTTGCCAGGGTTGCACACACAATAACGATTCCCTTGGCCAGCCTTGTATTAACGCCCAGCGCTTGAGCCTCCTTGTCTCCCATGGAGAGCACGTTAATCTTCCATCTGATGCTGATCAGCCCCGCCATACCCACCAGCATGGGGATTCCCGCCATCAGAATATCCTGATAGCGTGCCGTAGCCAGACTGCCCATCAGCCAGAATACAATAGCCGGAAGCTGCTCATAGGGGTCGGCAACATATTTTATAAATGAGATCAGAGCCGAAAATACGGATGAAACAATGACTCCTCCCAGAACCAACATGATCGTAGGGGTTGTTTTGTAAATTCTGCCGATCAGATAGCTGCACAGTACTGCCAGCATGCCGAATGCAAGGGCAAAGGGATAGGCCGCAGTCACAGAGTTAAAGAGCAGAATGGCCAGGGCCGCCCCAAAGCCTGCTCCGGAACTGACCCCCAATATGCCGGCACTTACCAGGGGATTGCGGAACAACCCCTGAAAAGCCGCCCCGCTGACTGCCAGACACCCGCCCACCAGGGCCCCCAGCAGTGCCCGGGGCATGCGGATATCCCAGATAATGCCGGCATACATCTCCGGCAGGTCTGATTGAACTGCCGCAATTTTGCACCAGAGCACCTCTGCTACAACAGGCAGTGACAGCGGGTATCTGCCGATACAAACCGACAGAAAAATGCAGCCCAGCGGACCGATGATAAAAAATACGATAAGAAGCTTTTGCTTTGCTTTAGACACAATACCTGTACCATAGGAGATAGCGTTCCCAGAGCCCGGATTGACCCTCTTTTCACCGATCACATGAGCAAGCCTGTCCGACTTTACTGCAACACTAAAGGAATTTTTTTGTTAGTATGTGTAATAAAAAGTTATATTTTAACCTACAACTATTGATAGAACAAGCATTTATTTTGTATGGCTATGAATAGTTCGGGTTAGGCCGGACTTCCCGGCAGGAGTGGTGTTTTCAGGAAGAAGCGGCAAAAATGGACTTGTCCAGGACGTCATACGTGCTGAAAGAACGGCCCAGACTGAAGCGCAGGTTTGCATAGGCGGTTATGACCGTGGCACAGAAGATCGCTAGCATGATGGCTATCTGGTATTTAATGGCCACCAGCGGTATGCTGCCGCCCAGGATCTGACCGGTCATCATACCGGGCAGCGACACAAGCCCCAAAGTTGCCATGGTGGAGATCGTAGGAGTCAGGGCCGCCTTGAGTGCTTCCCGCATATAGGGGGTGACCGCTTCTTTCAGAGATGCGCCCATCAAAAGGTAGGTTAAGAACTCCCGCTCATTTTTTCTAATCGCAGAATAAAAGCGTTCCAGGGAAATAACATTGGCACGCAAACAGTTGCCCAGCACCATACCGGTTATGGGTATAAGATAGCGGGCATCAAAAAAAGGCTCCGGCTGTATGGCCAGAAAAACAAAAAAGAAGACTACCAGCAGGGTACCCAGCGAAAGGCCCCCGAGCAGAGTCAAAAAAAATTTTGTAACCCTGAGTCCCGCACTCCTGATAATATTCACGTTCGCGATAAAAATCATCGCTGCCACCCACCCGAAGTTCAACCAGGGGCTGTTCAAACGGAAAATTACCTCCAGATACACGGCAACCAGGAAAAGCTGCAGGCTCATACGCAAAACCGCGGTTATGGCGCTCTTAACCACTGCAACCTTTAAAACATAGCAAAGCACCACAGACAAAATCATCAGAGCGTAAAGAGAAAACATCTGCAGATAGCTTATATCAATTGTATGCATGATAACATCCTCCGGTTAACGGTGTTATTACAGGCTGTACCCTTCCGGATTGTCGGTAACCCTGATAAGCCTGCCTTGTTCAATCAGTAAAAACTTTGTGCAGATTTTCATCCACAGTGGGTCATGTGATGCCGAAATAATGGTGCAGGCGCTGTTTTGAAAAAATTCAATCACCGCTGTTTTGCTTTCAGGGTCGAGGGCCGAGGTGACTTCATCCAGGATAAAAACGTTCTTCTGCAGCAACAGCTCACGGGCAATGGCTATGCGCTGCTTTTCACCGCCGGAGATCACGGCTGTTTCTTTATTCAGTATCTGATGGTTCAGGTGGAGTTTATCCAGCAACTCAAGCACGGCACGGCTGTCCGGAGCCCTGCCTTTGTGCATCTTGAAGGTAAAGGGCAGCATAATGGCATCACGCACTTTTTCGGCACCCAGCACAGGCTCCTGGCCTATGTAGGAAACAGCCTGGCGAAGCTGCCGGATAGTATGTTCGGTAACCGGCTCCCCTTTGAAATAAACCGTCCCCTCATCCGGCACATAGGCCCCCATTACGGTGTTCATTATGCTTGTCTTGCCCGAGCCGGACTTGCCGCACAGCACCGCCTTATCGTGCTCGGCGATCTCAAGCGACATCCGGTCAAGGATCATGTGCCCGTTTTCTCTGACGGTTACATTATCAAACCTGATCATCTTTTTCTCTCTTTATTGACGGTTCGGGGATCACACTATTTCATGACCTGTTTACAGCTTCATCCGTTTGCCTGCAATGGGCTTGAAAGGCTTTTTTCTATGGTTTATAAATTCATTATATTCGGTAAGAAAGGCTATGAAACGATCCATAGCAACTGTAGTTCCGGCACCAAAAGGATTATGCTTGTAGGAAGAGATGTGCTGCAGGTCCTGTCTGAGCGACACTGATCCGGCCATGCGCAGCATTTCCGACTTTTCCTTGTTATTCAGATTCGCCATGCTTTACCTGCAACTCATCAAAAAGCCCCTCAAAAGATTTTAAAACTACGGATAATGGTTGTATAGTTAAAACATTTACGGGAGCTGACCCTTCTCGCCGGATTTCTCTCCCTATTATTTCTTTCGTTTCTTTATAGTATATTCAGACTTGGATTCTCTTGCTTCGAGCTTATCTGGATGCACTTTCACCACTTTGCCGTCTTTCCAGATTACAATGGGGTCGCCGGTACGCCTATGATCCTCAATTACTTGTGCCACGGCTTCTTTAAGCGCCTGTCTGGCTTTTTTTACAATTTCAATATCAGAAATGTTTGCTTTTTTTTGTTTCATACTGATTCAACTTTCTTTTTAATGCTTGAAAACAAGCTGTTGTCAACTATGGTTAAATGAGATTCTATTTCATATGCAATGGCTTCCGGGCTTTCTGTTGAATTGTCAAACAACATCCACATATCGCACAAGGGACGATATACATGAAATTAAATTTGCTATGCCTCTTTTAAAGCGGCGTCTCACAACATCCGGTGGAACATTATGACCGCCTTGTCTGACACGGTCTGCAATGCGCTGAAGAGAAAGCTTGATATCAGGAAGCCATAAGAAAAAAAGGCTGCTGATATGGTAACCGCTGGATTTCAATTTTTCCAAAAGGCTGACATAGGCTTTCCCTGAAAGAGTTGTTTCAAATGCAAAGTCGGCCCTGCGTTGAGCAAGAAAATGAATACGGTCAAGCATTAATTTACCGGCTACAAGATCAGCACTTGACTGGTTGAAAGGTGAAAGCCCGCCAGCAATCAAGTCAGCATTAACAAACTCAAGGCAGCCTGCATACTGCGGCAGCCATACCCTACAAGACTTCCGTCGAACCAACCCCGGCAAATCGGCGGTTTTTTTATGTCCGTTTGAGCTTTCTTTAGAAAGCTGTTCAATTAGCAATTTCGGGGAGGGGGTAAAACCGATTTGCCCCCTTATATTTGAGTTAACTGCCCGGCATCAGAATAAGGAATCACCTCGCCAACTGCTCTTCTCTGCCAGATGACTTCTCTGTGTGCTGCGTTATATACATCCCATTTGCGCGGGAAGGCTTTTGTAATTTTTGCAATAGTCTTTTGTTCTTCAGACGTAAGAGGTTCTGCA
The DNA here is from genome assembly GCA_028278025.1 of Thermodesulfobacteriota bacterium. Classification (GTDB taxonomy): domain Bacteria; phylum Desulfobacterota; class WTBG01; order CAIYCZ01; family CAIRTM01; genus JANQFE01. Next base: position 3,647 of record JANQFE010000092.1, on the reverse strand, counting down.
CTGGTTATATCGGCTGCTATTATGTCTTTTATAAGATCACGATAGTTGTTGAGCTGTGGACCCAGGGGAAGAGCAGCGTACGTAGCACCCGTCATGCTTTGACCATTTTCCCGGTAAGCTACCATATCTGTATACCACAGATATTTTGCTGAAAAGAGCATTTTATTTTCAGGTTTAAGCAGCTTTTTATTAAATAAATTTTCATAGGAGACCAACACAAGCTTTACCCGCGGTATGAAAAATGTTCTGTTACCGGTATATGTATCCTCCTTTGCCGTTCCCCAAAAAACATTACGCAGAGCCTTGTCCATTGATTTGGTTTGAATCAGCCCGCCTTCCCAGCGTTTGATGCTTGCAACTCCCACACCGGTTTTTTCAGCAAGCTGTGGCTGTGTTAAATGCATTTTTTTTCTGAATCGCACAATGTCTGCCCCGGTCAGCAGGCCGACCGCTTTGCGGTACGCTTCTGAAACCGTCCTTTGCGTTTCAGCCGTTTCCTGCACTGTGCCTGCTTCCAGGCCGCACCGTGGGCACACATGCTGTTTCACGGGAACCGATACGGTTATCTCACGAAACAGAACTTCTTTATTTATTGTCTTAACAGGCATTGTACCATGTCCATTCGGACAGTTCATCGTTTTCTCCCTTTTGTGCTTCTGGTTTTATGCAAAGATACAAGCCAGAATCGCTCCCTATGAAGCGCAAACTTAAAGTAAATATCGCTCCCCAATGTCCGGCTTTTCCACTGAAAAGCAAAAAGCTCACTGTCTTTTATTTTGTCTACATATGAGCGCTGCGGCGGCCTATGCCCTGCATAATAATCCGGTTTAACTTCATCCAGAAGCTTTAATAGAACAGCTCCAATGTCTTCAATCAGATAATCAAGCTCTAACGCATCGGCAGCCAAAATCACAGGATTTATAACGGAAATTCTGCTACTTAGCACCGCATCCCGCGATTTTTTAATTTTTTGAGAAAGCTCTTTTGAAGAAGGCCTATTCATAATAATAGTATCAATTGATACTTTTTTCAAGGGAATTTTATTGTGGGAGGTTCCCCGCCTTTTTACGGAAATATAACATAATCATTGGCAGTTTAAAAGACTTGGTCGTAAATGCGGCAGTCAGTGGATAGATTGTTTAAAACCGGCTAATTGTATTCTGATGCGGTCACACAATATTCTTTTTGATTAAATCCCTTAAACCATTTGTGGCAGTATTTCGAGAGCACTCATTAATTTCTTGATATGCCTTGTTTGTTATTTTCCCATTTTCCTTGATATAGGCGAAACGCCACCTTTTACAGCAGCAGCATACTGAAAGCCAAGAAGTCCAATATAGACATCACTCCTGCGGACTTCGTCCAGATAAGTTCTCTCGGCTGATTTGCTCTTCGCAGAAGAATCCTCAAAAAGAAACACGTCAAAGTATTCCGAGAACAAAACATCACCAGGGACGAAATCTTTAACTGCACGGCGCTCTACCTTTAGCTCTTTTTGTACTCCGCTAATAAAAATTTTGTATTTACGCATCACTTCTCTTCCGCAACTTCAATGATTTTGGTTTCTTCTGGGGAAGGTTCATCGTGCCCTCGGATTTTTTTCATTTTCTAAAAATTAATTTATTAGCTTTCCCTTATGATTACGTTTAGTTTTTGCAATTCAAAATTGATCCATTGCTGAGCTTCTTTTTCATCCTTTTCGATGGCCATCTCGACGCCTCGTTTGGCTATTTCAAGAAGCTTCCCATAAATTGCTTTTGATTCATATGTTTTGGATATTTTTTCTTTAATATCTTTCTGAACCTTTTCAGACAGCTTTGGCAAAATGATTTTCCTAAATTCACCATTACTGATTGCTGTTAATATAGTTCCAGAACAACCTTTCTTGAGTTGCAGTTGTCCGAGTTTAGATTTTAGCAATACAAGCAGAGATTCTGAGTTAATTAAATCAGAACTAATAACTATAAAACCTGTTGAACATAAGGAATTATGAAAATCTTTTGTTATCAAGGCTATACTGGACAAGGAACCCTCAATTGATGAAACGACAACATCACCTTCGTTGATCTTATGCCTTGCTCTTGTAGGTAGCTCCCTGCCTCTTGCCTCAATGCATCCATTAATATGACCGTTTGCAGAAATGTTGGACAGCTCAATATATTTATAGACGACATCATCCTTTGGCATAAAAATATTGTCTTTTATTTTCACCATTTCTTCCATAAAAGCAAAACCGTACTTGTAATGTTTTATCTTTTCAACTATTTCCTCATACAGAGGCTGGTAGTATTCTGCATCTATACGATTTGCAGACTGAGTATCGGAGAAATTTTTGATGAAAAAAGATCGGTGTTTGGGTTTCCAGGACAGAAGATTATTTGCGGAAAGGAGAACTTCTTCTGCTTTAGCATAAGAAATCTGCCCTTTATTTTTTTGGAAATAACTTTTTTCAATTATTCTTTTTATGGATAGTTGAAATTTTTCTGAAAGTCTAGGTACAGGAATCTTTCTGACTTTGTCTAAAGATAAACCCTGCTGAACCATTCCAGAAATGTTCCTGATAAGCCAATCTTGACCAAAAGAACAATTTAAGTAAGCTAGTAGATATTCAGGGAGAATGCTTTTGGTTCTATTTACTTTGATTCTGGCCACATCTTGATCAATGTTTGCAGGTAATACCTCTGGTGTTACGAGAGCACATAGACCGACTGTGCCTCGCGTTGAAAGAATAAGATCATTTTTTGTTAAAGAAGATCTTTTGTTTTTATCATCAACCCATTTTGCTATCCTGTCAGCGCCCTCAGTATTGGCAAACCAATCTTTTGCATTTTTTGCAGTTAAATGAAAAATTGGGGAACTATAATCAACTTCGTGGTATCCATGTTGACCATCAGTGACAAAACAAAAATCATTAATATAAATATTCGAAACGTGTGAGCGAAGAGCATCCTCCTGAAGATATTTTGGGTGGAAATAATCTGCATCAAAGCGGAAATCATCCGTCATTTGTCGAACTTTATTATATGTCATAATAGAATACTGCATGGTTATTTCCAAAACTCCAATTTTTCTTTACGGGCAAATTCTATAAATGCTTCAGCAATACCTTTTGGCAACTCACCGCCTTGATTATGTAGATCGTGGTCAACGATTAAATGGCCGAACCTATCGAGTCTCGGTTTGCCGTTGCCATTTTTAACGTAGGAATACTCACCGGAATTATCCTTCCCGGATTTTTCTGAAACGGCAAAGAAGATAGGGTAGTCGTCTTTCCTTGGGCAGATTTTTTTATCCCATTTCTGGAGGAACAGAACACTTGTCTTTGTGCCTGTGTGAGGTTTGAAGGTGTTGACATGAAGGCCAATCACGGCAAGTATGCGGGTTTTATTCGCAATAAATTCCCGGATGGCCTTGTCTGATGTATTATTAAACCTGCCTTGCGGCAAAACAATAGCCATACGACCGCCGGGTTTTAGGAAATCAAGGTTACGCTCGATAAAGAGAATATCCCGACCGACTTTTGACTTTGGTTTGTTTTTTTTGTTATAGCCTAGTATAAAGTTCTATAAATAATGTTGCATTAAGTCAGTTTGTGTGCTACCCTTGTTATTAAATTATAAACATAAGGGAGGGCCGCAAAATGGCTA
>JANQFE010000064.1 GCA_028278025.1 Thermodesulfobacteriota bacterium | reverse complement strand
CTCCGCCTGATAACAAAGCAGTGGACCAGCGATTCTGCTTGCTAATCGGCCCCTTGCGTGTCCATTAACAAGCAGAATCGCCGGTCACCGCGGCGTTAGCTCTTTATGGTTTAATGTGAAAGAAAAAACTTTTTCAGAGTTTTCTTTTGTGAACTTAACAGCAGCCATACCTCTATCGTCTACAGGCTTTCCAATAATTGCATTATTCCAAGAACTAAAGGAAAAAAAACTCGAATCTATTCCTGACTGCATTTCTATTTTCATTTTTTTTATTCTTCGAGGAGATGTGTGAAAAGGGTTGGGTTTGCTTCTTGCAATTTGATTTCCCATTGCCTTGAAAATTTTCTCATCAGTTCTTGATATTCCTCATATGAACCATGGACAAGTGTAGTAAAATCATTTGTGCTTATTTCTAATTTGTGACGCTTTCGATAGGATATTTGGAAGTAAGGTGCATAGATAGGATTTAGCACATATTCTAAGCTTGTAGTTTGAGAGAAATTTTTTAGTTTTGTTTCCTTCTCCTCAAAAAGCACCGACCATTTCACCGATTCACTTAGGAATTCTTGATATTCTTTTTTTAACAAAGCACCATGTGTAAAGGCAAAATGGTTTTGCTCAGGTTCGCTTTGGTTTTTTCTGCTATGAGCTAAATTGAATAGCGAACCTAATCTGAGAACGAAAGTATGAAGCCGATTGCCAAGACGTCCGAAGCTTCGTATTTCTGCAAGAAAAGCGCTTGCTGTCTGGCGGGCTGCATTAGCTTGGTTAATTGGTGATATTCTTAATACTTGGTTGTCTATTGTTTTAGGTGTTTGATTTATTGATTTATGACAAAGTTCAAGAAAATGTCTGAGATTTCCTTTAGACATTAAACAAAATGTATCAAAACCTGCATAAAAAGGACATGGACGTGAAAAGGGTTCATATATAGATAAAAGACATCCTATAAAATTGTTATGAATCCAAGCAGTACTTCCGGTAAAACAATTATCCTTACCTTCGGTTAGCAAATCCAACTCTCTAATAATTTTTTCAGGTTCTAAGTTCTGTCTATAAAGCAGTGCAGTTGTTACTATAGAAGCTTGCTGTTGCTCAGATCTGATAAAACTTTCAACCGGTAGTTTTGAATTTCTTTTTTTTAATGCCTGTTCTAAGCTTTTTTTCAATTTATTAAAATAAAGTTTTTCATCAAAAACAGTCTGGGCTAACTCTCTATGTGAAAAACTAGGAAAGATCGATCTTATTCGGGTTAAAACCATTTCTCGATAAGCACTTTCATCTCGTTCCCTAATAGTATTTGTATCACGTAGCTGTTCTATATTAATGGGTACTTCTTCAATACCAGCTAGGGCAAGATTTAAAAAAGCAACCTCTGCTGCAAATAATGAAAAATTATTAGATTGTAGGTCTTCCAAGTCATATTTTCGATAATCAGCAATGTCAGTTATAGACTCCTCTCCCATAGTTTTTCTTGTAACAAAACCATTTCTTTTCATTGCTATGTTAAAGATTAAAGGGGATTCGCTATGTTTAATAAGTGTGTTAATAATACGTTGTTGGTATTTAATGAGATTTTCAAATTCATCAATGTAGACAAAGAAAATAGCTTCTTTAAGGGTAAGAAGTTGTTCTTTTATTTGAGAAATGAGAGTTTTTAAAAAACCTTTACCTGACAAAAAGACCGGTTTTTCAATTGTTCTAACGTTAGATAGCCACATTTCAAAAATTGTGAGTTTCTCCTCAAAGGCCTTCAAAACAGTGTCAAGACCACCGGTGAATTTTTTATCAAAAGTTGATAATGTATCGAAACTAAGTTTGCTTAGGTCATTAATAGAAAGAGACTTAGAAGCACTTTTAGCAATGCTTTGTATGCTTTGTAATATCTGAATTCCAATTTCTATTGCTAAAAAATGATTAAAAGCAGAAACCCATATATCATCTGGTAAATTTCTCCCATGCATTACATTTGCAGATTGGGTGTCTAATCGCCAGTAAAGACCAATATGTGATATAGCATCATCTGGTATGAATGAACGCTTTGGAGAAAATGAGCTTTGATGTGAAAGATATCTTAATAACATCGTCTTTCCACAACCACGACCACCAATAATTACACAGGCCTTTCGAGCTTCTTTAAGGTCAAGACTATTAAAAAATGGGGGTACTACAAATTGTTCCCAAACATCATATCCTAATTCTTCAGTTCGATTCTTTATAAAAGCAGTTTGTAACTCTTTATTAATATTCTCCATAATTTATCTCTCAAATAATGGCTCCCAGGTTTTTGTCTTGTGCCATAGAATTGGCAAACAATTATCAGGTGTTGCATGTTGAAAGCAATAAGCCAATGCAAGTTTTCCATAGCCACGCCAATCACAGCCTGGACTGGGGAGGCCTTTTATTTTAATTAATTCATAATAAAAATTTTCAGCAGATTTTGGATTATTAATTTCATCATTAAACCACAGTGATTCCCTTGCAAACAAACTGTACTTTTCATCTAATGTTTCTACGGGAGCTATTTTCAATGAAGGTAAACTTGACCTAAGATTTTCCAGTCCAATTTTATGAGAAACAAGTGGTGCATATACAACATAATATTTTTTTATAATATCTTCTAATGAAAAGAATTCAACAAACTTTTTAAATTGATCTCCCGTTCCGAGGAAGTCATCAATAAACAGAAAAATATTTACTCCTGAAGATATAGCATCATTGATTTTCCAAGGCCAAATCATCCAATTATGATTAATGTGTAGATGTCGACGATAAAAACGCGCTATTAATGGTCCGCTTTTAGTTGGAGGATCAAATTCCCTAATTACTGGGACAATTCGAATATTAGGTTCGTTCCATTGATCTTTTAATCGTTCGTACCAGTTAACCTTTGGATCGCAATAAGGTGGTTCTATTCTTGTTAAATCAGGAAGCACACGTTGAAAAAGTTGTTTCATTAACGCTATAGTCTGTTTGTCCGATCGATAGATCAATGCATCCAGAACACATGCAGCAAAGTATTCTTCAAGAGGTGTGGTAAAATTTTGCAACCAAACACTTAATCTTGCATTTGTCAAACCATCCCAAATACCATGACTAATTAAATCCTGACATCTGTCACGAATCTGGTTGATAAATATCTCCCCCTTTTTAGGCATAGTAAATGAGTGATGGCTAGGGTCCATAAAATTTTTGTTTCTATATTTTAATTTCTATCTAATCTAAAAACGTAAAGGGTTCAAGTCTTTGCATGGCTCATTAGCAGATAAAGGGGACTGCGCCCTTTTTACGTTCTTACAACAGGCCGTCAATTCTCAAATGACGCAATAAACATATCCCAGTCATACTCGCACCCGAAACAATTCTAGGGACACGATACTTATTTATGTTTTCAATTCTGGAACTACACTGGTTAAGTGGTAGTGATTGAAACTATTCGTCCCTTTTTTTGTAACAAGCTTCATTATTACTATTTGCAACATTCACTGCCGCAGCAATACTGGTCAGGCGGGCAGCAAAACAATTTCTGGTGCCGCAGTTGGTCACAGCACTGCCAGCCTGACGGACAGCACCATGCAAACCCATCTAATTCATTATTACCAAAACAGATATTCGGTTTTTCGATGGGACAGCACTGGCTTACTTTACCATTACTGTTGCACATTTCATCAGGCTTACAGCATTCCGCGGATGGTTCGCAGCAATCAGTACCATTATCGCATATGAAATCACCCATAGTGCCAAAACAAAGTTGTTGTGAGCAATCGCCTTCTGTGCACGCTCCGGGAACACAGCAGGTTCCTGCGCAGTCTTCACCGGTAGGGCAATATAATTCATTTTCTTCACAGAAGAACGAACCATCCGAGTTGACAGAACAGATCTCATTATCATTACAGCAAGCAGTGCCGCAGATATTTTCAGTTTTGCAGCATGAATATTGTTTAAACCCATCAGCATCTTCCCATTCCAGACAGTCTTCCGTATTAGAACAACACTCCTGATTGCCGCAGTTTGATTCACCTTCCTTGCAGCAGCCGTCAATGGCGGTACACATCTGCTCAGCACAGCATTCTTTACCCCCGCAGCATAGTTCCCCCTCATCACAGCAGGCAGTATAGGTATCATTGGAGTCGGACAGGGGAAATTCGCAGGCACTCCGGTTTGTCCGTGTGCATTCCCGGCAAATAAACCGGCAATGCCGGTAGTCCTCATTGCTCCACCCCCCGGGGTGATAATCGTTGCAGTACCTGCGGCAGGATTCAGTGACCTGGGTTTCCTCAAGGATAAAATCAGTCTCTATTACAAGGGTTTCTGCGGCACAGGGCACGAGCATACATACCCACAGCACAAGTGCCAGTCCTGTTATAGAGATTCTTTTTTTTCGCAAGGCTTTTCCTTCTTTTAAATGTCAGGTCTGTTGCGGGATGGCTTTCCCTCAAATTATTGCCCTTACTAATCTTCTTTATACCAGTTTTTCAATTTTTCCAATAAAAAAATTATTAACCGCTGACTCTCGCAGACTGACGCGGACTTTTTTCTCCCGCGACACTGCGGGAGAAAAACCATCCATGGCCTTTCAGGCCAATAGTGTAATTGGTAAAACGAATCATACAGGTCCTCTAGTAAAACTGTTTTTATATCGCAAAGCGATTGCAATTTTTATGATTGATGCAGTCCGGTATCTTATGCTGGAGAATAGGCATATGCCAAAAGGAGAAAAACCCCCTTCTTTTTTGTTCTTAAATTTAATAAATTTTCTTGAACAAAGCTTATAGTTCTTATATAGCTAAGCAATACAAATCATTTTTTGTTCTGCAACCTGGTAGAAAACGGAGGCGGCCGGGTTGAAAGAAACCCCACCTAACCGCAACAAGCATAGAATTGATGTTTAAATACAAATCCAGCAATATTTTGAAAGTCTAAAACAATATGGTTTTTTACCTAATTTGTTTTACGGGGCATGCAATGAAAAAAAACAGATTAAATTATTTTGAGGGAATCTTGTTTGTAGTACTGTTCAGCCTGTCGGCAGTTCCTCTTTATGGTTTTACAGGCGAAGACGCCGGATATCAACGTGACAATATGACCGAACGTGTCACGGTAAGTGGTATCTGTTTCCATGATGTAAACAGAACCCGGATCATGGAAACAGAAGAAGAAGGGATTCCCAACGTACGCATTTTGCTCAAACGCTTTGCCACTCCGGAACTCTTTTCTATCAGCTGCACTAAAACCGATGCGGACGGCTTATATGAATTTACGATAACACGCGAGGGTCTGTATTTGCTTGAGGAACAGGATCCGCAGGATGTATTTACGAGCACAACGCCCAATGCACAATACTTTTATGTTGTTTTTCCCCATAGCGGCAAAAAGACCTACGTAGATTTCGGCGATTTGAAATTCAAGGGTCATGGAGAAGTGCCTTTATATACGTATCCCGGCGATGATATGAGCTTGCAATGTGCCGAAGGAACCGTGGAACGGGTGCAAAAAAAGTACTATGATGAGGACTGCACAAATCTCGCTATAGAATATGGTCTTGGTGGTTATCCCGGTATATGTATTGCTTGTGGTGACGGTACCTGCGATTCGGAATACGAAAGTGTTTGCAATTGTCCTGAGGACTGCGCCGAAGATGAATAAAGATCAAAAGACCACTTGCAAAGTCGCAAGAATAAGCAGGTGAATATCAGATAACTATATAAATCACAGAAGCCGTTTACCGATAAAGTATGTTATGGCGACTTCGAATCATACTGCAATCATTGCCTGGCTTTGTCTCAGGAAGAATGTGCTTGTCAGGATGAAGAGGGTGTCTTTGATAATGGGACTTCCTGTTCTGTTGTGGAAGGTGATGTGGGGTTTGACGGAACATGCATAAACGGAACATGCGATATATTTCAATGATAGGGCTTGTCGGCCCTGATCAGGTCCCACCCTTGCAGGTTGCTCAAAATGCTCAGTGGGTCGATTACGAGCAGGGTCGGTTTTCTGCCTCGGAATTTATTGAATACACTATAGAGGATATTATTGAAATGCACGGAGAGCGAAACCCTTCAGTTTATGAATCGCAAAAAGCATTTAGGGCCTTAACTTTTATTCTGACTGTAGATCCGTTGACGGAGAATGATTGGCAAACACCCCTCCATGCGCGGGCGCACACCAAAAAGCAGAGCCCTGCATGCAGCCCTGCTTTTTGGTCAAACCTCTTGTCCTCCACCCTTTACGGTGCGGCAGTGGACCTGAAATTCGACGGCACGTAAGCATCCCGGGGGATTTGAATTAAATGTTCCACAGGTTCAAAGCTGTATCCGGCTTCTTCAGGTTTAACTGTATAAATGGCCTGTGCAAGGTTATTGAATACATAGTAACCATTTGCATCAGTTACGGTTGATGTGATCAACTCTTCACCGCCGCAGGATACTTTGTAAACCTTTACGGTTATTCCCGCCTGAATGTCTCCGTTAATCTGACCCGAAATATGTAGTGTAGCGTCCTGCACATCCATATCTATGGCCAGGCTTTCGTCGGCCATGCTGTCCACCGCCACCACCCGGTAATCATAATCAAAGGGCGAGCCGCTCAACTGATCATCCGTTACAAACATCCGATGTTTTTTGGCTTCTTTGATTTTCACGTACGCATCCGCGCTTTCGGTTGTCAGTTTACGGTAGACATAATGATACTCCAGATTGACATCTGCGCTGGGGCACCACCAGACCGTGGCATTGTCCGAACCGGGCACGGCCAGGACCCGCACACCGGCCGGGCTTTCCACTGCCGGATAGTCGGACGTTCTCAAAACCACATCATCAACAATCGCCTCAATAGAAGTCAGTTCCTCACCGGCCACTTGCGGAATGCCACTGGTATCGTAAATATAGTAGCGAATGGTCAGCGACGTGTTGTTGGCCGGATTCACAAACTCATGGATGAAGCGCCGAAAATAAGCATAGGATGCGCAGGACTCGCCGACGATTGTCTGGTTGCTCATGTCCAGAATGCGCCACGTCAGATAGCCGGCATAATTCGACTTCATACGGGTCCAGGCGGTCAACCGCAAGCTTTCACCGCCGTTCAAGCCGGAGATGGTCTGCTGGACACCGGAGGCGCTTGCGGGTGTATTATTTAACAGTAGTAATGATTGCTGCCCGCTGCGGTGCCGTTCATCCGCTGTTTTACTTAAGATGCCTCCGTTATAGGATGTCCATGCACCGGTTCCGGCGGCTTCCATGTTGCCGTCCACCACCAGGTTGCCGGTCATCGCCGGCTGGGGTAGGTTGTCCACCTTGAGCGTGATCTCGGCCTCGCCCCGCCGGTCGAGCGTGTCGTAGGCAATGACCTTGAAGGTCTGAGGGCCGTTGGCATACCGCCGTGTATCCACTATCAGCTGATAGGGGGCCTGCACATCCGTGTCTTCCACGACCTCCTGACCCCCATCCACGTGGCGCAGCTCGGTTTTTATGATCTGCACTTCAGCTTGCCCTGCACCCAGAACTTCCGGCCCAATATCATACACGGCTTCCGCATCAAGCTCTACCCAGCCCGATACCGTTGCATTGTCTCCGGGAGAGGTAATCCGACAGGTAACGTTATTGATATGGTTAACAATCAGGGCCACATCCCGGGTGGTATGGTATGTAGTATGGTTGTCTTTGTCAATATCCATTACTGCTGTCACTTCCACAGCCCCGACCTGACCGCTGTTTTCGTCTCCGGTGAGCGTATAGCTATAGGTATACACATCGCCCTGCCGGCTGATGAAATTAGCAGGGTTCTTGTCCACCGTCACCGTTACATTGTCCGTATCGGGCGACGGCAGGCCGCTGGTGTTGGTACAGGTGATGGTCACCGTATTATCCGCTACCGCACATTTTTGGGATAGCTCAATATCTATCTTCGGATCCATGTGAAACCGGTAGTGAAACACCCCGTAACGGGCAATTGCTATGTTTTCTCCCCAGGGACCAGAACGGTTATAATAGAGCCACTCGCCGTTGTTGCCCAGCAGCAGTTCATGGCTGAACATATTATAGCCGCTGAAATTCCTTACCACGATATTGCCGGGGTCCTGCAGTTTTTTAAATGGTCCCCAGATATATTTCGATTCCCAGATACAGATACCACTGCCAGTATTCAGCGCCACCCAACGGTTCATGTACGGGTTCCAGATAACCGAGTTGACAATCCCGGGATTAACATCAAAGTCAACGGTGGGCATGGTTTCGTCCGAAATCTGCCCCCGGGCAATCCCTTGCACGGACCAGACCGCCGTACCGTTGTCCGCCGTTGATACAAGGTAATGCCAGTTGGCCAGGGAAGCGTTATTCAACTCGTCGATGCGGCAGCGCAGCAGCACCGGCTTGGCACCCATGCGCGGCACCATGGCATAAAGGTGCTCTTTATGCAGCCGCATGCTGTACCCCAGGTAGGGGTCCGGCAAAATATCGCCGTTGCCGGGATCGTGCCGGTCCCAGAACACCAGGCTTTCCGGCCGGGTCGCTGTGGTATCAAAATTATCATCACTGTAGGCAAACCCAAGTCGCACATAATACCGATAAGATTTATATTTTCCGGTGGGGTCACCCTTATAATCATAGTAACCGAACCAAATCTGTTTACCATTGCCGGTACCTGGGATCACCGCCCCGCCGGTATTGTTAGTCCGGGAGCAGTTGTCACCGCACTCGATGATGGACTTGGCCACACCGGTTGCATTGTCCGTGGCCCAGCTCCGCTGGTGGGCCAAGTCGATCCCTTTTTCCGGGATTATGGTGTCGGTGAACGCTATAGCGCCGTTACGCGCTTTTCTTACATCGCGGGCTTCATATACATTCGGATCGCCGAAAATATGATACATTAGGCCGTCCCCGTAAAACATGCTGGGGTTGTCGGCACCCCATAGTTCGGGAGAGTCAAGGATCGCATTGGGGTAGCCGCCGTGGTTAAACGCAGTCCGGTACTGCCGAGCCACCCGGCCCATAAATTCGCTCTGCAGATCGCGATATGCCGTTGAAATGACCGGCGGCCACTCTACAAAAATATAATAGAATCCAGAACTTACCGTTCCCTCACAGTCGGTCATCTCAGCCCAGAAGGTGTAAGCCCCCCGATCCAGGCTATCCGCCGGGGCGCAGAAGGCCCAGACCGTCCATCTGAAGGCATCGTAACATTCGGTCTGATTGTCTTCGCCTTTGACGCACCATTGGATCGTTATATCCGGATCTACCGTGCAGCTGTTGTCGGTGGCGTATTCCCAAAGAACCAAATCGCCATCAAAATACTGCAATACAGTTGCATTATCCGGATCGGTTGACAGCGTACTATTATCTTCATACAGTGCCGGGTTCGTGACAAAGGAAATACCGGCATTTGCTTGCGATAAGGTTATGATAACCATAACAAATACAGAAAATAACACGAATAAAGCTTTTTGCATTTTACTTCTCCCCTTTGATGGTTAAAAATATCAAAAAATATTTTTAAAGAAATATATTATTTATAAGGAAAGCTAGAGCATTTCACAATATTCTATAGCCGTTGTAGAGCCCCCCTATCATAAATTGTGGCTATGCTATTTTGTGAAACGCTCTAGGGATAGCGCTTAGTTTTGGTTTCAATTGATTTCAACTTTAGAAATATACTGGTCACATGGTAGTAATTGAATCTGCTCACCTCCGTTTTTGCCTCCTTTTAAATGTCCGGTCTGTTGCGGGATGGCCTTCCCTCTAATTATTGCCCTTACTAATTTTCTATATACCAGTTTTTCAATTTTTCCAAGTAAAAAATCTTTAACCGCGGACGATCTCAGACGAACGCGGACTTTTTTCTCCCGCGACACTGCGGGAGAAAAACCATCCAAGGCCTTTCAGGCCGATAGTGTAGGCAAAACGAGCCATACAGGTTCTCTAGTAAAACTGTTTTTATATCGCAAGGCGATTGCAATTTCGCAAGCGGACAAGTCATACGTTTACTTCGCTCCAGTCCTCGCAGCGTTATATTTAAACATGGGCCAGGAGCCTGTGTCGCCTTCGGCTGCTTTGAGACAGGATACTTTATCAGTCCCCACATACACATAGCCGTCGGATATTGCAGGGGAGGAATTAATACTATAACCGCCTGTTTCATATTCCCAGATCTTGCTGCCGGTGTCTGCATCTAAACAGTATAGTTTTCTATTCATACTTCTTATATACACATAGTCACCGGAAACTGCAGGGGGGGAATTAATATAAGCTCCTGTTTCATATTCCCAGACCTTGCTGCCGGTGTCTGCATCTAAACAGTATACTTTGTGGTCATAACTCCCTACATACACATAGCCGCCAGATACTGCTGGTGAAGGCCTAACTCTATCGCCTGTTTCATATTCCCAGATCTTGCTGCCGGTATCTGCATCTAGACAGTATACTTTATGGTCATAACTCCCTACATACACATAGCTGCCGGATACTGCGGGGGAGGAGGTGCTAACACTATCACCCGTTTGATATTCCCAGACTTTGCTACCGGTGACTGCATCTAAACAGTATACTTTATTATCACCACTGCCTACAAAAACATAACTTTCGGATACTGCGGGGGAGGAATAAATCAAAGAACCCGTTTGATATTCCCAGACTTTGCTGCCGGTGACTGCATCCAGACAGTATACTTTATAGTCATAGCTCCCCACAAAAACATAACCTTCGGATACAGCCGGAGAGGAAGTAATATCAGCTCCGGTTTGATATTCCCAGACTTTGCTGCCGGTGACTGCATCCAAACAGTATACTTTATCATCGTCACCCCCCACAAAAACATAACCTTCGGATACAGCCGGGGAGGAACTAATATCAGCTCCGGTTTGATATTCCCACACTTTGGTGCCCGTAGCTGCATCCAAACAATATACTTTATCGTAATCACTGCCCACATACACATAGCCACCGGATACTGTTGGAGAGGAACAAGGGCCTGTTTTATATTCCCAAACTAGAGGTATAGTGGTTGTTGATGTAGAAGAAATTGTAGTAGTAGTAGTTGTTGTTTCATCCTTACAGTCTTCATCAACCTCTCCATTACAGTTATTATCTATTCCATCACCACTACCATCGGGACATTCAGGGGCGCCAGGCCATCCAGGATATATAGTAGGATCAGCATCATTACAATCTTTTCTTCCACTATGATTACAAAAACCCCACCTGGACCAACCATCATCGTCATAGTCTGGACAGATGTCAATATGAAGACCAAGACAGCCTATCATAAACCAAAACAACTCTTCCAAAAGGTACCAAAGGTCTGCCGATGTGAAAACCATAATAATTAAGGTAAAGAATATTTTAATAGGAAGTATAATCGTACAAAAGCCAAGTCCTAAATAAGGGTGTACATGATCAGAGGCATTTATTCCTTGTGGGTTTTTAATAGGAGGTTCTATAGTATCAAAATCCAGTTCCCCTATAATGCTCTCAAGGGGAAGCAGTTTTTCAGCCGGTAAAACATTTTCTTGAAAAACATATGTTTCAAATAAGTAGTCAAGGTCTTCATCACTAAAACCAAGCGCAAACAAAAATGTGTTTAATTCATCTATGTAATAATCTAGATTGATTCCCTCGATACCTTTCCCACCCGCTTCAGCGGTCTCTATTATTGCATTCAGGTATTCTGTGAGCAGGTGAATATCTCCCGTGTCTTTCATGTGCTCTACCATTACCGCCCGGGAGTAATAGTCTAATTCCAGGGCCTGTGATGTCAGCACACTTGAAAAGAAGAAAAAAATGAGAAGCGCAGCAATCAGTGGTTTTTTGCACATAATCTTCCCCTTACCTTAATGTAAATATTGATTACTTGTAACCGGAATTCATATGGGCTTAATTGAGGTGAGCTGTATTCACAGGATAAGACAATGTTACGAAGAAGTGTTGCCTGCCGGTTTGGTGTCGAATATCTCATAGCCCCCTCTCCTCTTGGACCTGCAAGAATCTGACAGCCTGTTTGAGACTGTACGGTTTTGTTCCGGCTGATAGTTGTTAAATAGTCTTAGAGATCCCCTGTTACTGTCGTTATTTAAACGGTCGTTTATTATATTTTTTGAGGGTGTGATATCTCAGTTAAAATGCAAAGGGTGTACCATTTCCTGAAAGCAGTCTCCGAGATGAAGCAGCATGGAGAATAAGAAAAGTAAAATCTGTTAATTACAGAATTTGTTTTTATCTTTATATGGTGAATACGAACAGGAATGCGAAAACAGAACTGGCTGGATTGAACCACACCTTTAATTATTAAGTTGAATAATGGCTAATTTTAATCAATATTTGCCCGGGTCCGACTCTCAATTCCGCAAGCGGAGAGATCGTCCGGTTGAAAGCCTGCGCTTTCAATAATTATTATTAACCGCGGACGTGCGTGTAAATAATTAATGAGAAACGAGCAAAGAGTGCTGAGGAAGTAAGATAAAGCATAATTATTAACTCGTTGCTCAGCACTCGTTACTCATCACTTTTTTTAGTGCGGTTAGTTCTGTTTTTGGTGAGTATATTACACGGCTGAGCAAGTCTTCCAGCGGTCTTTTACTCCCCCAGGAGTCGTGTGCTGATACTGAGAAAGGCCAAAAGCCCTCCGGTGACATAGGCGCCTGCTACCCACCAGATGTAGGCGTAGCGTGAATACAAGTGCAGAATGCGGGGAACCGGCTGCGTGCCGTATTTGAGATAATGACGCAGGACGAGTATTGAATCCACCGCCATGGCCAGCAGGCAGGAAAATCCCAGCAGACTGTGTTTAGTAATGAGCCCGCGCCCGGTACCCACAATCATACATACCGTAGCAACAAGATCAAACAGCAGGCCCAGCGCCAGGAACACAAGGACAAACCGTGTAACCCGGTGTCTGATTTGTTCGTTAACAATACCGATGCCGTAGCATATCAGTGCCAGATGTACAATGATCGTGCCTGAGATAACAATTGGGTTCATGATAAAAAGATACTGGTTACTTGTTGCTGGATTCTGGATAAAACCAGCTTTGGTTTCTGAAAAATGTTTGGGTCAGGTTTCCCGGCATTGCTCCTTACAACAATCTTTTCTATATCAGATTTCCGCTTTTTCCAAGTGAAAAATGGAACATTGGGCAAGCTGTTCAATTATTATTGACATGAACAAGCTGGCGGGGATATAAGTTTTAAAGTGAAAACATATCAGATTGTGCCGGACAGATCTTTCAGTTTAATGCTGCTTAAAAAAACAAGTACATACATAAAAACCGGGGAGGATAAAAAGCATGAACTCCTGGTATGAAGGATTAACACGGCCGCCTTTGACGCCGCCAAACTGGGTTTTCGGTCCGGTGTGGGCGGCTTTGTACATTATGATTGCTGTTTCAATAGTACTATACTTTCGAGCACCTTCCAAGCCCTATCAGGTAATAACAATTATTGTTCTTGTCGTACACCTTGTTACTAATTTCGCCTGGACCTCACTGTTTTTCGGTATGCAGTCGCCGCTTCTGGCATTGCTGGACATCATTGTGCTGGACGTGACCCTGGTAGTGCTCTTCTGGAAAGCCAGCGTGGCCTCGGCTGTGCTGCTGGTTCCCTATCTGTGCTGGGTAAGCTTTGCGACGTATTTGAATGCCGGTTACTACTTGCTCAACAAATAAGGAAAATTCGAAAGGTCAGGTCTATGTTTGACTTTTTGCTTATATGATCCTTTGTCAATGACCTATGAAAAATTTTTTTAAGTGTATTAAAAGGAATTGACACTTGCTAAAATTAGTATATACTTTTTAGTATATATTAAAGGAGTACGGTATGAATACAGCAAAACTTTTCAAGAACGGAAAGAGTCAGGCTGTCAGACTTCCAAAGGAGTTCAATTTCCAGGGTAAGGAAGTATTTATAAAACGAATCGGTAGCAATGTAATGCTTATACCCAAGGACGATCCCTGGGGAAGTCTTTTGGACAGCCTGGATAAATTTAGCGAAGATTTTATGACCCGGCGCTGGCAGCCTGATTTAGATAAAAGGGAACGGCTGTAATGCAGTTTATGCTTGATACAAATATATGTATCTATGTCATTAAGAAAAAGCCCCGGAAGGTTCTTGAAAGGTTTAAAGCATCTCATGTCAATGATATTTGTCTTTCGTCCATAACCCTCTCAGAGCTTGAATATTGGGTGGCAAAAAACTCCAAGCCCCAACAGAACCAGCAGGCCCTCAGTCAGTTCCTCACGCCTCTTGAAATTTTGCCGTATGATGACCGGGCCGCTGTTCATTACGGAGAAATAAGATTTTTCCTTGAAAAAAAGGGTAAAACAATTGGAGCGATGGACTTGCTCATTGCCGCCCATGCCAGAAGCCTCGGCCTTACCCTTATAACAAACAATACCCGTGAATTCAGGCGCATTCCCCACTTGAAAGTTGAAAACTGGACGTAAAGAAGCGGTTGGCCCTAAGCGGTTCATCACTCATTGCTCAGCACTAAAAAAATTGCCGGCAGCACAGTGCGGAGCAGTTTGCGGGCGGCCTGCTTTGTCACAGGGCTTGCTTCCAGCAGGGCCGTAAAACTGCTGCTGTTTTGGTAATAAAGCCGTATCAGGCTGCGGCCCAGTCTGTTTTTGGCCAGCACTTCATCCCGGAAACGGCGCAGGGTGTTAAGCTGGTCCTGATTTTCTGCTGTTACCAGAGCAACCGGGCAG
>JANQFE010000093.1 GCA_028278025.1 Thermodesulfobacteriota bacterium | reverse complement strand
CGTCTGAAATCCTGCCGCGAGGGTATCCGCCTCTGGCGGACAAGTTGCAGGGTGCCTTTTCTTTTGTTACTTTTCTTTGGAGCACGCAAAGAAAAGTAAGTTTATATATGATAATAGGCTTATCACGCATCAACGGCCCGTTTATTCTCCCCGAATCGCTCAAAGCTTTTCGGGTCGCACGGCTAAAAGTCGCAGATCCGCCTCTGGAGGGCCGTGGGTTTAGAAATTTAACCCATGATATCCCAGTCAATTTCTGTGCTGTCAAATACCGGTCCATCTGCACAAACTCTTTTATACATCGAAGAAGCCCCACCGGCCCCGGACTTCAGCACACATCCCAGGCAGGCCCCTGTACCGCAGGCCATCCGGGATTCAAGAGAAAGCTGACAGGCAATGCCGTAGCGGGCGGCAATGTTTGCAAGTGCTTTTGACAGACCGAAAGGACCACAGCCGAAAATACTCAGCTTCGATGCAGACAGTTCTGATGCTTGTTTCAGATGATCAAGCAGTAGTTCTGCAACCATCCCATGAAACCCCTGCGTACCGTCTTCCGTAGCAACACATACATTACTGCAACCGGACAGATCAAAGTGTTTAAGCAATGCAATATCCTTTGCTGATTTTCCGCCCATAAGCATGTTAATGCTAACAGGTGCAAACTTATTTGTTAAGTAACATACAAGAAATAAAAGCGGTGCAATACCTATTCCCCCTGCGATAAGATAGGCGGTTTCCAGTGTCGCAGGAATTCTAAACCCATTTCCCAGAGGTCCCATGACGTCAACAGCCATGCCGGGGGTCCAGTCTGACATGGCTCTGGTTCCCCGGCCCCTGACCGTATACAGAATCTCAACATAATCTTCTGTTACCCCGCACAGGCTGAACGGTCTTCGCAGAAGAGGATCCGTGCTTTCACATGTCTTCAGCATAATAAACTGGCCGGGCCGGGCATTGTGCGCCAAATCAGAGGACTGCAGCTTCATGAGAAAGAATCCGGAAGTAACCTCTTGGGTATGGACTATTTCTGCAATAACTTTTTGTTGATTCACTATGTTAACCCTTTATGTGCCTCGGGCTCACGTGCCGACATACCCGTAATTTTCCCCCCATACAGTACCATAACAAGGGCATCTTCAGGGGGGCCTGTATAGTAGCGTTTGCGGGCCCCCACTCGCACAAATCCGAACTTCTCATATAATGCCACTGCTGCTCTATTGGACTCACGTACTTCCAGAGGGAAAATTTTCGCACCATGTATATGCGCATGCCTGATAAGATGCTCAAGCAGCATGCTCCCGATGCCCTTATTCCGGTAGTGGTAATGGCAGGCAATTCTATTGATAGTACATTCTTCGTATACACAACAGGCACTTAGATACCCCACCACCTTTTCACTGTCAGCCCGTTGCATAACCGCTACAAAACTCTGGCTGTATACTGATTGTATTTCCTGATAAAAAGAATTTTCCGACCAGGGGGTTGGAAAAACAGCACGTTCAATCTCCACGATGGAATCAATATGTTCAGGGTTCATTTTTTTTACACTAATATACATTTTGCCCATAAAACTAAGCTTTTCAAAAGAAATACGTGGCGGAAGTTTCTGATAGCCCGTGTATAGGATTGCTGTTGAAACTGTGTTCAGCCCTTTTTCAAAATTTCACTTGCTATGCAAATGTTTTTGCGGCCATACGACTTAAGATCCTTAGCAAGTTCTTTGAGTGTTTTACCCCTCATCCGTAATGTTACCAGCCTGATGAGCATAGGCAAATTGACACCTGTCAGCACTTCAACCTTACCTTCCTCTAGAAAGGACAGGCTTAAATTTGACGGTGTCCCACCAAACATGTCTGTTAAGATAAGAACACCTTCCTGTTTATCGACTTTCTGTATTGCTTTGTGGACTTTTTTAATAGAAGCCTCGGGAGGCTCACTCGGATCAAAAGAAACGGGACACAGGTTTTCTGCTTTTCCTACAATTATTTCTATTACCCTCAGCAGTTCCTCAGCTAAATTACAGTGCCCTACTATCACTATTCCTACCATTTTTTAATTCTCCATTACTATAAATAAAGTAATTATCATGCCCCTATTTTCTGCATGGAGGGTACCGGGTCTGGTCTGCACTATCAGGTATACTAAAAAAACAAGGAAGCATAATGAGGAATCATTTCTCTATATCCCGATGAATTACGTGTATCCGGCTTCTTTCGCTGGCAACACATTGTTGTAAATAGTTGGCTAGGGCAACAGATCTGTGCCTGCCGCCGGTACATCCAATAGCCACTGTAAGGTATGATTTACCCTCTCTTTCAAACAGCGGTATCTGGAATATAATAAAATCTTTCAGCTTTTCAATAAAGGTCTTGCCGTCAGTCCGACTAAAAACATAATCAGAAACTTTTTTATCAAGCCCGGTGAGGTTTTTCAACTCCCGGACAAAATACGGGTTCGGTAAGAATCTTACATCAAATAAAATATCAATATCATGCGGGATACCAAACTTAAAACCAAATGACATAAATGTTATCACCATATTACTTTTTGTAATATCAACAAAGCACTCCTGAAACATGTTTCTCAACTGGTGAACATTCATTTCTGACGTATCTATGATTCTGTCAGCCTCGGATTTCATTTCCTCAAGCATAACTCTTTCACGCTTTATACCCGGCAGCACTGAACCGTCTTCACTCAAGGGGTGCTGTCTTCTTGTTTCGCTGAATCTTTGTATAAGCGTATTATTTGAGCATTCTAAAAACATGAGCTCTGTTTTATATCCTTGGTTGCGAATTTTTTTTATGGTTGGACCGTATTCCTGAAGAAATGTTCTCTCCCTGATGTCAACCCCGAGCGCTATCCTGGAAATATCATCAGAAGAGCTATGGCAGAGATCAATGAATTGAGGCAGTAAAATAATCGGTAAATTGTCTACACAATAAAAACCCAGATCTTCAAGTGTTCTGAGGGCTGTACTCTTGCCTGAACCGGAAAGCCCGCTTATAATGATTATACCTAATTCTTTCATTTAATACTTAATGGTCAATTTTATCATCTTCAGTCACAACGATTTGATATAAGTTCCGGGCATCTGAAGCATGCAGCAACTTTTCTCTGAAATTTTTGTCCTTTAGCAATCGTGAAATCCTGGCCAGAGCCTTCAGATGGACACCTGCCGAGTTTGAAGGTGCCACAAGCAGAAAAACCAAATGAACCGGTTTTCCATCAATTGATTCAAAATCAATACCCCCACTGCTCTTTCCAAAGACCAGCGCAATATTGTCCAAACCTTCCAGTTTGCCATGGGGTATGGCTATGCCGTTACCAATCCCGGTACTGCCCAGTTTTTCCCGCTCTATGAGGACTCTGAGAAGTTTATCGGAATCTATACCCTGCTTATGCAGAGCTAGATGATCCGACAATTCTTCCAGTATCTGTTGTTTGCTTTTGCCGGCAAGTTCTGTAATAATTAGATGTTCATCAATAAGTTCACTGATTTTCATTTGACTGTTTCCCATACAAAAGTCACATTATGTATTTTCCGGTTCAATCAAACCGAAGTCGCCGTCTCTTCGTCGGTAGAGTACATTTATTTTTTCGGTCTCCCAGTTTTTAAAAACGAGGAACTCATCATCCAGCGACTCTATTTGTACAATTGCTTCATCCAGGGTCATCTGTTTTATAAAAACACTCTCCGTTTTTACGGCATTAGGCGATCCTTCAACTCCGATGGCCTCTGAAGAAAAAATATTATGCCGGGCTTTCCTGTTCTGATCTTTATGACTGGTAAGTTTTCCCTTGTATTTCCTTGCCTGGCGCTCTATTTTATCCATCACAAGGTCAATAGACGTATACATATTATCTTCATTGACTTCTTTGGCAGTTATTCTCGTTCTGTTTGCATTGACTATTATTTCTGATATATGGTTCCGTTTTTCCAGCGCAAGGATCACGTGCACTTCAGTTATATTGCTGAGGTACTTTTTAATCCTCGAAACCTTTTCATGAACGTAATCTCTTAAAGCATCATTTGATTCCAGGTGACGAAATGTTACTGTAATATCCATAATAACTCCTTTTACATCAATTTTTTACAAATGTTTTTTTCGTTTTGACGAGGCCAGAATCCCTAACATTTCCCTGTATTTCGTAACAGTTCTGCGGGCTATATTAATGCCCTGTTTTTTGAGAATATTTGCAATTTCCTGATCGCTGTATGTTTTATAGGGGTCCTCCTCCTGAATAATGTCCTTAATCTTATTCTTGACGCTTTCAGAGGCTATATCCTCACCATTATCGGAAGCAAGGCCGCTGTTGAAAAAATATTTTAGTTCGTAAATTCCCCGTGGAGTATGCACATATTTGTTTGTGGTAACTCTGCTGATGTTTGATTCGTGCATACCCACATCTTCGGCAACATCTCTAAGCACCAGGGGCTTCAGATAATCTGCACCGTAGTCAAAGAAATCCCGTTGAAATTTTATGATACTCTTCATCACATTAACAATAGTACTCTGTCGATGGTATACACTCTTAATCAACCAGACGGCCGATCGAAGCTTTTCCTGAATATATTCGCGTGCTTTTTCAGAGTCGATACCGCTTTCAGATAAAATATTTTTATAAAAAGAGTTAATACGCAATTTTGGCTGTCCATCCTCATTTAGAACGACAACATACTCATCATCGATTTTATAGACATATATATCCGGAGTTATATACTGGGTATCGTTATCATTAAACGCCCTTCCTGGTCGTGGTTCCAGATTGGAAATGATTTCACATGCACTAATAACGTCTTTCAGAGGAATTTTAAGATCTTTTGCGATGGTTTGATATTTTTTGCGTTCGAGATCCTTCATATGGTTACGCAAAATCTTTTTTGCCAGGCTGTATTCCCCGGGAAGCATCTCAGCCTGAGCCAAAAGACATTCCTGCAGGTTTGAGGTTGCAACACCTACCGGGTCAAATCGTTGAATCTTCTTAAGAACGTTTTCGACAATTTCGCTGTCTGCACCTGTATCAAGGACAATTTCCTCAGTGGATGCCTGGAGGTATCCGTCCTTATCAAGATTACCTATAATATACTCCCCTACCTCCATCTCTTTATCACTTAGATCATGCAGCCGCAGCTGCCACAGCAGATGATCACCGAAAGATCGGGTTTTCGTAATAATAGGTTCAAACTCATCTCTATCTTCACTGCCTATATAACTACCGACTGATGGCTGAGCGGTTTTATTGATATAGTCTTGCCAATCGATTTCACCCTGCGTCTCCTGGGTGCTGTAATTTTCTTCAGTATCAGTATCCGACTTCTCCTGTGTCTTCTCCTTTTCTCCACCTTCGGTTTCACTCATTTCTTCAAGGACCGGATTCTCATTTATTTCCTGTTGAATAAGATCAGAGAGCTCCAGCCGGGAAAGCTGCAAAAGCTTAATGGCTTGTTGCAGCTGAGGAGTCATAACAAGCTGCTGGGAAAGTTTGAGTTGTTGCTTCAGTTCCATGTATTATTCTTCATGAATTTTTTTTAAATGAGCATATATACAATAGATACAATATAGACATATAATAAGCAAATAGTTAAAAGGTAAATCTATAACAAACCGGGACAATCCTTCGATTTTTTTCATATTACGATCTCTGGGCCTTTAGCCCTTCTCAGATTTTACATGCTGAAATTCTCCCCAAGATATATACTGCGTGCTTTGCTGCTTTCTACTATTTTTTGTGGTTCGCCTTCTTCCAATATTTTGCCTTCACAGACAATGTAGGCCCGCTTACAAATATTCAGCGTTTCGCGCACATTATGATCTGATATAAGAACACCTATCCCTTTAGATGTTAATCGTAAAATGATGTTTTGTATGTCTTGAACTGCAATCGGATCAACACCGGTAAAAGGCTCATCAAAAAGAATAAATTTCGGTGAAGTCACCAGTGCTCTGGTTATTTCGACACGTCTGCGTTCTCCACCGGACAGGAGATATGCTTTTCTTTTAGCAATGTGTGAAATGTTAAGCTCTTGCAAAAGATCATGAAGCCGTTCCTGCATCTCTTCCTTTGTAATCGGCAGTGTTTCAAGCACGGCTAAAATATTTTCTTCAACGGTAAGTTTTCTGAAAATTGAAGGTTCCTGTGGAAGATAGGTAATACCTTTACGCGCCCTCAGGAACATGGGTAAATCTGTAATTTCTTCACCATCAAAAAAAACCTTGCCTGCATCGGGTTTGTAAATACCGACAAACATATAAAAAGTTGTCGTTTTGCCTGCACCATTAGGGCCAAGTAGCCCCACTATTTCACCTTTGTGTACTTCCAGTGAAATACTATCAACAACCCTTTTCCCGGCAAATTCTTTTACAAGAGATTCTGACCTGATGTAGCTCATAGATACTCGTATCGTCTGTTGAACATATCGGCTTCTACTGTATTAGTATAGAATATTTAACTCATTTTTTTGGTTTCTTTTTTCTGGGGTAAATAGTTGCACTTGCTCGATCCTGGGCCCCTCCCTCCACCACGCTGCGGTCTTCCTTCAGATAAACAGTAATTTTTTTGCCGTAAATAACATTGTCCCCCTGCCACACCCTGGGATTGCCCGTTGCAACGATTTTCTGCTGATCGTTATAAAAAACAATTTTTTGTCCCGTGGCAATCCTTTCACCCTGGATCACCTTGACATTTCCGAGTGCGGAAAGTTTTCGCAAACCACCCTTCGACCTGTACAGAACTTCCATTGTATCGGCAAACATCGTAATATCACCCTGACGTGCAACAACATTACCTTTAAACAGCGCTCTATTCTTCTTGTTATCATACTCCATAGTGTCTGCATTAATATTAACCGGCTTATCAAATGAAAAGGCTGAACGTGAATCCTTCTTCTGTAAAGGATCCTCTGCATCTGCAGTTGCTGCTTCCTTTTCTATTACTTCCTCCAGTGTGCCTTCCGGAACTTTTGCCTCTGCTGTGCTCTGTTCGCCCTCCATTATGGTTTCATTGTCAGAAACACCCTCTATCTGCTCCTGTGAAATTACTACCTGCTTTTTTTGAGCAATGTCCACAACATCAGGATGATCTTCCTGAAGTGTTTCGGCTGCTTCCGGTTGAGGTTCGATCCGTGCAGGTGTTTTTTCCCTTATGGTAACATCCAGCTCCTTAAGACCAAGTTCCCGTGCAAGTTCTGCATCAATAGCATCTGTTTGGATAGTCTGCTGCAGGCCTTCTACAGCCGCAGGACCTTGCTGTAGCGTAAGTTTGGGCCGCTGAGCCGGGGGAATAAACTCTGACTTCTCCATCACTTCCAGCTCAATCTTGCTGGCAATATCTTCTGCAAGTGCATCAATATCTGTGCCTTCTGCAAATGTTTTAAAATAGGTTTCCAATGGAAAATTATTGAAAATCTGCACATCAATACTGATTTCATTCCTGATTTTCGTTAGGCTGCCGAAGACCAGGAAGTTTGCTTCTAAGAGCCGAGCCATAGTCTGCAGCTTCTGTTCCCCCAGTGTGTCATACGCATCTTCGCGCATTATGGATTGGACAGACTGAAAATCAGAAGTAAGAACATACGGGTTCTGGGCAAGCTGTCGGGAGAGCTTTTTGGCAACAGCAGCTCCCAGTTCAGTCTCTTGTTCAATGCTGAAAACCTCAAAAGGCAGCACAGCTATTTTAATGCCCATTGATTCTTCAGCGTGCAGAAAACATGGTAACCATAGAATTAAAATCACCAAGGGTATAATTATTTTTCTCATCTTTTTCCGCGAGCCTTTACTTTACCCAGTATTGATAATGTTTCATTATTCAGATCTATGGACATCCCGGTTCCCTGCATGGAAAATTCTCCCTTTTCGATTACAACATGATCCGGCGTTGTTATCAATCGCTTTGTATGGTCATAGAATACAGAATCCGTTTGTATTTTGGTACTGTCCGGCAGTATGCCGGTAACCGTGCCCCGCATCGTTATATTGCGTGACTCGGTATTAAACCCTCCCTGTGCCGACTGCATGCTGTAGGTTTTACCGTCCGAACGATACAGATTCACCTCAAGATCTTCCATAATTACTCTATTCTGTTCCTTAAAGTATTTTGCCGTTCCTGCTTTGAGGTCCCATTCTTTAAAATTCTCTTTATTGACGGTGCTGTAGGCAACATTGTGCAGTTCCAAACTGGCATTGTCGGAATGCACGCGAGGCTTCTCCGCCTTTATAACAATCTGCCTTTTTTTTTCTCTAAAGGCAATCCCCAGTACCGCAAATATTAATACTAGTGATACGCATAAAAGAGCAAATCGAATTTTTTCTATTTTCTTCATAGAGATACTTTATCTAAGGCAAACAGCAGGTAGCCGACGTCTTAGATTACACAAGCCCTGCCTTGAGGATATCATGAAGATGTATTATCCCTTCAACTTTTTTGGGTTCCGCAGCAGAAAGCACAAAAAGGGCGGTGATAGCATGTTGCTCCATTTTTTGAAGTGCCTTTGCAGCCAAATCCCTCTTTTCAATAGTCTTAGGTGATGTGGTCATAACGTCCCTGGCCTTGCTCAAAAACAGATTATCTTGCTTTTCAAGTCCTCTTCGCAGGTCACCGTCAGTAATTATTCCTCTAAAATTTTTCTGATCATCACATACCCCGGTTACCCCAAGCCTCTTAGAAGTCATCTCAATCAGCACAACTTTCATTGAATCGTTCTCAGAAACTATGGGTATGGCATCCCCTACATGCATCAAGTCTTCAACTCGCAGAAGCAGCTTTTTACCCAAGGCACCCCCGGGATGGAGTATGGCAAAATCCTCCTCGTTGAACCCCCTGCGTTCCAGCACCATAATGGCTAACGCATCTCCCATGGCCATGGTCGCAGCAGTACTTGCCGTTGGAACAAGCCCCAGAGGGCAGGCTTCCTCTTTAACACCGACATCAAGTACCACATCACCATTTTGGGCCAACACAGACTCTTTGTTGCCGGTTAAAACAATTAATTTAAGTCCCATACGTTTAATTATGGGTAGAATTTTTAAAATCTCATCTGTCTCACCGCTGTTTGAGACTGCAACAACCACATCATCTTTTGCTATCATGCCTATGTCGCCATGCAGGCCTTCCGCAGGATGCAGGAAAAAAGCAGGCGTGCCTGAGCAGGCAAAGGTTGAGGCCATTTTTTGGGAGATGAGACCTGATTTTCCAATACCGATAACAATAACCTTTCCTTCACATGCAAGGATAATGTCCACGGCCTTTATAAAATCCTCATTTAAGCGGGTTGCCAGGTTACAAATAGCTTCACTTTCGATCTCAAATATTTCTTTTGCGCGTTTAAGTGTCATAGACGGTTAACTCCCACAAAATAGGGCTCTAGTACTGCGCCACACTTTAATTTATCGGTTCATCGGTGAGGGCCTTTGGTTTTGGGCAGCCAGGGCAGTGCAAGCCCAGCTTACGCCCAATTTAAATTATCCTCATGTACCAGAGCTGCAAAACAGTGTATATACAGAATCATGCTTACATCACTACTCAGCTGTTTTGTCATTCCATTGCTCCTGGTTAGACAACACGGGCAATAGCAAGCAGCTGTTTTAACAGTTCCTCAAGCTCTGAAAGTTTGAGTGAATTGGGCCCATCACACAACGCTTTTTCAGGATATTCATGTACTTCCAGAAACAATGCATCTATGCCGACTGCCGCGGCTGCCCGCGCAAGCGGCGCAACAAACTCTCTGTCACCCCCTGAGGCATTTCCCCGGCCCCCGGGCAGTTGAACGCTGTGGGTTGCATCAAAAACAACCGGATAGCCTAACTGTCTCATAATTACAAAAGAGCGCATGTCAACAACAAGATTGTTATATCCGAAAACAGTGCCCCGTTCTGTTAAGAGAATATTATGATTACCTGTGCTGGTAACTTTTTCTACAATAAACTCTACATCATGAGGGGCCAGAAACTGCCCCTTCTTTATATTAATCACCTTACCGGTCCGGGCAACATCCATGATGAAATCAGTCTGTCTGCATAAAAAAGCAGGCACCTGTATAATATCAAGCACTGCTGCTGCCGGGGCTATTTCTTCATGGCGGTGCACATCCGCAACCACCGGCACGTTGAGCCTTTCTCTTACACCTGCCAGAATTTCCAAACCTGTGTGCAGTCCCGGTCCCCTGTATGAACTGCGCGATGTCCTGTTAGCCTTGTCATAGGAAGCCTTAAAAATCAGCGATACACCTGTTTTGCAGGCAATCTCCTGCAGTTTTTCTGCTAACCCATAGGTCTCTTCAGCGCCCTCAATAACACAGGGACCGGCTATCAGGGCAAAAGGTTTTTCTGCCCCAATGGGTACCGTCCCAACAGTGACGTGACGTGTGCGTGTGCTTCGCATACTTGTTGTGACTCCTTGCATGCTGGAGCTTGTCATCGATGTTTTAGACTTGCCTCAATAAAAGCCTTAAAAATCGGATGCGGATTCAGCGGCTGCGACTTGAATTCCGGATGAAATTGACACCCCAAAAACCATGGATGCGCCGGTATTTCTACAATCTCTACTAAATCGGCATCAGGGCAAACACCGCTGACAAGCATGCCGGCCTGTTCAAGGGTTTCCTGAAATTCATTGTTGAATTCATAACGGTGCCTGTGCCTTTCGGATATATTCTTCTTTTGGTAGGCATCAGACGCCCTGGAAGGGTTTGACAATCGGCAGGGATACGCTCCCAGCCGCATGGTAGCACCAAAATCGAAATCCTCACTCCTCATCTGTTTGGTCTTCTTCTGGTAATCAAACCATTCTTTTAACAGCAAAAAGACAGGGTATTTTGTATCGTTATCAAACTCCGAGCTGTTGGCACCTTCCAGGCCGCAGACAGTACGGGCAAATTCAATCACGCAGAGCTGCATTCCAAGGCAAATACCAAAAAACGGCACGTTGTGTTCACGTGCATACCGTATTGATTCAATCTTGCCCGGTATGCCCCTGTCCCCGAAACCGCCGGGTACCAATATACCATTAACGCCTTTAAAAAATGATGCGCAGTTATCTGTAGTAATCTGCTCGGAATCGACAAACTTCAGGTTAACACGAGCATTATTACCAATACCACCGTGGATGAGCGCTTCATTTAAGCTTTTATAGGAATCCACGAGATCGACATACTTGCCGACGATTGCTATTGTTACCTCTTTTTGAGGATTTTTCATCCGGTGTACAATATCTTCCCACTGCTCTAAATGCGGAGCGCGGGTCCACATATTTAAAAGTTCAACCACCTTTTCATCAAGCCCTTCCTGGTGGAACAGCAAGGGCACTTCATAAATCGTATCAACATCCTTTGCGGTAATAACAGCTTCGCGTGAAATATTGCAAAAAAGTGCAATTTTACCCTTAATATCACCCGGCAAAAATCTGTCGGAGCGGCATAGCAGAACATCCGGTTGTATTCCAATCTCAAGTAGTTCTTTTACGCTATGCTGAGTCGGTTTTGTTTTGAGTTGTCCTGCGGTGGAAACATAGGGAACAAGGGTTACATGAATATATAATACATTCTCTTTGCCTGCATCACTCTTAAATTGTCTGATGGCTTCTAAAAACGGCAGGGATTCGATATCACCGACAGTACCGCCTATTTCAACAATTGCAATATCAACACCTGCTGCAACCTGCCTGATTTTATCTTTAATCTCATCAGTGACATGAGGAATTACCTGGACTGTCTCCCCGAGATAATCACCTTTGCGCTCTTTTGTAATAACAGATTCATATATCTGACCGGTTGTATAATTATTCTTGCTTCCGACCCGTGCAGAGCTGAAACGTTCATAATGGCCCAAATCAAGGTCTGTTTCAGTACCGTCATCTGTAACGAAAACCTCACCATGCTGGAACGGATTCATTGTACCGGGATCCACATTGATATAGGGATCAAGCTTGAGGAATGTCACCCTGGTCCCCCGTGCTTCAAGCAATGCCCCCAGCGATGCCGCTGCAATACCTTTGCCGAGCGAGGAAAGCACGCCACCGGTTATAAAAATATATTTCGCTTTCATGACACTGTTAATCTTTCTTTGAAAAATTTATACTGTGCCTGTCTTATCCTGACAGTTCTTAATCAGATGCTCCACCTTGGGAACATCTTCGGGAACATCAACACCAACCGGATAGTAATCTGTTTCCGATACCCGGATAGGATACCCGTGTTCAAGAGCCCGCAACTGCTCAAGTTCTTCAGCTATTTCCAGGCTCGAACGGGCAAGCCTGGTGAACTTAAGCAGAAATTCCTTCTGATAAACATACAGTCCGATATGCCTGTAAAAAAAAATACTCGGTACAGAAGAGCGGGCATAGGGAAGCGGTGAGCGTGAGAAATAAAGGGCAAACCCCCTGCTGTCTGTCACTACCTTGACAATATGGGGGCTGGCAACATCATCATCTTTGCGCATTTTAGTTTTCAGGGTTCCCATGGGTGCCTTTGGACCGCTAAGCAAAGAATCCACAGCCTGCTCAATCGCCTGGGCCGGCAGCAGCGGCTCATCACCCTGAACATTAACAATAATAGTCGCATCCAGATCACGGGCAACCGCTGCGATCCGGTCGGTTCCTGTTGCATGGTTCGATGCCGTCATGCACACACTTCCCCCAAAGCTTTCTACCGTATTAAAAATTTCCTGATTGTCGGTTGCAACCACAACGCTGTCTATCAGACTGCTGCAAGCCGCATTTTCATACACCCGTTGGATCATGGGCTTTCCGCAAATCAGTGCGAGCGGCTTACCCTGAAAACGGGTGGAACCATAGCGGGCTGGGATTATGGCAACAATTTTCATCAAACTCCCATTCAACCCAAAAGTGAACGGTTATCTTTTTTTCTGCTCTTTTGTGAGTTTATAATCTTAAATATACTCCCCATCAATAAAAGCACAAGCATAAGTATTGCCCCCCAATAAGGAGGGGCTATAAAAAACAGTGCAATGCCATGGAGCAGGATTGTAATAAAACCGGCCCGCTCAACCGCATCAAGCACTACAAGCGGTATGGTTTTAAGCTTTTTCTGATCAACCATGATTCTGATATGGCCCACCTGCTGATATTGGTCAACCGGGGCAAAGATTTTTTCAGGAAAATCCTTTTCAACATAAATTTCTCCCTCGGTTTCCCGCGGAATTGTTATATATACCCCCTGGTAAACGCCCAGCGGCACGTCACCTGCGGCACCCTTCCACACAGCTGCATGGGCCACCGGTTTGTCTGTGGAAACGACCTGGATTGTTTTAAAATTTCTAAAACCGAAGTTAATAAGCTTCAGTGCAATATTCTCCCGCTGCCTTTCTCCCTTGGCTCCCAGTACCACAGCGGCAAATCTGTTCCCGTCTCGGTATGCGGTAGCAATAATGTGGAAACCTGCCCGTGAAAACCATCCTGTTTTTAAACCATCCACACCATAATCCAGCCATAAAAGACCATTTCTGTTGCGCTGTGTAATATTATTATAGGTCATTTCTTTTATGCTGTGCATCTTTAAAGCATCCGGATGGCGCCGCATATAATAACAGGCAAGCAAGGCCATATCGCGTGCAGTAGAATTTTGCTCTTCATGGGGCAGGCCGTGGCTGTTTTTAAAAACAGTACTGGTCATGCCGATTGCAGCAGCCTCTTTATTCATTTTCTCTACAAACACTTCCTCCACCCCGGAAATAAATTCAGCTACTGCAACACAGGCATCATTAGCAGAAACAACTGCAATGCCTCTTAGAAGGGTTTCCAGCGGCACAGTGGTGTCGACCTCCAAAAACATCTTGGAACCACCCGTCTTCCATGCCTTTTTGCTTATCGGAACACGGTCAGCTAGTGCAACATAGCCGTTATCAACACTCTCAAATGCCAGATGCATGGTCATGAGCTTTGTCAGACTTGCCGGCGGTATTCTTATATCAGGATTCTGTTCAAATACAATCTGGCTGGAATCTATATTAATCAGAACCGCAGATCGGGCTTTAACTTTAAAAGGCGGTTCAGGGGTACCATCAGCGTAAAGGGGATTGCCCGATAGTAACAATAGAAGAACCAGGCCGATACTGCGTGTCTGAACTAAAACTCTCTTCATAAAACCGAATCCGCTTTTTTCTTGAATTTCCTTAACTAATTAAATTTTTTGATTATAGTGTAATTAAATTTTGATAGCAAACAAAAAAAGGGCATCATGTATAAACCATTACATCATGTTTTAATTCCAGATACAGAATTTTTGTGTATGGGGCTGAGGAGCAAGCACTTGGCAGATTACTTTGCCAGCAGTGTCTGCAATGGGTTGAGATAGTGTGCCGAAAAGGTATTTAAAAACTGTGCTACGTTTTATAGTTCCACCCAGACGGTATCAGGTGTTGTTATCATATTTGTTGCACATATCATTATATTTTATCCGTAACAGATCAAAGCCGCACTCGATTATATTTTTAAGTACTTTTACCTTTGAGCCTCCTATGTGTCTCCAATAAACAGGAATCTCTTTCACTCTGAATTTATGTTTTTTTGCTATGAAAAGGTCCTCTGCATCAAAGCTCCAGTTGTTAATTGTCTGTTTTGAAAATACGGTCCGGGCAACATTCCTCTGGTAGCATTTAAAACCACAGGTAAAGTCGGAAATCTGCATACTCAGAAGAAAATTTGTTAAGTAAATATAGCCATACCCGAAAAATCTTCGTTTAAAGGGAGCTTCATGCTTGATGGTTCTTACTGCAATATAAATATCAAATTCAGGGCTGAAATGAGGGATAAAATTATCAATTTCTTTTATCGAAGTCGAACCATCTGCATCTATAAAAAAAATATATTCTCCGTCGGCCTCCAGCATTCCTTTTCTGACAGCCCCGCCTTTGCCCATGTTCCGGGGAAGTCTGAGAATCCTGTAGCGCGACGGCGGATGTTTTTCTAAAACCGATTCTGTAACCTGTATGGTTGCATCAATGCTGCCGTCGTCAACGATGAGTATTTCATAAGGAAATGTCTTTTCTTTAAGGAAATCTATAACATCTTTCAAAAATCCCTCTATCCTGTTCTCTTCATTGTAGACCGGTATAACAATACTTATGGTAGCAACATTTTTTTCAGCAGGCATATACTGTCCCGAACGCACTATGTTTTTTTATGATGACTATAAACAGATAAATGGATAAATATCTAAACTTTTTTTGATTTTATGTCAATTATTATATTAAAAAGTGAATGAAAAACAAAAAAAACATCTTTTCTATTAGCCGGCTTGGCAATGTGCAAAGTAATAACTGTTTGACACAAAAGCATTTTTTTATTATATTTTTTAATTTTAATTATCAAAAAATAAACATTTATTGATATGATAGCTACTGCTGGTAATGAACGACCGTCTGGCAGTAGAATTTTTGCGCACCTGTGTGCAGTGCAAAACATCATGGAAGGAAGCTAATTCTCATGAAACACTATAATCATATTATCAGATGTATCCTTCTTCTGGTTATCGTGGTGATAGGATTTTTTATTGCCAGAGGTGCTTTGGTTCCCGAATCATTTGGCGTCCATGGTACCTATACCTACGGTTATCACCGCGGGGATTCTGCTGCCGAGCAGGCCGACAGGTATGCTTTGTATCAGGGTTCCACTAAGTGTATTACATGCCATGCAGAACAGTCCTTGCTCTGGCAGCCTGGTAGGCATGCGGCCGTGTCTTGTGAAAGCTGTCACGGCAACTGGCAGGCCCATAACAATAACACCAGTGCAACAATAGAAAAAGATAATTCCGTAGAGACTTGTATGCTATGTCACCGGAAGCTGAATGCGCGGCCTTCAACATTCCCGCAGATACCGGAATTCGGCAGACATCTGGCCGATCAGGACGAACAATTGCAGCAGGGCATGCTGTGCGTTGATTGTCATGATCCTCATGATCCGATGTGACCGGCTGACAGCGTACAGAGCTGTTAGCTGACAGCTACTCATTAACGAACCACGAAGGACATATTAATTATGAACAATGATCGTCGAGAATTCCTAAAACAGACCGGCTGGACCGTCCTGGGCGGCAGTGTATATATTACCTTGTTTTCTTTGCTGCCGGGTAGCAGCCGGGCTGCAACAGCTACCCAGCATCTCTATGCCTTTATTGTCGATACTGAGAAATGCATTGGCTGCGGAAAATGTGTGGACGCCTGCAAACGTGAAAACAGTGTGCCTGAGGATTTTTACCGTACATGGATAGAGCGCTACACCATTTTGGAAGACGGCACTGTAACGGTTGATTCGCCCAAGGGCGGTTCGGCAGGATTTAATCCCGTAAAAACAGCCGGCCCCGTCGAAAAGAGCTTTTTTGTTCCCAAACTGTGTAACCACTGCCGCAACCCTAACTGCGTTCAGGTCTGCCCGGTAGGCGCAACCTATGTTACCAAAGAAGGTTTTGTGCTGGTTGATGAAAAACACTGTGTGGGCTGCAGCTATTGTGTCATGGCCTGTCCCTACGGTGCCCGTTTTGTAAACCCGCACACCCATACTGCTGATAAATGCACCTGGTGTTATCACCGGATCATGCAGGGGCACACAACTGCCTGCGTTAGTGTCTGTCCTACCAGGGCCCGGCTGTTCGGACGTGTTGATGATCCTCAAAGCTCGGTCTATACAATTCTCAAAAAAAACAGGCTGCAGGTATTAAAGCCCGAAACCGGCAATGAACCCCTGACTATGTATATAGGGCTGGACAAGGAGGTGCGCTAATGCATGATATAATCACAAGCGGATTT
The DNA here is from genome assembly GCA_028278025.1 of Thermodesulfobacteriota bacterium. GTDB lineage: Bacteria > Desulfobacterota > WTBG01 > CAIYCZ01 > CAIRTM01 > JANQFE01. The sequence goes on along the minus strand of JANQFE010000093.1, from coordinate 13,939 downwards.
TTGTTTCCCAATGAAATAGAAGTACACTGGAGTGTGATGATCGTGCTGTATCCCTATATAACCGGGCTTGTGGCCGGGGCCTTTATTGTATCATCACTGTATCACGTGTTCGGCAAAAAGGAACTCGAGCCTATTGCAAAGTTTTCTCTGGTGGGAGCGTTCTGTTTTCTGCTGTTTGCCTGTACACCGCTGCTGTTCCATCTGGGGCACCCTGAACGGGCCTTCAATATCATGTTTACCCCCAAGTTCACCTCCGCCATGTCCGGATTCGGTTACATTTATTCGTTCTATCTTGTGCTGGTGCTGCTTGAAATCTGGTTCGTGTTCAGACCTGCCATTGTGCAGCGCGCCCTGGAAAGCTGCGGCATTAAAAAAGCTTTTTACTGGGTTCTGGCCCTGGGCAGCAGTGATGTATCAGATGAGGCCCTAGCAATTGACCATAAGATTATTTCCGTGCTGGCAGCCGTTGGAATCCCCGCGGCCTGCGTTCTGCACGGCTATGTCGGGTTTCTTTTCGGCTCACTCAAATCAAACCCCTGGTGGTCGACCCCGTTGATGCCGGTTATCTTTCTACTGTCTGCAATTGTGTCCGGTATCGCGGTGCTGATTGTCTGTTACTGGGTCGTCATGGTAGTTCAGAAAAAACCGGTGGATACTGCCTGCCTGCACTCGCTGTACAAATATTTATGGGGATTTTTTATCCTTGACTTAACCCTTGAAGTACTGGAAGTGCTCACCATGTTTTACGAGGCCCATGAGGAGTGGCACATTATTGCCCGAATGCTAACTCAGAAACTGGGCTTTAGCTACATATTCCTTCAGATGGCGGTCTGCTCGGTAATACCGCTGGTACTTCTCGGCTTTGTATCTCTTAAAAAAATGAGTGAAATAACCCGCAACAAGCTGGGTCTGATCTGCTCTGTGTTAATTCTGATCCAGGTGCTGGCCATGCGCTGGAACGTGGTCATCGGCGGGCAGCTTTTTTCCAAGAGCCTGCGCGGCCTTACCAGCTACAGCCCGACTTTTCTGGGACGTGAAGGTTTACTGATAGCCCTGATACTTTTTGCACTGCCATTTGTAACCATGTACATTTTCAACCTGATTTTGCCGGTATTTGATAAGCAGGAAACACAGGAATCTGAAAGCTGACTATCCCATGGGCAGGTGGTGAAAAACAATAGTAGTTTTAAAACTAAAAGGAGTGTAATAAGACATGCTGAGTTCTTTTGATCCATTGTTTATTATTATTGCCGTTATTATCTTCATAACCGGATTGGTGAAACGCAGCCGGCTATGGATGATGGGCCAGCAGGGTGATGCAGTTGAGAGCACCGGCAGCAGAATAAAGGATTTCTTTGTCTATGGCATCGCCCATGGCAGAATACTGCGGGAATCCTATCCCGGATTCATGCATCTTTTCATCTTTTTTGCCTGCGCAATTCCTGTCCTTGTTATTTTGTCGGTACAGGTTAAGTTTCTCTGGCCTGAGTTCTGGGGCAGGGCTTTCTCAGTGTTTCTTGATATCGTGGGGGCTTTGGGACTGCTTGGTATTGTGCTTGCAGCCGTGCGCCGCTATATCATAAAGCCTGACCGCCTCAGTGACACGAAACGTGAAGACACCGTGGCCCTTATCTGGGTTTTTGCCATTCTGCTGCTTGGTTTCTGTGTTGAGGGACTGCGCATTACCATTACCGCTGAAGCTGCTCAATCATCCCCTGTTGGTGCAGCTTTCTCTTCACTGTTTGCACCCCTGGGCTCAGAGCTGCAGGTTATGCTGCATGGCCTGTTGTGGCGCATCCATTTTTTTCTGGTACTGGCGCTGTTTGCCTGTATCCCCTACACCAAGTTTCTGCATATTGTGACCTCAGCAGTCAATATTTTCCTGCGCAACTACAACCATCCGGGCGATTTTAAACAGATTGATTTTGAAACCGCCGAAACCTACGGGGTCGCCCAGCTTGAAGAATTCAGCCGCAAACAGCTCTTTGACCTTGATGCCTGCACCCGCTGCGGCCGCTGCCAGGACAACTGCCCGGCCCATTTAAGTGAGAAACCCCTTTCTCCTAAAAAGCTTTTGCAGGACATGAAAGCCCACATGGAGGAGAAAGGCGGCTGGAGTGCCCCGGCAGGTACTGAAAAGAACCTGATTGGTGATGTTATTGATCATGAGGTACTGTGGGCCTGCACCATGTGCTTAAACTGTACCGAACACTGCCCGGTTTTTGATACCACTGTTGATAAAACAATTGAGCTGCGACGCTACCTTGTTATGACTGATCCTAACTTTCCCAGCGAAGCCCAGGGTGTTTTTAGAAATATGGAAAACAATTCAAACCCCTGGGGTGTGGGTGCCCATACCCGGGCTGACTGGGCCAAGGACCTTGAAGTTAAGACCTGTGCTGACGGTGAGCCATTTGATATTCTGCTGTACCTGGGTTGTGCCGGTGCTTTTGATGACCGTTATAAAAAAGTTGCCGTTGCCACGGCAAAAATTCTGCAAAAGGCCGGTGTTAACTTTGCCATCTTGGGTGCCGAGGAAGGATGCTGTGGTGACTCAGCACGACGGCTTGGTAATGAATATCTTTTTGAAACGCTGGCCCAGGCCAATATTGCGGTCATGAATAACTATAATGTCAAAAAAATACTTACTATCTGCCCCCATGGCTATAACATCATTAAAAATGAATATCCCAAGTACGACGGCAATTATGAGGTCCTGCACCACAGTGAATTTCTGCTTGATCTGATTAAAAGCGGCAAGATCAAACTTAACGGCGGCTCAGGCGCTATGAAAGTCTGCCTGCACGACTCCTGCTTTCTGGGCCGCTACAACCAGCTGTATGATCAGCCCCGTGAGGTCCTGCAATCCATTAAGGGCGTAAATCTTGTAGAAATGGATCGCACCCGTGAGCGTAGTTTCTGCTGCGGAGCTGGTGGCGGGCGTATGTGGCTGGAAGAGGATCACGGCCAAAGAATAAATGAAATGCGCACGGACCAGGCCCTTGATAAAAATCCCGATGCTATCGCCACTGCCTGTCCATTTTGTATGACTATGATTGATGACGGCATCAAGGCCAGAGAAAAAGAAGAAAGTGTAAAAAATCTGGATATTGCAGAATTTATCTTACAAGCTATGGAGTAAATACAAATGACACAGTACATGCGTATATCCACTAAAAGATTTTTGTTCGTAATGGTTTTTGCAACTGTCCTGCTCTGTGTAGCGTCCGGGACAATTTCTGCACAGACTATTGACGACTGTATTGAATGTCACATGGATAAAAATCTGACCAAAACCGATGCTGAAGGAAAAGTTCATAGCCTCTTTGTCGATAAGCAGGGATTTATTAAATCAATTCACGGTGAAATGGAATACACCTGTGTTGACTGTCATGAAGGGGTAAAAGCCATGGAACACCCCAAGGACGGCATCGCAGATGTAAAGTGTGCCGAGTGCCATGAAGAGGTCACTGAGGAGTATAATAAAAGCCATCATGGACAGCTTGATAAATCCAAGCACCCGGATGCGCCTGAATGTTATGACTGTCACACAATTCACGAGGTGCGCTACCCGGATGACCCTGAATCCTCTACCCATCCGGACAACCTTATTAAAACCTGCGGCGCGTGTCACGAGGAACAGTCCGGTATACCTTTCATAGATAAACTTTCACTGTCAGTTAAGCTCAAAGCGCATGCTAAAGTAAATATGGCTTCTGAATTTACAACCAGGCTCTGCGGTGACTGCCATTTTGAGGTCATTAACCACGGTAACGATGAACTTGAGCCTGCGGAATGTGCCAAGTGCCACAGTGTAGACAAACCGCAATTGATTTACGGTTCAACCCATGCTCCTGGGCTTCTTTCCAGCCCGACATACAATGTCCTGGTTATCCTGGGCTATATTGCGGCTATTATAATTGCGGTTGTTTACTATCGCAACAACAAGAAAAAAGCAAAACCGGATGAACAGACCCAGCAGTCATCCTGACAACCATGCACTATTAAATATATTAATTCTAAAGAGCTATTGGAGGAATCATGAGTGACGTATTACAAGAAATGCTTGACAAAGCACGCAAAGCCCAGCAGATTGTCGAACACTGGCCCCAGGAAAAAGTTGATGAAATGGTACTTGCGGCAGCCTGGGAGGCCATCAAGCCTGAAAGCGCTGAAGAGTGTGCCAAGCTTGCTGCCAAAGAAACCAAGATGGGTGTCTATGAAGACAAGTACGCCAAACACCGCAACAAGGTACTCGGTGCCCTTCGTGACATGGAAGGGGTTCAGACGACCGGCATAGTTGAAGAAGACGAGGCCAAAGGTCTGTTTAAGGTAATCAAACCTATGGGCGTGATCTTCGCACCCAGCCCCTGCACCAACCCTACCGCTACGGTTGTGGTCAAGGGTGTCTTTTCCTTGAAAACCAGAAATGCAATTATTTTTGCTCCTCACATGATCGCACGCCGTTGCGGCACCAAGGCTGTCGAGCTGATGCGCCAGGGACTTGAAAAAGTCGGTGCCCCCGTAGACCTGATCCAGATTATGGAACGGCCCTATATCGAAGATATCCAGAAACTGATGGGTATGGCCGACTGCGTGATTTCAACCGGCGGTACCCAGTCTGTTATCGCGGCCTACTCCAGCGGCAAACCCGCATTAGGTGTTGGCGCCGGCAACTCGGTAATGATCGTTGATGAAACCGCTGATCCTGTTGAGGCCGCTACCAAAATTTTTATGAGCAAAACCTTCGACAATGCTACCTCCTGCTCTGCTGAAAATAATGCGGTTATCCAGGAATCTGTTTATGATAAATGCGTTGAAGGCCTCAAGGCCAAAGGCGGCTATCTGTGCAGTGCCGAAGAAAAGGCCAAGCTGAAAGAGACCATGTGGCCTGATGGTGAGCATATCGAACAGAAAATTGTTGCCCGTGCAGCCACCCGTATTGCCAAGCTGGCTGGCATCGAGGTTCCGGAGGACACCAAGTTTATTATGGTCACCGGCGATGATCCTGTTGAGGGTGATAAGTTTTGTGATGAAAAACTCTCCCCGGTTTTGACTCTCTGGAAATTCGGTGAGTTCAGCGAGGCTATAGACTATGTGAAAAGAATTCATGCTATTCGCGGACGCGGCCATTGCTGCGGCATTCACTCTACCAATGAAGAGCGCATACGCGAGCTTGCCGAACAGGCTCAGGTAAGCCGTTTGATGGTCAATCAGCCCCAGTGCCTGGCAAACAGCGGGGCCTTCACCAACGGCATGCCCTTTACCATGACCCTGGCCTGTGGCACCTGGGGCAACAACAGCTCCTCAGATAATATTACTTGGCGTAACATGGTTAACTATACCTGGGTTTCAAGGCCCATCCCTGAGAATAAACCTGATGAGGAGCGCCTGTTCAAGTCTCACTGGGACAAATACGGCAAATAATAATTTTTTGTTTGATTAATAAGGAGATAGAGATGGAACGACAGGAACTGTTTGCAAAGATGGAAGAATTTTTAAAAAAAGCAATGGCCAACCGGGACGCTGTAATTGACGCGGACAAGGCCATGAAGGACCAGGGTCTAAGCTCATCCGGGCGGCTGGAGTTCTTTACCATGTGCGAGGATGAGTGGGACCTGATGTTTGACGAAGACGATCAGGACGAAGTAGAAAATTTAAACCAGGCTGTTGATCTGGTCCTCAAAATGCTTGATGAATAATCTTCATGGTTCGTAATTGCAAAACAAAAAACCGACCCTTTTCAGGGTCGGTTTTTTTATGCTTAGTGTTTCGTTATAACAAGTAACCAGAAGCGAACAACCAGTAACAAATTGTTATTGCATTTCCAGCGCATCCTTCAGCGTTTCGGTATTCTCAACATTTTTCATCTTGACATCACGGCTGATTTTACGCATCAATCCGCACAGGACTTTGCCGGGCCCGATCTCAAGTGCCATGTCAACACCTGCCTGCATCATTTTATCCATTTCCTCAATCCAGCGTACCGGATGATTGACCTGGGTTGCCAACAGCCGCTTAACATCATCTTTTGAAGGATAAAAGTCAGCCTCTACATTTGACAGTACCGGTACGCCGATTTCGTTTACCGCAACCGTCTCCAGAGCCTCTGCCAGACGGTCTGCAGCCGGTTTCATAAGTTCACTGTGAAACGGTGCGCTTACCGGCAGCATTACTGCTCTTTTAGCGCCTGCGGCCTCTGCTTTGGCAGCCGCGCGTTCTACCGCCTTAATATGACCGGAAATAACAATCTGTCCCGGGCAGTTATAATTTGCCGGGGCAACGGATTCACCCTCAGCACTGTCCTGGCAGATTTTCTCTACCACTTCAGTATCCATACCCAGAATTGCGGCCATCCCGCCGACACCAACCGGCACGGCATCCTGCATAAAATTACCGCGTTTGCGTACTGTTTGGACTGCATCAGCAAATGACAATGCTCCGGAGCATACCAGGGCACTGTACTCACCCAGGCTGTGGCCTGCAACGATTGCAGGAGCAATATCGCTCTCCTGCTGCAGTACCCGCAGGGCTGCGACACTGACGGTAAGAATTGCAGGCTGGGTGTTCATAGTCAGTTTCAGATCATCCTCAGGCCCCTCAAAACAGAGCTGCATCAGCTTATCACTTAAGGCATCATCAGCTTCTGCAAAAATGTCTGCTGCTACCTTAAAATTGTCTTTGAGTTCTTTGCCCATTCCAACATACTGTGAACCCTGTCCGGGAAACAGAAAAGCCCATTTAGCCATTGTATCTACCTCCAAAAGAATAATTATTTATATATTTAGTAAAAAGTCACTTCTTCCAAAAGCGTGTAAGTATAGGATAATACTTTGCATGTGTCAAGAAAATAGCAAAACCTCTGCGGTTAATTTCTCTACTCAACCGCAGACACTCGCCGACTTGCGCAGACCACCAGCCGGACGACTTGCCCGGCTGCCACTAGCCATACCCTTCGGGCATATACTTCCTTCCCTAGGATTTTTTCATATGCATAGTCTGTTCTCTCAACAGTTATAGTGCACACGTTATGCTAATTTTAACAACATCTTTTCTCGCGCAGCGATAACACCTTTTGTTCTGTCAAGTCGACAGAACAAAGCGTCTGCGCTCTTCCGCGTGGTTCTGCGGTTAATTCCTTTTGTCAACCGCAGACATTCGCCGACTGACGCGGACCAACAGCCGGACGACTTGTCCGGCTGCTACACGCCATGCCCTCCGGGCATAAACATAATCTAATATTTATTGGTTCCCTTAAACGCTAACATTATGCTCAAAATCTGTGTAAAAATGTGCATTCCCTATTGCGTAGCAATGACATCTTTTGTTCTGCCAGGTCGGCAGAACAAAACGTCTGCGTTAGTCTGCGGCTAATTATATTTTATTATTTCAACACAATGCCCGTAAACACCACGCCTTCATAAAAAAAATAGCGTCCGGTTAGGGATAGGGGGGCAGGAACAAGAGCGGACAGCAGCTCATGCAGTTTAATTTCAAAGGTGGATACCTGTGGATCAGGGACTATTATTGCATCAAAAAAGCCCATCCGTTTTCTAACCACCGGGTAAAGACATTTATAGACTGCCTCTTTGGCACTAAACATCAGGGCAACCCATTGTTGGGTCTGATCTTCAGACTGGGCAGCCAGCCAGTTTTCTTCTTCGGGTGTAACAATTTTACGCCAGATATGCGGCTTTACCCGTTCAATCGTTTCAATGTCGAACCCAATGCCCTTAATATCTTTTAGATTGGCAACAGCAGCGCCGCACCACATCCTGGTATGAGAGACAGAACCGATGATACCCTCAGGCCATGCAATTGAGCCGTCCTGATTTTTAGTCAGGGGGCCTTCGGCTGCCCCAATACGTCCCAGGGCCTGGCGGGCACAGGTCCGCCCTGCCCCGAATTCCTTCTGACGCTTCTCAATTGCGTTTTCTATTGAAACCAGCTCTTCCGGGTACAGCTCATGGTCATTTTCAGCTGCATCAATCCGGCAGCACTCTGTAGCCACACTACCGGGGAATAGTGATTGAATATCTAATTTTTCAGACATACATCAACACCTGTATGTAACCGCAGACACTCGCCGACTCGCGCAGACTACCAGCCGGACGACTTGTCCGGCTGCTACACCTCAGGCCCTTCGGGCATATACTTCCTTCCCTGAAATTTTTTCATATGCATAGTCTGTTCTCTCAGCAGTTATAGTGCACACGTTATGCTAATTTTAACAACATCTTTTCTCGCGAAGCGATGACTTCTTTTGTTCTGTCAGGTCGACAGAACAAAACGTCTGCGTCTGTCTGCGTTAGTCCGCGGTTAATTACTCTTGGGGTAAATTTAAAACCATTCTTTTAATCTCAGCCTTTTTGTTTCTAAAATTCACTAGCAGACCAATTTTAAGCCCTGTAGCTTTCAAATAATTTAATAGCTGAGCTTCATGTATTCTTTCAAGTCTTTCAACTGTTTTAAGTTCTATTAAAACCTGCCCCTCTACTAAAAGGTCAGCTATATACTCACCAACTATTTTGCCTTTATAATGGACATTAACAGGAACCTGACATTCAGCTTTAATTCCCCTCTGTTTCAATTCAGTCATTAATGCATTTTCATAAACTTTTTCAAGAAACCCTGGCCCAAGCTCCTTTTGAACCTCAAACACAGCTCCATTAATCTTATAAGTTATATCATTTACCTCCATAACATCTAATCCCTCCTTTTTATTAATAATAATGATTTACTTTCTTTTTTCACCACGGACATTCACCAAGTAACGCGGACCAGGGGCCGGATGACCTGTCCGACTGTTACACACCATGTCCTCCGGGCATATACCCCCATCGCGAAGCGATTGCATTTTTTCTTCTGCCAGGTCGGCAGAAGAAAATGTCTGCGTCCGTCTGCCTGTCCTGAGCTTGTCGCGGGGCGTCCGTCCGCGGTTAATTCCTTTTTTCAACCGCAGACACTCGCCGACTAGCGCGGACCAACAGCCGGGCGACTTGCCCGGCTGCTACACGCCATGCCCTCCGGGCAAAAAATATCATTCTTAGATATGTCCAAAATAGGATGTTGGCTTTCTCTATTCATAGAGTGCCCAATTCCTGTCACAATCAACAATACCCCTTTTCGCGAAGCGATGACTTCTTTTGTTCTGTCAGGTCGATAGAACAAAACGTCTGCGTTTGTCCGCGTGGTTCTGCGGTTAATTTCCTTTTTTGCCGCAGACATTCGCAGACTTGCGCGGACCAACAGCCGGACGACTTGTCCGGTTGCTACACACTATGCCCTTCGGGCATACAAAATTATTACTAATTCATACTTTGCTGTTTGTCACTGTTCACAGCGTTCCCACAACCTGTAGATAACAGCTTTTTCTATTGCAAAGCAATGGCACCTTTTGGTCTGTCAGGTCGGCAGAACAAAACGTCTGCGTTTGTCCGCGTGGTTCTGCGGTTAATTATTCTTTATATCTTGTCATGAATTCCATTACAACTCTGTTAAATTCATCCCTCGCATCAACCATCACTAGATGCCCGGCACCATCAATTACACGCAGCTCACTGTTGGGTAAACTGCGTGATAACTCTTCAGGCAACTCCCGGGGCGTTATTCTGTCCTGACTGCCCCAGACAACCATGGCCGGCTGTTTGATAGATGAAACCCAGGCGGTGCTGTCAAACCTGCCGGCAGCCATCAGGTCTGCATGCAGGCTCCCGTCACCATTCAGTTTTACCAGTTCATAGGCAGTTCGAAAAAAATCAGGGATATTAGAAGCTTTTAGCTCTTTTTCAATATCAAGGCCCTGCTCATGCATTCGGCGGTACATACGCGATAGCTTAAACCCGGCCCCTGTTCCAGCCAGGACTAAACCGTGTACCCTTTCAGGATGTGTGCGGGTATACTGCTGTATAATAGCACCCCCAAATGAATGCCCCATGAGAAAAAAGGAAGCAAGGTTCATCTCGGAGCGAAACCGCTCAAGCCACCCGGTATATTCCTCAACTGACGCCAAAGGCTCACCGCCCGACTTGCCATGCCCGGGCAGATCAGGCACAATAATTCTAAACTGTTTACTCAGCCTGCTTACCTGATAGCTCCACACAATCCCATCCGCCCCGGACCCATGCAGACATATTGCCGCAACACCGTCCTGTGGTGCACGTTTGGAGATTTTATAATAATATTTAATATCGTTAATTTTTACAAACGGCATTATTATATTTAAAGATTGCTTCTCTTCTAAAAGTTGTTATGACACTCACCGCAAAGACGCTAAGAACGCTGAGATACATATTTTTTGCTTTACGCTGAGAGGCCGTAAAGCAAAAGCACAGTAACCCTTGTTTGTTTCTATACCCTCCGGCTTATTAAATCATGCTAGATATAACACCAAACCTCTTAGCCGGATAGGTAGCGTTCACTTTGTCGGCGTCTCAGCGACAAAGTGAAACAAGTTCTATCCTCTGCGGTCTCTGCGTCCCTAGCAAAGTTCCGCCTATGCAGGCGCGCGGGCGGTTAACAGCTTTTGCATTATCATCCATCATTTTAGATTTTGCACAAATATACCATCATAAGTCCCTAAAATCACTAAAAACCCTATTTCCTGTTTCGCTACTTCTCTATTGGCTAACTTACTATTTATTTTTTGGTTGAAATAAACTTTTTTAATGTTAATATTTTCTCAACATTAATGGGGTCGCACAATAAGCAAAAGGCTAAAATACAACAAGATTGAAATATGCGTAGAAACGTATGGGTATGAGCATGTGTGCTGGTCCCAAACATCTGACGATTTTGATCCAGGCTGTACCCGGTTTTCAGCGAATTAGATCATTGGACAAGTCATTATCACAAATTGAATTCGAATAAAGCTCTATGAATAAACACGAATACTTTGCCGTTCTGACGGGTGACATCATCAAATCCAGCCTCCTCTCAAAGGATGATCTTGATTCCCTCCGTTCAACTCTCCTCAACGCCATGGATATAGTGAAAGGCTGGATGCGTGGACTGGTCAAAGGCAAGACTGAGTTTTTCCGTGGTGACGCCTGGCAATTGCTGCTCACAAATCCAGCTTTGGCGATGCGAGTAGGTATATTTCTGCGTGCTTCACTATTAGCTGAAGGAAAAGCAGACAGCCGTATCTCTATTGGTTTAGGAAAAATTAAAAACATCTCTCGCAACCGGGTGTCGCTTGCGACTGGGGAAGCGTTCCTTCTGTCAGGTCGTGGTTTAGATAGCATGACACAGTATTCCAACATGACCGTTGTTATACCGAAGTCTGCACAAGCTTTGTCAGAGTGGCTACCTGTAGTTGGACATCTTTGTGACTCACTCATCGGACAATGGACCAAACGTCAGGCTGAGATCGTTTGTATTGCTATAGACCCAAGGGAACCGACCCATGAAGAGATCGCCCAGAGTCTGAGCCCTACCGTATCAAAGCAGGCCGTGACCAAAGTTCTAAACAGTGCAAACTGGTATGTCATTCGTGAAGCTATTCATCTGTTCGAAAAAACAGCATGGGAATCCATTCTGCAATACAAGAAAGTTTGACAACCAAATTGAGTTGTCAGATAGCAAACAACTAAAATTGGTTGTCAGAATAAAATGGCAGAAACCCTTGTAACAATTCTGACCGCACACCTGCTCGGTGACTTCATCCTCCAGACAGGCTGGATTATTAAACACAAAAGACATGTTGGAGTGTTGCTTCTTCACGTCGCTATCGTGACGATTGTCTCGTACCTATTGATAGGGGCGTTTCACTGGCAGATTTTGGTTTTCATCTTCCTGATGCATTTTATTATAGATGTCATAAAAGTGTACCTAATGTCGGATTCGTTGGTGTCTTTTCTGTGCGACCAGTGTGCTCATTTGTCGGTATTGATCATACTTGCTTATTTATTTCCTGATGCAGCAAAGAGTGGCTGGTGGTACACGGCTTTGAATAAAGGTCTGCCTGATTGGTACTTCGCATCTCTGTGTTTTGTGTCTGGACTGATTCTCGCCGTTCCCACTGGAGGAATCCTGGTTGGCAAAGACACCAAACCTTTCATGAAAGAGATTGGTGAAGACGACATTAAAGGGCTGGAAAAGGGGGGCCAGTACATTGGATGGCTTGAACGGTTCCTTGTCATGCTGTTGCTGATGATAAACCAACCAACCGGAATTGGTTTTCTCATTGCTGCAAAGTCGATTCTTCGATTTGGTGAGATCAAAAATACTCACCAGCGCAAAATTGCCGAGTACATCATCATTGGGACGTTCTTCAGTTTTGGCTGGGCGTTGTTAATTGCAGTGTTAACCCAGCAAGCAATCCATTACTGGTTGCCTCCTAAAAAGCCTGACCCACCTGCTGCAACAGTTTTGTTAGCACCACCACAAAATTTCGGAGGACCAAGTCCACATTTTACTCACGATGAGAGGGATATTGCTATTAAATTGCAGATGGATATCTAACCCCTTTGCCCATTTGGATACCTGCCTATTGGTAAAAACACTGTTTCCTGTTCACCGTTCACCATTTAATTTTTGGTTGCAATAATACCCTTTATAGTGCTAATATTTCTCTAACCTTTGAGGGGTGAACGATGAGCAAAAAGGGAGAAATCCAAAGATTAACAAAAAGGCTTCTTATAGTACACATGTGCTGCAAGAAGTCTTTTTTGTTTTCAGTAATAGTAAGGTAAAAGATTAAAGGCTTCTTTAATTTCAATATTTTTTCAATATGTGAGAATTTTTTCTTGCTTTAATCAATATGATAGAAATAATTCTTTTCAAACAATAGTTCGGTATAAAAAATGAGTCAACAGGTACAGGAATTCCAAATTCGGGCCTATCCAGCACAAGATCATATTTTATATCATGAATTTCAAACAGCTAACATTGTTATATATGTTGGTGAAGACGACAAAGCCAAATCCCTTAATATAGCTAAAGAAAAGCTTGTTGAAGAAAAATGGGTTCCAATCAAATTTGTAAGCAAATCAACGCTTATTGAAGAGCGAGTAAAGGCAGAAGGGGGACCTGCCTGGGAAGCATATCAAAGAGCAAAAGAAGGTGAAATCTTCTTCATTCACTTCCTAGAAGAAGATTTTGCATACTCAAGTAGATCAGGTATATCTCCTTTTCTCCCACCACGAATTACCGAAGATTTTATAGATGAGGTCATTCTTAAGGCTGGTGGTCATAGGTTAACAGCTGAAGAAGCGAATCCTGATGAAACTCGCAATCCAGATTACAAAATAGATAATTATCTTATAGAATTAAAAGATCTCCAAAATGAAGGGTTAAATGTTGAATTTCGGAGGGAAAAATTAGCAAATCTCTTGAGAGAATATGGAGGTTTAGAGAAGCTTAATAATATTGGCTATGGGAAATTATTAGATATATTAGGTGGCCCTATAAAAAGTAAAGTAAGGTCAGCTGCACATCAAATTAGAGATGCAAGGGAATATATTGGTGATAAGTCGCTAAAAGGTGGTTTGTTATATATTAATACAGGCTACTACACTTTACCGCATGAAATCTTTTGTGAAATTGTAGAGAAAATGGCTAAACAGTATCAGTCAGAAATTGAATTAGTAATGTGCATAAGCAATATGGTTGATACTAATGGCTTCGAGTCAATGATAAATTTTGCATTCTATCCAGGAAAAGGTGAAAACCCTGTTGAGTCAAAAGTTCATAGTGCATTTTTAAGTAGAGTTGGTCGTTTGATGAATGATTGGGCTAAAGAAGGTTTTAAAAACTCATCCAATCCAGCATCTATTAGAAAGCCTCATGTTTTTGAAAGTGAAGATGAATACTATGGTTTTGAACCTAAACCTCTATCATGTTCAATAAAAAAAAATAAAAAATAAAACCGAACAAAACGTTTGAGACGGACTCGCTGAAGCTCGCCGCTCAACACCGAGTTGCCGCGCCGGGGGCGCGA
>JANQFE010000170.1 GCA_028278025.1 Thermodesulfobacteriota bacterium | reverse complement strand
ACGTTTTTTCTCCCCGAATCCCTAAAAGCTATTCGGGTCGCACGGCTGAAAGTCGCAGATCCGCCTCTGGAGGGCCGTGGGTTTAGAAATGTAACTAATATGATATGTCGAGGGATTGGAAAAATCATATATTTATTATGATTAAATATGAAAAGAAAATATTAAAATTTTTCAGAATTTGTTTACGTTATACTGCCCTATTCAAGATTGCTGCAACCGTCTTAAGATTCCAAGTACTAAAACCTCTTTTCGTTTCAAAGCCGCTCGGCATTTGCCGTACTAGGTTACCTGCAGAAAAACAACTCCTGTTAGAGACGTCGTTTTACTATCAAAACGGGCTGTCTCAATTTTCAACACAGGCGCTTTTTCATAAATTACGAAGCAATTTCAGTGTGCTACTCAGGTCCGCCCTCAAGAGGCCATTCTTAGTCTGACCGTCCGCCAACTGTCCGTTGATTTATTTTCTTCTTTTACCTGTTGATGCCCAACTAGCCTTCTAATTAATGTAATTTGGTACTCCAATAAAAAAAATTGCAAAATACTTTTTTTAATACTATAAAAAGATAGCTTTGTATTAATAATAATTAATTGTTTTAACCAAAGGAGATTATGATTATGAAAAAAGTCATTGTAACAGTAACAATTAGTATGCTGACACTGCTTGGTATATGCCTGCCACAGGCTGCTGCTGTAACCATAAACGGGCAGGAATGTGCCCCTGATGAAATTGTAGTAAAGTTTGCAGAAGGCCTTTCAGACCAGGCTGTGGGTACAATAGTTTCCCGGCTCGGCGGGCTGGGATTTACTGCTTCCTATGGCAAACATTTTAGCGTAGTCCATATCCCGGAAGGGCTGGTACAGGAATTTGTCGATAGATTTGATGCCCACCCCCGGGTACTGTACGCTGAACCAAACTATATTCTTAAGGCTTCTTTCAGCCCTAATGATACCCTGTACCCCTCCCAGTGGCATCTGCAGCAACTAAATATGGAAGATGCCTGGGATATAAGCACCGGTGAGGGCGTGACAGTAGCGGTGATTGATTCAGGGGTTAATCCCAATGGTATCGACAGCTTCGGCGGTCGACTGCTGCCGGGTTATAACGGTATTAGAAACGTTGTCGGAAATGCCGAGGATTTCAACGCCCATGGTACCCACGTTGCCGGTACCGTCGGGCAGGAGACAAACAATGGTATCGGTGTAGCCGGCGTTGCTTTTGATGCAACCATTATGCCGATCAAAGTGCTTAACCGCAGAGGCTCGGGCAGGGCCACCTCAGTTGCAAACGGCATCATGTGGGCTGCCGACAATGGCGCGGACATCATTAACATGAGTCTTGGCGGATCAAACTCGGTTACCATACTTGAATCGGCCGTACAATATGCCTATGGCAGGGGCCTAACCGTCATCGTAGCTTCAGGTAATGAAGCCGGACCTGTTGGCTTTCCGGCTGCTTACCCGGAGGCAATTGCTGTTGGTTCAGTCGATATAAATAAAAATCTGGCCTATTATTCAAACTTCGGCCCGGAGCAGGAACTGGTAGCCCCTGGAGGCGATACGACTGTGGATATAGATGGTGATGGAAATGCGGATGGTGTGCTCCAGGAAACATTCCTGATAAGTTTGGGCTTTAAAAACTTTGCGCTTGGATGGGGCAATTATTTCTTTCAGGGAACTTCTATGGCCAGCCCCCATGTTGCCGGGGTTGCGGCCTTGGTGCTTGCCAAAAATCCGGGCTGGGGCCCTGAGGAGGTCAGAACCGCCCTGACCGCAACCGCCGAAGATTTGGGACCATCCGGCAGGGATGACAGCTTCGGCTACGGTCTGGTAGATCCGGTAGCAGCTTTAGAGTATACCGAGTAACACGTAAAAATAACTTTAAATTCAAAAAAAGTGCCTGAAGTTATCCCTTGCTAACCTTCAGGCACTTTTTTTCTTCCTGCAATTTTCCAGCCATGATCCTTGCCGAAAAGGCGAGGCCTTAGGAAGCCCCCATAAGGGGCTTAAAAAACACCACAGACTTTTTGCAGCATTGACCTATATTATTTTCGGTTGCTCAAGCACTGTCTTTCTCAATCCCATTGCAACGCAGCCGAGTGCCGCGAGGGTATCCCGACTTGTCGGGACAAGTTGCAGGGTGCCTTTTCTTTTGCTTATTTTTCTTTGGAGCAAGCAAAGAAAAGTAAGTTTATATATGGTTATAGGCTGTGCCGCATCAACACCACGTTTATTCTCCCCGAATCGCTAAAAACTATTCGGGTCGCACGGCTAAAAGTAGCAGATCCGCCTCTGGAGGGCCGTGGTTTTAGCAATGTAACTAATTCTTTCTTTTGTATACACCTGTTCCCTTTAATCGTCATTACCGATACGCTCTTTAAGCTCAGCATAATCTCCGGAATAATCAGGCCTGATCCTGACAGCCTCCTGCAAATGAGTATCGGCCCCGACACGATCACCCTGAAACAGCAGGGCAAGCCCCAGGTTATAGTGTGCCTCGGCATTCTCAGGATCATGCTTCAAGGCTGTGCGGTAATGGTTGACAGCTTCAGTAATCTTTTTTGTACGAAGCATTACATTGCCGAGGTTGACATGGGCCTGAGCATTCTCGGGAGCAAGGCGTAGTGCTGTGTGATAATGGGTGAGGGCTTCTGCCTGCTTGCCCCCGTGAAACAGACAAACTCCCAGGTTAATATGTACCTGGACATTCTGGGGGGCAAGACGCAGCGCTGTGCGATAATGGGTGAGGGCTTCTGCCTGCTTGCCCGTGCGAAAATATAGCAATCCCAGATTAATGTGGATATCCACATCATCAGGTGCAATCTGAAGCGCTGTATTATACTGCATGAGGGCCTCATCTGTCTTGCCCTGGGCTGCCAGAGCATTGCCCAGATTGGTGTGGGCCTTGGCATTATCCGGTTCCAGGTGCAGCGCTTCACGATAGTGCCGTATAGCTTCTGCCTGCTTGCCCTCGTGAAACAAACAAACCCCCAGATTGTTATGTGCTGCAGCATATGTGGGTTTTAGACGCACTGCCTCCCGGTAATGCGTAATTGCCTCTGCATGCCGGCCTAGTTGTGACAGCGCAAGGGCCAGATTGTAGTGGGCCTCTGCATAGCCGGGATTTATCTGCAGGGCTGTTAAAAAATGATCAATGGCTTCCGCCGGTCTACCCTGCACAACCAGGGCATTGCCGAGGTTATTGTGGGCCCCAACATAATCGGGCTTTATATGCAGGGATTTGCGGTAATACTCGATTGCTTCAGCGGTTTTACCCTGGGCAGCCAGTGCTGCTCCCAGCATTGTATGGGCCACATAGTTGCCGGTGGTAACAGAAATTGCTCGTTTAAAAAGGGTTATGCTGGAAGTCCAATAGTGCACCTGCCGGTAGGTCGTGAATATACAAACCGCCAACACAGCACTTGCCGCAATGCTCAGTACGGGTTTTCGGAAGCGCCATTTTACCATAGCCTCAGGAAGGCCCCAGGCAATCATGATACTGAGACCGATAAGCGGCACATAGGTAAAGCGATCTGCCATGGCCTGGACCCCTGCCTGTACCAGCCCGATGACCGGCACAAGTGCCCCCACATACCACAGCCAGCCAACGGCAAGCCAGGGACGCTTCCGTACCCCCCTGCTTACCAGTATCGTTATGCTGATAAACACCATCAGGGCACCCGCGATGTGCCACCAGGGTGGCATACCCGGATGCGGGTAGAGAACGGCCAGGTCAAAGGGCCACAACATTTTTTTGATATAGCCGCTATAGGAGACCAGGCCGTTCGCTATTCTGATACTTAAAGGCACCATCTCCAGGGACTTTACGGCACCCCCGGACTGCTGGACCAGCAGGGTAACCACACTTGAGGCTATTGCACAGAAAATAAACGGCACTTTTTCTCTGATAAGATATAGAACCGGTACGCAGTGTGTATTATTTGCATCCGACTTTGTTCTGAGCGACCGGATACGCCCAAGCGGCCAAAAGTCCAGTAAAAGCAAAATAAACGGCAGGGTTACCAGCATGGGTTTGGCCATAAGCCCCAACACAAACAGCAGCACTGTTGCAAGATACCTTCCGATTCCAGGCTGTTCCGTATACCTCAGGTAGCTCCACACAGTCAGCATCCAAAAAAACATGCTCAACACATCTTTGCGCTCGGTTACCCAAGCAACCGATTCCACATGTAACGGGTGCAGTGCAAAAAGAGCAGCAACAAAGGCACACTGCCACACCTGCCCGGTCAGCCGCCGGAAAAGCATAAAAAGCAGCAGGGTGTTTATTATGTGCAGCCCCACATTGGTCAAATGATGCCAGCCGGGATCAAGTCCGTATATCTGGCAGCCCAACATTAAAGAGAGCCATGTCAGGGGATGCCAGTTATGGGCATGTCCGGCAGCAAAGGCCCAGCGGATACTGTCCCATGTCATGCCGGCCTTGACAGGAGCGTTTTCGGTAACATACTCATCGTCATCAAAATTAACAAAGTCACACTCCCGCACCTGTATATATGCGGCACTGGTTGTTATCACCAGCAGCAGACATATCAGAATATCTGTGCGCAGAACAAACTTTTTTTGCATAGTTTGTGTTGGATCCCCTCTCTAGCTGTCAAAATTCTGCCCTCACCACGGTTACGCCATTACGCCAAGTTATGGTGCCGTATCACTCATCATGCTTTTGTCTGTCCGGCCGGCCAGCAGCTTGTCCAGGCCGGCTCGGGCACGTGCATAACCGGGACGAATCCGCAGGGCCTCTTGCAGATGCATCACAGCCTGCGGTGTATTTCCCATCCGGGCCAGGACAGCTCCCAGATTGTAATGGGCCTGGGCATAATCAGGGTCTGAGCCTACTGCCTCCTGAAAACAGGCCGCAGCCTCCGGTAAACTATTTTGTTTCAGGTAAACAATCCCTAAATTGTAATGGGCTTTGGCATAACCGGGATCTTCCTGCAAGGCCCGGGTATACTGGTGTATTGCCCTGGTTGTGTTTCCCTGGCCCGCCAGCACTACTCCCAGGTTATAATGGGCATCAGCATAAGCAGGTTTACACGCAAGGGCCGTTCGGAAATGGTTGACGGCTTCATCTGCCCTGCCCTGCCCGGCTACTAAAAGCCCCAGATTATTATGGACCTCGGCAAAACAGGGCTGAATGCGCAAAGCTTCGGCATAGTGTCCTGCGGCCTGTGCCGTTGCGCCGCTCTTAGCCAGCAGATTACCCAGCTGGTAGTGCACTTGGGCATCATCAGGCCAAACCTGCAAAACCCTGGTAAAATGGCTGATGGCCTGTTCGGCCTGTCCCTGTCCGGCCAGTACTATCCCCAGATTAAAGCGGGCTTTGGCATTGCGGGGGCTGATGTGAAGTGCTTTGTTAAAATGCCTGAGAGCTTCTTCTATGTTGTCCTGCTCAGCAAAGGCAACGCCCAGGTTGGTATGGATTGCGTGATTGTTCTCGGTAACCGCAAGCGTATGCTCAAACAGTGTAATGCTGTTTTGCCAGTAGCTTGCCTGGTGCCGCGCAGTGACTAAAAGCACTACAAGCACTGCTGCTGCTAAAGGCCCCAGAAGCCTTTTCCCGTAATCAAACCCTGCGAACATATCAGGTACACCCCAGGCTATCAGTATATACAAGCCGATAAAGGGGACATAAGCAAAGCGGTCGGCCATGGCTTGGGGGCCGGTCTGTACCAGACCAATCACCGGTAAAAGGGTCACCAGGTACCAGAACCATCCGGCCGGGAGGTATGCGTATTTGTGCCTGAGGAAAATCACCACAACGGATATGGCTGCAAGCAGGGCTCCTGCCAGCACTATCTGAGACACCGGCAGACTGTCGCCGGGATGCGGATATAAAACCGCCAGATCCCGGGGCCAAACCATCTTGCCGATGTAGCCCACATATGAAACAAGAGCGTTATATACTCTGCATGGATAGCTGATTGAATCTATGTCTGCGGTGGCCCCAAAGCGCTGCTGCACCACAAAGGTTACGCTGCCCGCAACTGCGGCAATGGCAAACAGAGGCAGCTTTTCCCGTATTAAAACTGAAAGAGCCGATACCGGAGACCGTCTATCGGTCTTATTGTCGCCCTGCAGTAAATACCGGTAACGTTTCAGCGGCCAAAAGTCCAGCAGCAGCAAAGCACACGGCAGGGTAACCAGCATCGGTTTAGCCATGAGCCCCAGAACAAAAAACAAAAGCATTACTAAGTATCTCCTGGCTGCCGGCTTTGCAACATAGCGCAGATAGCCCAGCATGGTCAGCATCCAAAAAAACATGCTCAACACATCTTTGCGCTCGGTTATCCAGGCCACAGATTCAACATGCATTGGATGCAAAGCCAACAGGGCCGCCACAAAAGCGCTCTGCCAGCGGCAGCTTGTCATCTTTTTGAGACACCAGAAAAGCAGCAGGCAGTTGGCCATATGCAACAGTATATTGGTGAGGTGATACCCGCCGGCCTCAAGGCTGTACAGCTCATAATCGAGCATAAGTGAAAGCCGGGTGAGCGGAATCCAGAGCCCGCCGGGCGTGGTGGTAAAAGCCGCTATAATGCTTTTAAGGTTTAAACCGGAGCGTACAGAGGGGTTTTCAAAAACGTACACATCATCATCAAGGCCGATAAAGTCATAGGTAATCACCTCTGCATAGACCATACTGATGGATAGAATCAGAAAAAGACAAATCCAGAGCTCCGGTTTGCAAAGCAATGAATTCTTTCGGGTAGAGCTGTAGCTGTTCATGGCGACTGCTTTTAGGCTGCTATGCGCGGAGATACCCGCCCGTCAAGAAGTTTTTGCAGTTCCGCATTGGAAGGTGCAAAGCCAAGAGTCTTTTTCCAGACAGTCGGGCTTTCCATACAGTAGTATATAAAGATGTCGTTAGAATAATGACGCAGCCATGCAACCAGTGCCGTATACATCTCAAGACGGATATCCTGCAGATAGCGCATCTTACCATCATGCCCGGAAACAAATTCCTGGCAATATATCTTTGTGTGAGGAAATCGCTGCAAACTGGTGTTCTTAAGCGGCGGCATAAACCGCAGTGATCCCAGGCTTATCCAGGCTATTGCTGCTGGTGGAATAGAATCGGCTAACAGATCAACGGTCTGCCGGTATCCTTCCTGCCACCCCGGATAATAGATTAAAGGATCAAAGTGAAAGCCCACTCTGTAGCCCTTGTTGATCAGGCTCCGGGCGGCTGCCAGCCTTTCATGAACAGGGGCGGCCCCGTGTTCTTCGCTGGCTGCGATTTCCTGGGCATTCAGTGACCAGGAAACCAGCACTGATCCGCCATGATCAAGCTCCAGCAAAGTATCAATAAAGGCGGTCTTGGTCTTCAGTTCAAGGACTATGCCCTGATGCTGCCGCAGGAAAGGTAGTAGAGAGCACGTAAAATCGGTTAGATGCTCCAAAGCCAGACTGTCGGTGTACTCACCGGTACCAATCCTCATAATCCTGTCCGGATACAGGTGTGCAAAGTGCTCCAGTTCCTCCAGCATGTCCTCGTGATTAACATACAGTGTGATAAAAGGATTGTTCAGATAGGCCTGGAGCACACAATAGGTACAGTGCAGCGGACAACCGGTGCCGCTGTTGAGGATTGCATAACCGCAGCAGCGGTATGGTTTTTTCGTACCGGGACAGGGCTCCAAAAAACGTCCTTTGTTCCTGCAAAGCAGCAAACCGGTTTGCAGGGCCCCCTCGGCCCCTGCTTTTTGCCGGGAAAGCCGGATGAACTCGCGTGCACTGGTGATGATTTCAACACTGCTTTCGCTACAACGCTCCCGCACCCGCTTTGCCGCGACCAGGTCTGCAGCAGACTCTTCAATAAAAATTTTTTCCGGAATAAACCGCTGCACCTTTATCCCTCCAGCAGTTTTTTTAGGTCAGGGTTCTCTGCCAGTTTTTTTACCTGGTCGGCTGCCGCCTGCACATCTTCAACTGTTTCAAATGAAATCTGCATACGATACATGGCACCTTCGAAAAAAGCCGGCGGGCTCAACACAAGATTTGGTGGCAGGTGCATTCGTTTTTTTAAGGTCCCAAAGGATTCTTCTCTCCGGGTCAGACGCGGGAAGCGTTTCTTGCGCAGCACCTGCCTGACCTGTTCACCCTTTTGGGAACCGGTCATTCTGTCCTGCTGCAGCACGTCCTGTACAGCTCTATCGTCTAAAATCTCACTGATTGACAGACTGTCCCTGCAGGCAATGTCCAAACAGTGCTCGCTTATTTCCGATTGTTTACTGGCACTTAGGTTAACCATACAGAAAAGACTGAAAATGCTCTGCCGCTCTTCAGCCGACAGGCCGGCAAGCCTGACTGCCGTCTTTTCCTGCAGTGCGCCCGTGATTACAGCGTACTTAATATCATCTTCCAGTCCTGCAAGGCTGATAGTATCTGCAAGCGTCCTCGCAGTGGGATGCAGGCCAAGCAACGGCAGGTAGGATCTAATGATCTCCTCTTGTGAAAAATAGTGTAACAGCCGTTCAACACTATGAGCCTTTTCAACAGGATTGAACTGCCTGTGAGCAAGGTTGTCAAAAAAAGCAAAAAGAAAAAGTGTTTTTTCCTCAGGCGCATTGCTAAAAATTTTTGCAGTAACCTCCTTCCAACCCAGCTCCGTAAGTACCTGGATACGCCGACAGCCGCATACAATGCGGTAACAATCACCGGAAGGCCCAGCCACAAGATAAGGCAGGTTTACAAGGCCGACCTGCTGTATTGAACGGGTGAGTTCCCGGTTGTCTCTACCGGCAGTAATAATAAATGATCTGTCGGATTTTTCTATCTTATGCAGAGGGATAGATACTGCTTCTGTTTCCATGCAATGACTTTCGTTCGCTTTTTCTTGAAAAGTTTTCTCATATAGCTTATGCTGATGAAATCAGCATATATATAAACACCATAGCATGAGGAACTGAAGAATGAAACAAATAATAAATGAATTAATCCAGCTCCAGGATCTGAACTTCACGCTTGAGGAACAGCGTGCCCTAACCTCTGAAACTCACTTGAAAGAGCTTGAAAAGTCCATAAAGTCCCTATCGCAGGATCTGCCGAAGGATGTGTATAAACTCTTTAAAAATCTCCTTGACCATTATTCCACGGCCGTGGTACCGATTGCAAAGGATACCTGCACCGGCTGCGGTATGGCTGTGCCTACCATTCTGGCTTATGAAGTAAAAGTCGGTGCAAAACTGATACAGTGCCCGCGGTGTACCAGAATTTTATACTACCGCGATGCACTGCCTCGCCAGCTTAAAAGAATTGTCAAGCTGGATGAAAAACCAAGCGCAGGGATTGCCCGTTTTTCTTCCAGCAGTCTCATGATCCCTCAGCTTAATGCCAAAACACGCGATGAGGCTCTTGCCGAAATACTCCAGCTCATGGCCGGTGAAGGCTTCGTGGAAAAACCCGAGGCATTACTTAAAGCAGCCATTAACAGGGAGTCCATTGTCCCAACAGCAATTGAGCATGGGTTGGCCTTCCCGCATGTGCGCGGGGTGGAAGGGGGCGGACTCATCTTTGCCCTCGGCCTGAAAGACCAGGGCCTGCGGTTCGGCGCACCCAAAAACAGACTTACCAAAATCATATTCTTCATAGTTATACCGCTTGCAGCCAGTGCTTTCTACCTCCAGCTTATTACAGGACTCATGGAAGCTTTTCGTGATGTAAAATCACGCAATAAGCTGCTTGCATGCAAGACCCCGGAAAAAATGTGGAAAGCATTAAACCAGGTGACCAAAAAAACCATTACCTGAAATCATACTAACGTGTCACAGTCCGGGAACGATGAGGCCCGCAATCGAATTTGTTGTTACAATGAAAATAGGTGAAACCGTACTGCTTGCAAACTCATTAGAGAAAGGACCATAGATGAACGACCGCAGAACCGCTCAAAGGATTTCCTTGGATCTGGACGCTCAGTATATTGTGGGTGACAGCAAAAAAGAAAGCTGCAAGCTTGTTAACATAGGGCGTACAGGTACCGGTATTGTATTATATGCACAAAAAAAATTACAGGTTGATACACAGGTTACATTAGCAATAGATTTCCCTTCACGGCTTGAACCCATAATGGCTGATGTGCTGTTGATCTGGGTTAAAGAACTGGACGGGCAGGAGAACTTTCATTTTGTTGCCGGCGGAATGTTGACAGTGCAAAACCCTGAGGACCGGCTGCTCCTGGTAGATTATGCTGCCAATTGTAAAGAGTTGGCCGACCATACGCCGGGAACGTGGCTGCAGTGACATGAGGGAAATATGAAAAAAATCACTCTACCGAGTCTATGTATTATTGCTTTTTGTTATAGCGTTTCTTGTTACGGGCAAGACAACAGCTGGAAGGATGGTGGTCCGCAATACGTTTATGTGAAACCCAAAAAAGAACCTTCTCATCATATGCCTTATGATAAAGAGCTGAAATGCATTGACTGCCACCAATGGGATGGTGTTGATGCCTATACCAGCGCCACTATAAGCTTAAAAAAAACCAAGACAGGACGTTTGCCACAAAAAGAGATTAGGCAACACATTGTGAAGACTTTACAGGGTAACGGCGATTACCGGGAAATGTATGTCCTGAGCACATCCTTTGATAATAAACCGCTGGGAACCTGTATTGAATTCACTCTGGACCCTGAAACATTAACTTTTTACGCTTCCTCGGAAAAACAGACCGAGAAGCTTTTTCACATTGCAGCCAATCCACAGGTATCACTGGTGTATGTGCGGCATCGTGATGACAGAAGATATTTTATAGATCCCGTGGGGGTTCAGGTAGCCGGCCGGGCTGAACAGCTGCAAGACGGTGATCCCGGATTTGATCAGGCCCTGAACGTCTGCATTTCTACCCTGCACCTGCCGCCGGGCGTAACTCTGACCCCGGAAATGCTTCAGGATGTACGCACTAATCAGCTTGTTACTAAAATAATTCCTGAGCGTATTGTCATCACCCATCACAGCTTCAAAAAGCAGGGTCTTCATCTGAAACAGATCTGGGAAGCCGGGGTGAACTGAAACAGAATATACACTGGAAAATACAAAAAAAATTTACCAGCATCTTCAGAAAGGAGCATCAGCATGTCCGATGATTTTACTGAAGTACGTATTCTGGATAATTTTTATCAGACCTCCAGTTTTTTCCCCATGCCGGTGGTGCTGATCAGCACGCTCAACGAATCCGGTTCCACTAACCTGGGGCCTTATTCCCTGTGTTTTCCCTACATTGTCACCGGCGGCCGGAAACATGCCATGGTGCTGATTACCCGCCCTACCAGCAACACCGCTCAAAACATCACCCGAACCAAAGTCTGCTCGATCAATTTCATCCCCGACAAGAAAAAGTACCTGAAGAACTGTGTCCTGCTGGGATATCCCGGTGAAACCACCGAGCAGAAGATGAAAAACAGTATCTTTACCCTGCGGCCCTCAACGCGCAGCGGCCCACCGCCGCAGGGCCTGAGTAAATATCCCGATATCGTCAGTGAGGCCTTCCAGGTTTTTGAATGCACCTGGGATGACAGCCATCCCCTCAAGCCGACCCCGTCTTCAGATGCGAGCCATCTGGTGCTGGTGATTGAAAAAATCATCATGAAGCCCAAATGGAAAGACTGTCTTTTCAAGGGCAAAGGATTTCCCCGACTGCCGGTGGATTACGGTTACCGCGACAACATCCAGTTCTGGTTCAGCAAACACTCCAAACCCTACGCCCTTAAGGTTCCCAGCAGCAAGGAAGCCCCGATTGAGGCGGTTCAGTATGCCTGCTCCCGATTTGATCCGGAGATCAAGTGGGAAAAGGAGGCCTGCGCTAAGATCGTAAAAGTGCCCAATATATTCCTTAAGCGCGTTATAGGCGGTGTTGTCAAGGCAGCTAAAGAAGAGGGGCTGACGGTTATTACACCTGAATTTATGGATAAAGTTCAGGATAAACGCTCGGGGGAGAAAAAATAATTACCTTTTTCGCTTTGGTTTGGCTGTCTTCTTTTTTGATGTGGCTGCTGCCTTTTTTGTTTTTAAAGACTTTACCTGCTGCTGACCAGCAGACTTCTTTCGTGTAATAACCCGGTGCTGCTCGCGGGATTGCGTTGCTTTTGCTTTTGTCTTTTTGTACCTGTTAAATTTCGTTGTACATTCTTTTGAACACAGACGTTGCCATTTTTTCTTGTTGAAAGAATATTTTCCGCACTCCGCACACCTGCTCAGCAAACTAAGCGGTGTATCTTTTAATATTTGCAGAAATTCATATACTGCCTTTTCTTCATAATTTCTGAAATTAACGGTAAACAGTACGGCATGTGAGGACGAAAAACGCTCCTGCATTGTTTCATCCGGATAGGCACTGGTGGTGTATTCAAGTTCAGTGCTGGGCGCAGTCAGGGGCACGCTTAAGGGTTCATCCGAAAAAATATTTTGCATGATTTCAAAAAACATCTGCTGAATTCTTTGTATCCTGGGTATGATTATGTTCAATTGCATTTCAGTATCGCTGGCTTTACCACAAGGCAACTGCACTCCCTTGCTGTCTTTGGGAGGTTTTTTAAGCAGACGCCGGCCGAAAACAACATCCTGCAGCTCAATATATGTTTTTAGCCATTCATGCGGCTTCCAATTGTCAAACTCCCGATTGAGAAAATCAATAATCCAGTATAAGCGTTCTTCATTGTTCTCTATACTCCTGGGAACTAATTGCCAGTAGTAATGCTCTTTTGCTTTTGTAGAAATTTTTACAGGCTGTTTCACCGGACGTGCTCCTTGAAATATGGAAATATGGGGGACACTTCCCGTATTAAGTTGCTTTGGCCTTTTTGGGTCTTCCTGCTTTGCCGGGCAATAGCCTCCGGGACAGCTTTCTCTCAAGCTTCTTTATGAACCCCTCACTGCCCAAAGGGCGTCCCGTTGACGTGGCCTGCCTGATTTTCTGCTCCTTTTCAAAATCCTGCTGCCTCAGAAATTTTCTATACTCCTTTCTTGTTGCTCCGTCAAGCCACTCCTGACCGCGGACCACTGCATCGCCTTTGCCGCTTATGTTGGCCCGACAACTCGACCATTCATAGTCTTGCGGCTTTTCTACCAGATATGTCTTTACCGGATTCATTTCTATATAGCGTGCAACTGCCCATGCATACTCATCAGTGTCGACAATGGTTGAGAAAAACCGGTTCTGCCACAATCGTCCACTGCGGTTGTACTTACGGTTGATGTGCTGGGTATACAGCAGGT
>JANQFE010000164.1 GCA_028278025.1 Thermodesulfobacteriota bacterium | reverse complement strand
ATTAGAGCATAAAACCGGGGGGAGGCAAGTGCTTTTTGTTCAATACCCTGAAATTCTTTATTATCGAGCAAATAATACTAAAAACTTTTGACAATACGGAATATTAACATAGGAGAAATATTATGAAAAAACTACTAATAATACTTCTAGCTTACTGTGCTGCAGTATTTGTTTGCATTGATGGTGTTCCTGATGCCTTTGCCGACACAATAGACCTGACCGGTACAGTGCGGGATTTCAATGATGACCATCCTGATTTTGAACGAGACGTCTGTGGGAATGTTACTGGATTGGTAGCTTCCGTGCTTGGGTCAGATGGAAAACCAGATTACGGTCCTAATGGGCCGGAGTGTATAGAGTCGGCCGAGACATTTGAAGAATGGTACAATGACAGCTCAAACAATATGGAAGGAGCCTACATCATTACTCTGGATAACAGTCAAACTGATCCCGGTGGGGTGTATACCTATCAGAACTCAAGCTTTTTTCCAATCGATGGTCAGTTGCTTGGCAATCAGGAGCGGTCACACAACTACCATTTTACCTATGAGATTCATACTA
Source organism: Thermodesulfobacteriota bacterium (assembly GCA_028278025.1). Lineage (GTDB taxonomy): Bacteria > Desulfobacterota > WTBG01 > CAIYCZ01 > CAIRTM01 > JANQFE01. The sequence goes on along the minus strand of JANQFE010000164.1, from coordinate 44,812 downwards.
CCTTTACCTATACAGGTGGTGAAACATTCACTTTTACAGGAGATGATGATCTCTGGGTGTTTATTGATAACAGCCTAGTTATTGACTTGGGGGGCATTCATGGTGCAATATCTGGCAGTGTAAGTCTGGATAATCTGGGGTTGACCCAGGGTCAGGTATATGACTTTGCCCTGTTTTTTGCAGAACGACATACCTACGCATCAAATTTCAAAATTCAAACGTCAATAGAGCTAGATCCCACCTCAGACACGAGCACAACAACAACAGTTGCCGGTGAAACTACAACTACTACATCAGCAACAGGCGAAACAACCACGACAAGCACTACTGCCGGGGCATCAACCACAACCACGGTGCTGGCTCCATCGGATGTAACGGTTGAATTTTCTGCTGATCCGCGATCAGGCAAAGAGCCACTTTCCGTACAGTTTACCAACCTGAGTACCGGTTCCATATCAGGTTATTTGTGGGATTTCGGGGACGGGGACAAAAGCACCGAGGTGAACCCTGCACATACATATTATTTGTCTGGATCTCGGCTGCTTGACTCTTACTATAATGTTTCGCTGACAGCGTATGGATCTGATGGAAGCACACATGAAATAGCTAAAAGCGACTATATTATCGTCAGGAGCAAACTGAGATGTTTTGCTGCTCTTGTATGTGATACTCAGGAAGACCTGCAGATGCTCAGAATGTTAAGAGATGTCTTTCTTGACAATGTTTTTGGTGTTGTTGTAACAAGCCTCTATTATCAGAATGCGGCAGAGATTGCTGAAATTTTGGATAACAACCCGGTGTTGAAACATGACCTGCGAAGCATCATTCTTGAAAACAGAGATGGCATTGCAGCTTTAATTACTGGGGGTTCTACAGTTGTCTCAACACAGGATGTTGCCAGAGTTGTAAGTTTTCTCGATGAGCTTTCAGAACAGGGCAGCCCTCGGTTAAAAGCGGATATTACGTTTATTACTGCATCGCTTGAGCAGGGATACCTGCTTGAGGGACTTGGTATAGAAGCGCATTGACATTCTCAAAGACTTTACAGGAGAATATGGATAGTTAATCTGATAATGATTAAGTAAAATCATTATTAGTATATACAGTTGAGGAGGAACAGTTTGCAGTAGCAATATACGTCCCTATATTTCCGCAATTTCGAATGAGACCTTTTCATAGTCTGAGTAATCAAATATAATACATATAGACTTCGTCTTCCTTAGAGTTCGTTTTCTCTTTGGCCTTATAAATGAGATTGGGGGGTTGATGGGTAATGGTGGTGTCAGGAGGTACTGATTCAAGCAACCAGACATTACCGCCGATAATAGAATTTTTCCCAACAACTGTTGTGCCGCCAAGGATGGTTGCGCCCGCGTAGATAACAACATTGTTTTCTATAGTAGGGTGGCGTTTACCCCCCTTTACAATCCGGCCGTCCTTATCTTTTTTAAAACTAAGCGCTCCAAGGGTCACGCCCTGATATATCCGTACATTGTTGCCGATATGGGTTGTTTCCCCGATTACAATACCCGTTCCATGATCAATAAAAAAGTTGTTTTCAATATGGGCCCCGGGGTGAATATCAATCCCGGTAGAACGATGAGCAAATTCAGACATAATGCGGGGTATGAGCGGGACTTCAAGGTGGTAGAGCTCATGGGCAGTTCTATAGACGGTTATGGCAAACAGACCGGGATAGCTGATAATAATTTCATCAAAGTTCTTAGCAGCAGGGTCGCCCTCGTAGGCGGCCTGTACATCCCCGGTCAGCTTTTCTCGGACGTACGGAATCCGTGATAGAAAAGCGATGGTTTTATTCATTGCAAAGGATGTTATTTCCTCATCGCTTTGGCTGCGCATTTCAGGGAGAGAGTTCAGACTTTTTGCTATTTCGCGGGAAAGGTTATGGTAGATAGCAACAATTTTTTCCCAGACATATAAGTTGATTTCATCGCGGCTGATTTCCTGCTTTTCATAGTAGCCAGGAAAAACAACATTTATAATATCGACAACAATTTCCTCAACGGCTTCACGTGCAGGCAGGTTGGGGCCTTCAATGTGATTAATGCCTTTGTCGATTTTGTAGCTCCCCAGTATTTCTTCTATTATGCTGGAAAGTTTACTGTTCTGCATGGAGCTCATCTCTGCCAAATGGTGAGATTTCTCTCAAGGTTTTTTCTATTGCAAGCATATTTTCAATTATGTAACTTACTTCTTCATCAGTATTATAGCGGCTTAAGCTGAACCGAACAGAACCGTGCACCCGTGTGAAGGGAACGCCCATCGCCCGCAGTACATGGGATGGCTCAAGGGACCCCGATGTACACGCTGAGCCTGAAGAAGCAGCTATTCCGGCCTCGCTTAGCAGCATAAGAATTGATTCACCTTCAATATACTTAAAACTGATATTGGTTGTGTTGGGTAAGCGGTTCTCAGGATCTCCATTAACCGAGGCATCAACAGCCTTTTGCAGCAGCTCCTTTTCCAGCTTGTCCCGTAATACTTTAATGTGGGATTTGTTTTCTTCAAGATGGTCCAAGGCCAGCTCGCAGGCTTTACCCAGACCAACAATATAGGGGACATTTTCTGTGCCGGCTCGACGGCCACCTTCTTGGTGTCCCCCCATAATAAAGGGGACAAAGTGCGTCCCCTTACGTATATATAATATGCCGATTCCTTTAGGGGCATGCAGTTTATGCCCGGACAGGGAAAGCAAATCAACAGGAGTGGTATTCATATCAATCGAAACTTTCCCTGCGGCCTGTACGGCATCTGTATGAAAAACAGCTCCTTTGCTTTTAACCAATTCAGCAATTTCCTGCATAGGAAAAACGACCCCGGTTTCGTTATTAGCCCACATTATAGAGACAAGGGCAGTGTCATTGTCCAGTTTTTCCCGCAACTCATCCAGATCAATCCGGCCCAAGCGGTCTACCGAGAGTTCAGTGAGGCGGTATCCATTTTTCTCCAGAAACTGAAAGACGTTTTTAACTGCCGGATGTTCAACCCGTGACGTGATAATATGTTTCTTTTCAGGATGTGCTGCAAGTATGCCTCTGATTGCGGCATTATCACTTTCTGTTCCGCACGAGGTGAATACTATTTCGGCGGGATCAGCGTGTATAAGGGCGGCAATCTGTTCCCGGGCACGATCAACGAATTTTTTTACCTGTCCTCCAAAAACGTGCATGCTGGATGGATTGCCATACAAGTTCGTAAAAAAGGGTTCCATAGTTTCTTTGACTTCAGGAGCAACCATGGTTGTAGCATTATTATCAGCATAGACATTCTTTGTATTCACGGTTTAACCTCCTCAATAAAAAGATCTTCACTGACAAATTCCTTTAACTTGGGTTCTATGTATTTTTTAAGCGTAAATGTTGAGCTGGTACATGAGGAGCACATTCCGCGCAGTGAAACAATAACTTTATTGCCGTCAATGTCTATGAGTTCAATATCGCCCCCATCAGCTTTGAGCATTGGTCGGATCTCTTTTTCAAATGTTTCCTCAATCAGTTTCATTTTTTGGATGTTTGTAAGTTTCGCACCTGCAGGGCGTGGTGGTTGCTGAGCTTTTTCTTCGCCGACAACCTGTTCAATAAGCCCCTTAATCTTGTCGTGACAGGACATGCAGCCACCACCCGCTTTGGTGTAATGAGTTACGTCTTCAATAGTGGTTAAGCTGTTTTCTTGAACAATTCTCAGGATTTCATCATCAGTAACACCAAAACATTCACAGACGATATGTTTCTTGGCTTCTTCAGCAGGCTCGGGAGATGTTCCGCGGAAGTTATGCAGAGCAGATTCAAGAGCTTCATGTCCCATTACCGAACAATGCATTTTTTCAACGGGAAGCCCGCCCAGATAGTCGACAATATCTTTGTTAGTAATATGGGCAGCTTCATCCAGTTTCTTGCCCATGATCATTTCTGTGAGAGCAGAAGCAGAAGCAACTGCGCTGCCGCAACCAAAAGTCTGGAACTTTGCATCTGTTATAACTTCATTTTCATCGATCTTCAGCATCAGTTTCATCTGGTCGCCGCAGGCAAGAGAACCAGCTTCCCCTACCGCATCGGGATTTTCTATTTGACCAGCATTGCGGGGATGTAAAAAATGATCCTTTACCTTTTTAGAGTAATCCCACATGGTTGCCTCCTGGTTAAAAAGTATTAATCACATTATTTTGACATCAGCATGGAGAGCGTTTCACGATATACCTCAAAATCACGGGAGCTGAAAAGCACAAAATAAATTTTCTTTATATTTGTTTCTGTTTTTATATAATCCTTAACCGCTGAAAGTGCAATTTTGGCAGCATCCTTAAGCGGATAACCGTATGCGCCGGTACTGATTGATGGGAAAGCGATAGTTTTTACATTGTGTTGGTCAGCCAATTTCAAACTGTTAAGATAAGCATTCTTCAAGAGTTCAGGTTCACCTGATGTGCCGTTCCGGTAAACCGGCCCCACTGTATGAATTACATAATTTGCTGGAAGATTACCGCCCGTTGTTATAACCGCAGTGCCGGTAGGACATCCGCCTATTTTTCGGCACTCCTCCATAATTGCGGGTCCTCCTGCCCGGTGAATGGCACCGTCTACTCCCCCCCCGCCGGCAAGCCGCTTGTTGGCCGCATTAACAATCGCGTCCACATCCTGTTCGGTAATATCACCCTGAGAAAGTACAATCGTTGCATTATGTATGCGTGTTTCCATGCTCACCCTCCTTTACGAAAGGACTGCCCATTCTGGAACTTATATAACATAATTTTATGGATTTTTAAATGAATAGAGATATCAACGTATCTAAAAAATTCACTTTGTTTTAGTATATTGTAATTTTTTATACGCTGTTTTACAGACAGCGACGGCAAAAGGCCATATACACTAATTTAGAAAGCAGTCCCTTATTGTTCAAGCCACTATCGTAAAAAAACTTTCTCTGGTTATGTCTGTAAAACCATCACGATTTACACAATTCTCAAACATTATGATATCTCCTCTTTTAGCTTTTATGAAATCAGCATTTTTATCAGAAGCATTTCTGGAAAGTCTTCGAAGTGTTATTCTTTGAACACCATTACATGCGATAAGCCTCTGCAGGCCCTTGTTTTTCATGAGGTAACTTGTCACTCGCCAGGCCCTTTTCGGAGAGATGTCAGGGTAGGCATCTAAAAAAGAGGCCTTTTTTTTCATAAAAGTGAAATAGGAATATTTTAGTCCCTTATACTTGGTAAAGCCTGTATATACATCAATATCTTTAACCATAGCTGGAGGGTCCCAGAATACTTTTTCATGGCACCACAGGTTGTTTTGCTTGGCCAAAGGACAGGCTGCAGCATTGAGACAGGGTGCATATAAATGAAGGGCAGTCTCTTTAAGAATTGCATCTCTAAATTTTAATAAATTTCTAAAAGCCGTACGGGTTCCGGGATCAATGATTATAAGTGCCCCGAAAGGAGCAAGGTGCTTTTCCAGACTTTTGGCCAGAGCCGCGAAAGTAGTATCGTTAAGCTCCGTGACAATATTTCCGGCAATAATGAGATCGAATGCTGTCTTTTCCGGGACTATGTTTTGGATCAATGTAGCGTTGCTAAGAGTGGCGTGCTTGAATGTTACGTTCCAGTGAAAAGCTTTTTTGAAAGGATGGGCTGTAATATAGTCTTTAATAATTCTTTTTGCGATTGAAAGGTTTTTTTGTTCTCGGTCAATCCCCCAAAGATTAAAATTTTCAGGTTTAGAACGAAGCGAAGAAAGATTTTTTGCCAGGTATTCTAAAAAACCAAGTGTAAATGTTCCCGGGCCAGAACCTATGTCCAGAAGATGAAAAGAACGACTTTCAAAAAGTTTTGATCCCTGGTAATCTACCAACTCGTCTAAGACAGGATATAATTTTACAAGATTAACAGGAAGATAATAATTTAAATAGGTGTGGTACAGTTGGGTGGTATCTTTTTCAATTGAACAGTCTGTAAAAACATATTGATTTGAAATCTTTTGGACATTTTGAGCTAATTTTTTAATATATTTTTCTTCAATTGGTAAGTGTTTTATATCAGCATAGGCAAGCAGAATTTTTTCAAGCACAGGTGTTAATGCCAAACGGGTTTTGCTTTTCATGATAAGCCATGTAATTTTTATAAAAAAGGCCTTATTGCTTATAGTGTGAAAACAGTATAGACTTTTTAAACAAATACACTTTCAAATAATAGAAAACCAAAAATGACACAGGGAATTCTTTATGTAGTTTCTACGCCTATAGGTAACCTTGAGGATATTACTTTGCGGGCCCTTAATATTCTCAAGGAAGTAGACATTATAGCAGCAGAGGATACACGCAAAACAACAATTTTGCTTAAACATTATAACATAAAAAAACCATTAACAAGCTATTACGAACACAATGAAACGTTCAAAACTGCAGTACTGATTCAGAAAATTAAAACCGGGAAAAACATCGCGCTTGTATCAGAAGCAGGAACTCCCTCGATATCAGACCCTGGTTACCGGCTTGTACGCGAGGCAATAAGGGAAACCATACCAATTATTGCGGTTCCTGGTGTTTGTGCAGGCATTGCAGCGCTTAGCATCTCAGGGTTGCCTGTTCACCGCTTTGCTTTTGAAGGTTTTCTCCCGGTAAAGTCTGGAAAGAGACGCAATTTTTTAAAAAAGATTTCGAATGAAGAGCGGACCCTCATCTTTTATGAATCTCCTCGCAGAATTGTTGCAACTATCCATGATATACTGGATATTATGGGAGACAGGCCAGCAATGTTAGCCAGAGAGATAACTAAAATGCATGAAGAGCTTATATACGGGTTGCTCTCAACAATCCTTGGCTCTCTTGAAAAAAGGAATGTTAAAGGAGAAATCACCCTCATCGTAGCAGGTAATGTGTGATACTGCCTGTAAAGGTAAAGGTGTAAAGAAATTGACCAAATTTATAAAAAATGATAAATCTACAAAATTAAGCAAAAAAATTTTTATTTTTACATGGCATAGTAATAATGGATGAGAACATCTTATTAAAGGGAATAGGTGCATCACCTGGGGTAGCAATCGGCAGGGCACTGCTGGTGGAGCATGGCAGACCCGACTTTTCCCACTACCGTTTATCAACCCAAGACGAGATTCATGAAGAAGTTGCACGGTTTCAAAAAGCAATCAAAGAATCAGAAGCCCAACTATTAAAAGCCAAAAAGGAGGTCAGCAAAAAAAAGATCAAAGAGGCACAGTATATCATTGAAACGCATATACTAATTTTACAGGATAAAGTACTGCGTGATGAAGTTATTAAGAAAATAGAAAACGAGCGAGTAGATGTTGCCTGGGCATTAAAATCTACTATGGAGGAACTGAAAAAAAACATTTCACAGATGAGTGATGAGTACATGCAAGAGAGAACAAGTGATATTGATTATATCGAAAAAAGAATTTTAAGAAATCTTGCGGGTAAAAAAGCAGTTTCTCTTTCAAATATCGGCGAAGAAGTTATTATTATTGCCAATGATTTGTCTCCAGCCGATACTGCCAACCTTAAGTCTGATGAAGTACTCGGATTTGTTACTGAATGCGGGGGCAAAACATCACATACTGCCATTATGGCGCGAGCGCTAAAAATTCCCTCGGTTGTTGGGCTGCAGGATATCATGCGAAAGGTTAATAATGGTGATGATATCATTGTTGACGGAATTCATGGTGTTGTCATTATAAATCCGGATGCTGAAACGCGGCGCAAATATAGGCAAAAAAAAGATCAACATGAGGAATTTGAACGCAAGCTTTTTACCTATAAAGATTTGTCGGCAGAATCTAGGGATGGATTCAGGGTGAAGCTATTGGCAAACATAGAAATTATTGAAGAGCTTACATCTGTTTTGGAGTATGGCGCCGAAGGGATTGGACTTTTCCGAACAGAATTTCTCTATATCAATCAAAAACAGCTCCCTACAGAGGAAGAACTCTTTGAGATCTTTAAACATGTGACCGAAAAAACCACTCCACATCCTGTTACTATTAGGACGCTTGATATAGGGGGGGATAAATTTATTTCACATATTGATTTTGCCGAGGAAATGAATCCGGTTATGGGCCTAAGGGCTATCAGGTTTTGTTTAAAGGAGATCCCAATTTTTAAGACGCAGCTTCGGGCAATACTACGTGCCAGTGCATATGGAAAAGTGAAAATAATGTTTCCTATGATATCGTGCGTTACAGAGGTTGTGCAAATTAAAAAAATCCTGCAAGAGGTAAAGAAGGAATTACAAAAACAAAAAAAAGAATTTGATCCCGACATCGAGATCGGTATTATGGTTGAAGTCCCTGCTGCTGCAGCCATAGCAGACCATCTTGCGAAAGAAGTCAATTTTTTTAGCATAGGAACAAATGATCTCATCCAATACACCCTGGCTATAGATCGGGTTAATGAGCAGGTATCATATCTATATGAGCCCCTTCATCCAGCGGTGCTGCGCCTTTTGCGTAATATTATTACCTCGGCCCATGATAATGGAATTCCCGTTGCAATGTGTGGTGAAATGGCAGGAGAACCGCTATACATCCCGATTCTCTTGGGATTAGGCATTGATGAACTAAGTATGAATCCTATTGCAATTTTAGAGACTAAAAAAGTTTTGAGGTCATTGGAGTATAATCGCTGTAGAGAAATTTCGGAACATCTTTTTGACTTAGAAACAGCTGAAGAAATAAGGGCGTATCTTTTAAAAGAGGTTAATAAGAATTTTAATAAGATTATTCTTGACAAATAACAAAAAATCGTTAGAATTAAAGATTTGAACATATTTTGTTAATTTTATACTAAGGTTTTTAACATATATTATTGAATTAAAACAATATATATAAAAATTTTTCAGACTGGGGGGATTTTTATACTCACTAACAGTAAGCGGTCATACTCAGATACAGCAGTTTGTTATCCTCCGCACCTTTATCTAGAAGGGGGGGGGATATATGCCGGGTATTAAAGTTAATGGGAATGAACCTTTTGAAATAGCCTTAAGGCGTTTTAAGAAGCAATGTGAAAGGGCTGGGATTCTATCAGAAGTACGGAAACGTCAGTTTTTTGAAAAGCCGAGTGTAAAACGCAAGAAAAAGGCTTTGGCAGCAAGAAAACGGGCTTTGAAATCACGCATTCCTAATCAAAACTTTTAGTAGCATGATGAAGGGATTATTAACATGATCCCTTAATATACAAAAAGTATGTATCTAGAGAAAATATTAGTATTACAGCATGGTATTGCAGGAAGTCTATTTTCATAAGATTTCCTGCATTCTTATTATTACATTTGTGTTTTCCAGCGAATGCGTATCACTTCTTGTTGCACCTCTTTATCCACATTTTTTTGAAAAAGTTGTTATATGCAGGAAACTAAGTTCATACCAGAGGATAAGGTAAGGGAAATACGAGAAACCTGTAGCATCGTAGATGTTATTGCTGAGTATGTAAATCTAAAAAAAATTGGTGCTAATTATAGAGGGCTGTGTCCGTTTCATAATGAAAAAACCCCTTCGTTTTTTGTAAATGAAGACAAAAGGCTATTTAACTGTTTTGGATGTGGTGTTAAAGGTGATGTCTTCACGTTTTTAATGAAGCATGAAAACGTAACGTTTCAAGAAGCCGTAAAGCAACTTGCTAAGCGGGTGGGTATCCACCTGCCGTACAAACCCCTTAGTCCTGAACAGCGTAAAAGGCAGAGCGAGCGGGAGGATCTTTTTAGTATTAATGAACTGGCAGCTACGTTTTACAATTCCGTGCTCTTACACGATAAACGTGCAGAACGAGCCCGAAATTACTTAAACAAACGTGGTATTACCATTAAAACTATTGAAGAGTATTGTCTTGGGTATGCCCCTGATAGTTGGGATGCTCTTTTTAAATATTTGAAAAGCAGACAGGCCTCACTGGCATGTGCACAGAAGACGGGGCTTATAATCAGTAGAAACAACGCCAGGCAGTATGACAGATTCAGAAACAGGATTCTCTTTCCCATTATTAATATTGGACGAAAGATCGTGGGTTTTGGAGGACGCATTATCGACAAAGGAGAACCCAAATATCTAAATTCACCGGAATCCAGCATATACAGCAAGCGGCACAGTCTTTATGGTTTGGACCGCGCTTCTCACTATATTAGAAAGCAGGATAAAGTAATCATTGTTGAAGGGTATCTTGACCTTTTAACGCTGCATCAAGAAGGTATAAACAATGTTGTTGCAGCTTTAGGAACTGCCCTGACAGAGCAACAGATCCAGGTTCTTAAGAGATATACATCAAATATTATTACCATATTTGACTCAGACCCTTCCGGACAGAAGGCTATGATACGAAGCCTTGAACCGTTTTTAACCAACGGGCTTTCTCCTCAGGTAGTGCTTCTGCCCCAGGGTGAAGATCCGGACAGCTATGTGCAGCAGCACGGGACACAGGCGTTCAGACAGCAACTGGAGAGCGCAACGTTATTGTTAGATTTTGTGATAGAAAAGATTATCCAAAAAAATGATATTGCCACACCCCGAGGGAAAGTTAATGCATGTGATGAAATAATGCCACTGCTCAGTAACGTTGCGGATGATATGGAAAGGGATCTGTATATACAGAAAGTTGCCCGAAGAATCGGCGTAAAGGAAATGCAAGTGCGTACAAGAACGGGTATGCGCTCGTCCGCAAGAACCATTCCCAGTATGCAGGAAAACAAGACGGAGAACACCGGCGAGCCATCTAAAAATGCAGAACAATTAATTATAAAACTTATGCTTAATTTTCCCGAGACGATTGATTCTATTGAAGAAACCGGCGTTGTTGAAGAGTTTGCCGATTCTGATTTTAAAGATCTCGCCCTATTAATAACCAGGGTATACAAACAGCACAGGGAAATCCATAGTGCTGAATTATTGCATGTGGTTGAAAAGGAAAACCTGAGAAAAATTATCGCTGAAGATGTTTTTAGTGATTATGCCCTAGTAAATCCATTTAAGATCTTAGAGGACTGTGTGCGTAATATTTGTTTGAAAAAAAACACCCAACGAAGGCAAAAAGTTACGTATCTGTTAAAGCAAGCTGAAGCAGAGCAAGATGAATATTCATCAATGAAGTATCAACAGGAATTTCAGAAGCTGCTGCAAGAGAAGAAACAGATTTTGCAATACAAGATGAACTTGCATCACATCTGAAAGGAGACGAGTAGATGGGAAGAAAGCCTAAGATGGATCAGGTAAAACAACTCATAAATATCGGCAAGGAGAAAGGATTTTTGACCTATGATGAGGTAAATGATGTGCTTCCACCGGATATGGTTTCGCCTGACCAGATAGATGAATTAATGCTTATGTTTGGAGAAATGGATATTGAGATAGTTGATTCTTCACAGAAAGTAAGGCTTCAGCGGCGCAAAGTTAATAAACTTGATCAGGCAGAGGAAACCACAACAGATGAAAGAGATCTTTATGGCAAAATAAATGACCCTGTTCGCATGTATCTAAAAGAAATGGGTTCAGTATCCTTGCTCTCACGGGAAGAGGAGGTTGAAATTGCCAAAAGGATTGAGGGGGGAGAACGGGAAGTCCTTCAGGTTGTGCTTAATACACCGATTACGGTTCAGGAAATATTTGTACTCTCAGATGCATTACAAAAGGGACAAGTATCAATAACTGATGTTATAGCTGATCTTGAAGATGAAGATAGTGAAATAGATGAAGAGAGCTATATCTATGAATTTTTGGAACAGATAGAACATATAAAAAAGCTGTATTATGAGAACGAAAAGATTATACAGCGTTTGGCAACCAAAAAAGAGCTTAGTGAAAAAAGAAAAAAATATTTAAGACAAACAGTTGAAAAGAATAAATCCACGCTGTTTGATAAGTTAAAAGAACTGAACCTCAAGAAGAAATTTATTGAAAACATAGTAACCCGACTCCGCAATTTGCTTACGCAGGTCAAATCATTTGAGAACCAGATTAAACAATGCAGTAAAAAGGTTGGCCTTGAACCCAAAGAAATACGAGGGCTGATTCGCAAGGCGAAAGAAGACAAAAAAGAACAGAGGAAAATAAAAAGAAAATTTGGTACAACGCTTGAGGACCTCCAGAGCATTGAAAAAGAGATTAGAAATTACAGAAAACAGATTATTGAAATTGAAAAAAAGTCAGGCTTGTCAATTCAGGTCTTGAAGGAAGCTATAAAATGTATTAACAAGGGGGAAACCAAAGCAAAAACCGCCCAAGATGAGCTCGTGCGGTCCAACCTTCGTTTAGTGGTAAGTCTTGCTAAAAAGTATACAAATCGTGGATTGCAGTTTCTCGATTTGATTCAGGAAGGGAACATCGGCCTTATTAAGGCTGTTGACAAATTTGAATACCAGCGGGGCTACAAATTCAGCACATATGCAACATGGTGGATACGCCAGGCAATTACCAGAGCAATTGCCGATCAGGCACGTACAATCCGCATTCCGGTCCATATGATTGAGACCATTAATAAGCTCATTAGAACTTCGCGCTATCTTGTTCAGGAGAAGGGACGTGAGCCAAACCCGGAAGAAATCGCTGAAAAGATGGAGTTGCCTCTGGATAAGGTTAGAAAAGTATTAAAAATAGCCAAAGAACCCATTTCACTTGAAACGCCCATTGGAGAAGAAGAGGACAGTCATCTGGGAGACTTTATTGAAGATAAAAAAATTCTTAACCCCATGGATTCTGTAACATACCAAAACCTTTCAGAACAAACCCAAGGGGTGCTTTCGACGCTCACTCCCCGGGAAGAGAAGGTCTTGAGGCTACGTTTTGGCATTGGTGAAAGGGCCGACCATACCCTGGAAGAAGTTGGTAGAGACTTTGATGTGACAAGAGAACGCATCAGACAAATAGAAGCTAAAGCATTGCGAAAGTTGCGACATCCAATAAGGAATAAAAAACTTAAAAGCTTTGTAGAGAGTTAATATAAAAAGGGCTCATAGCTCAGTTGGTAGAGCTCCCGGCTCATAACCGGATGGTCCCAGGTTCGAATCCTGGTGAGCCCATTAAAAAAGCTCATTATGAATAATCACCTATATTCAAAAAATTTTACTTTCATTAAAAACTTTTTGTAATGTACTCTAAAATGCACCCACAAAAGCGGGTGCATTTTTTTATATCTAAAATATTTTCAGAAGGAGGTTGTCTTGAGAAAACAGCTTGAACTTCTCTTTAGCATTCAGACAATAGACAATAATATAAAAAGCTCAGAAATGTTACAAAAACAATATCATAATGATATCATAACGTTAGAATCCGAGGTTGCACAGGAGGACGATCAGTATAACAAAGAGCAGGAAAGACTTAAAGATCTTCAGAAAGAGCATAGGAACAGGGAAAGGTCTTTGCAAGAACTGGAAGAGCAAAAAAGAAAAATTGAAGAAAGGCTGCTCTCTATTAAAACAAACAAAGAATATCAAGCATCGTTGCAGGAAATAGAAAACATTAAAAGCATGATAAGTAAAAAAGAGGATGACGTTATTGAAGCTATGGATACTATAGAGTCGGCAATGACTGACCTTAAGAAAATTGAGGAGCACTTGAATACGATCAAATTACGGTATGCAGAAAAGAAACAACAGATAGAACATGAGTTGAAAGATTATCTTGATGATATTGAAAAACAAAAAGAAAAACGCAAAATAATTGTAGCTGAAATCAACCCTGATGTTTTTGCAGACTATAAAAAAATACAAGGAATCAGGAAAGGCAAAGCAGTAGCATTAGCAGAAAATGAACAGTGTTTGGGATGCAACATGAAAATACCCCCACAGGTTTATAATGAGGCCGTATATGCTGAGAAACTTGTTATGTGCCCAAACTGTCATCGAATTCTTTTTGTAGAACGCATTTATGAGATGAACAAATAATAGTTTTTTCATGACCAAAGATAAAACATTATATATTTATACTGATGGTGCTGCGCGGGGAAATCCCGGAGAAGCTGGTGCCGGAATTTATATTAGAAATTCGGTAGAGTCTCTTGTGGAAAAAAGCATCTATTTGGGTTCCACTACAAACAATGTTGCAGAATACAGTGCCTTTATTTTTGGACTTAAAGAAGCAGAGAGGCTTGGGGGCAAAAATATTATGCTGTTTTCCGATTCAGAGCTTTTAGTAAAGCAACTAAGAGGCGAATATCGCATAAAGGATAAAAAATTAAAAATTCTTGCAGAAAAGGCAAAGACCTGTCTTAGTAATTTCAGCACCTATGAGCTTTCGCATATTCCTAGAAATAAAAACAAAACCGCGGACCTGCTTGCTAATAAAGCGATTGATCGAAAAAATGATATCACCACCCAACCAGACCTGGTTGAATATATCGAATCATTATGATCAGCCCAGCATCCGGGTACATCTGGGCTGTAAAAACTGACAGCAAGAGAAAAACGGCCGAACACCGGTTTATAAAGGAATAAATAGGTACAGAATATAATGATACAGGGGCTGTGAGGGTATCAGATGTCCTTAACACCTATGCTAAAACAATATCAGTCGATTCGCAAAACCCTTCCCAGAGACACGATACTTTTTTTTAGACTCGGCGATTTTTATGAAATGTTTTATGAAGATGCAAAACGATCATCCTCCATCCTTGATATAACGCTTACCGCCAGGGATGGTGGGAATAATAATAAAGTGCCGATGTGCGGTGTTCCCTATCATTCAGCCCAAGGATATATTAACCGCCTGACGCGTTCAGGACTTAAGGTGGCTATCTGTGAGCAGGTTGAAGACCCCAAACTGGTAAAAGGTATTGTGAAAAGAGAAATTGTGCGAGTCATTTCTCCTGCCACAAACCTTGAGGATGATGCAGAGCAAAGATATCATTTTAATTATCTTGCGGCCTTTTACGTCAATAAATGCGTATATGGATGTGCCTGCCTGGATCTTTCTACCGGTGATTTCAGGATAGGTGAGTTTAAGAGTGTTACGGAGCTTGAGGATGAACTTATTCGTTTACAGCCGTGTGAATGTGTGGTTCCTGCAGAATTTAAGAGAAACAGTTTAAAAAATTTTTTTGCGGAACTTAGTCCGACAGTCAATGAATATGAGGGTTGGATTTTTGAATATGAGCAGTCCAAGACAAGAATCCTCGAGCACTTTAACGTAGCATCCCTTGCCAGTTTTGGCATTGAAGAATTTTCAGCAGGCATATCTTGTGCCGGCGCTCTTCTTTATTATCTTTCGGATAACCTGCACAAGTCTCTTGAACATCTTAAAAAACCGGTTGCCTTTCAGAATACACAATTTATGTTTCTTGATAAACAGACCATAAAAAATCTCGATCTTACGAGATCGTCTTCCGGTGACAAAATGTGCCCGACTCTTTACAGTGTTCTTGACAGGACAATTACACCAATGGGCGCTCGTTTGCTTTCCCAATGGATTACACAACCGTTACTCCTTCCAGAAGAAATCTGCAAGCGACAAGATGCTGTTGAGGAACTGTTTGCCAACCCTGACCTGCTGCAAAGGCTGCAGGAGCATCTAAAACCAATCAAAGACCTTGAGAGGCTGCTTGCCCGCATAAACTGTGGCACGCCGTCAGCACGTGACATGGTGGCCCTCGGCAATTCTTTAGAATGTATTCCTGCTTTAAAGCAAACAATTTCTTGCTTAACAAGTGTACTTTTTTCCAAACAGCTTAAAAACATATTTGAGTTGCACGATCTGGCTACAACAATTGGGAAGGCATTTGTGGAAGGGCCGCCTCCGGGAATCAAAGAAGGCGGGTTCATCAAAGACGGCTACAGCACAGAACTTGATGAAGCAAGATACATTTCAAGAAATGCAAAGGAATGGATTGTAACCCTGCAGAAAAAAGAATCACAGAAAACAGGAATTAAATCACTTAAGGTCAGATATAATAAGATTTTTGGTTATTATATTGATATCACCAAACCAAATCTTCATATGGTTCCAGACTATTATATACGCAAGCAGACCCTTGTTAATTCAGAACGTTTCATAGTTCCCGAGCTGAAGGAATATGAAGAGAAAATTCTTGGTGCCGAGGAAACGGCACGGGAGCTTGAATGCAGAATATTTGAAGACATCCGCAGACTGGTACTGCAATATATTTCAGAGATTCAAAGTACTGCAGATGCTGTTGCAGTTCTCGATGTTTTGTTCTCATTGGCATCAGTGGCACTATCCAATAACTATTGTAAGCCTAAGATTTCCGATGGTTCGGTAATCCATATAGCTGGTGGGCGCCATCCGGTTGTTGAACACACTCTTGATGGTGAGCAGTTTATTGACAACGATGTGCTGCTTGATATTGATGACAACCAACTGCTTATAATTACCGGCCCGAATATGGCCGGTAAATCGACATTTATCCGGCAGGTTGCCCTGCTTGTGCTTATGGCTCAAACCGGATCATTTATTCCTGCCCGGATTGCAAATATAGGGGTAGTTGATCGTGTGTTTTCCAGAATTGGAGCATCTGACAACCTGGCAAAAGGTGAGAGCACCTTTATGGTTGAGATGATTGAAACCGCTAATATCCTTCTTAATGCAACATCTCAAAGCCTTCTCGTATTTGATGAAATTGGCAGGGGGACATCTACGTTTGATGGTGTCAGCATTGCCTGGTCAGTCTGTGAATATATAAACCAGAAACATTTTCGGCCCAAGTGTCTTTTTGCCACACATTATCACGAACTAACTGAACTGAGTGATCAGCGCAGGGGCATCAAGAATTATAATGTAACGGTAAAAGAGATCGAAGATACAATTTTATTTTTACGAAAGGTGATACCGGGTGGGGCTGATAAAAGCTATGGTATTCATGTTGGCAAACTGGCCGGACTGCCGCAGGAAATTATCGAACGTGCTGCAGAAATACTGCTTTGCCTTGAAGAGGAAAAAATCTCAGAGGGGTCGATCCGTGAAATCTTAAAGAAAAAAAAGGGTACTGTTTCTGTTTATGACTTGCCACTTTTTAAGCCGTTAAAAGAGCAGGCCGGTGAAAAGGTGCTTTCTTTTAATGCAATACAAAAGGCTTTAGCAAATCATCCTTTGCTGAAAGAAATTAAAGATGTTGAGATTAACAGCCTGACCCCGCTAGAAGCCTTAATGAAAATAGCTCAATGGCAAAAAGATTTATCAGCGAATGATTTTGCCAGCCGTAGTGATCATGATCTTTAGAAAAACCTGGTTATTAGCATAACTTGTTTTTTTTAAGATTATGTAATAAAAAAATCTAGAAGGGGTTAAGGAATAATAAAAACGTCGGGAGCTCTCTTTATGAACCAAAAAGCACTTTATATAGTAGTTTTATTCATAACGTTGTGTATTATTTATCCTGCGATGGCTGTGGAGGAGGTTAGGAAGACATATTATCCGAATGGAAAATTAAAATTTGAATGGCATTACAAAGACGGGAAACGTGAAGGCATTAGCAGACTTTATTTTGAAGGGAATGTCTTAGCGGAGAGCTTAGAGGAAAGCAAGATAAAGGCTGAAGCACATTTTAAAAATGGTAAACTTGACGGAACAACCAGAGAATACTTTGAAAGTGGTGTGCTAAAAGAGGAGGCACATTTTAAAGATGGTAAACCCCACGGCATTACCAGGCTCTATACTGAAAATGGTTTGCTGCAATATGAATGGACCTACGAGAACGGCAAGCTTATACGTAGAAAAAGATATGACAGCCAGGGGAATCTAGAAGCTGAAGACAAGTATTCAAAGAGTGAGTGAACCAACACCAGGTGTATAAAAATAATGGGCAGGATTAAAGTTCTTTCAGAGCTGGCTGCCAACAAGATTGCAGCAGGTGAAGTGATTGAACGGCCAAGCTCAGTCGTTAAAGAGTTGATGGAGAATTCTCTGGATGCCCAGGCACACAGTATTTCTGTGTCAGTAAAGCATGGGGGCAAAAGCTTTGTTAAAGTCAAGGATAATGGTCATGGCATGGACAGGCAAGATGCCCGGGCCTGCCTGCTGCGGCATGCTACCAGCAAGATATTAGAAGCTGATGAAATTGAAAAGGTTGGAACGCTTGGGTTTCGAGGGGAAGCCCTTCCAAGCATTGCGGCTGTTTCTCGTCTCGCACTCGTAACCCGCCGACATACAGATGATACAGCAATCATGGTCAATGTCTCAGCTGGTAAGATAGACTCAATGCGCGAGTGTGTTTCCGGCAGCGGTACTGTTGTTACGGTAGCGGATCTTTTTTTTAACATTCCGGCTAGAAGAAAATTTCTTAAGTCTGATGCTGCCGAATATAATGCTATCGCTGATGTTTTCAATACACTGGCACTGTCCCGTTATGAAGGAGCTTTTTCTCTGTACAGAAATGACCTGGAGATTGCCAATTTTACGGCGTGCGGCTGTCTGATGGAGAGGATCCGGCAGGTATATGGCCAGGACTCTCTTGAAAAATTTTACCCGATAAACATTGAAAAAACAGATTTTAACCTTACAGGCTATATTGGTCTGCCGAACAATACCAGGATAAACCGTACCGGCCAGAAATTTTTTATTAACGGCCGACCGGTTCAGTCAATTTCGCTCAGCACTACTCTGAGCCGGGCCTACAGTGAATTTCTACAGCAACGCCGATTTCCTGTCGCAATTCTCTTCCTTGAAATCAACCCATCCTATATTGATGTCAATGTTCATCCAGCAAAACGGGAAGTGCGGATTCGAAATGAACGTTTTTTCCAGGATATTATTGTCAAGGCTATACGTGCTGAACTCCAAAGAAAAGGGCTCTTCTCAGAGCAGCTTCCTCAACGTGAACCAGAGGCCCTTTTTCAAGGTCCGCCCGTCTATAAAGGCGGTAGCCGACAGGTGTCGTTACACCGCTTGCGCGAGGCAACTGTAGGGTGGCAGCCGACTCTACAGCCAGAGATAAAACAGCCTTTGCAATCTATTCCCCCCGAGCCGGCAGGTGCAGGCATACCGGGCAGTATACCTGAAACCGAGAGTCTGGAGGCAAATCCTTTTGGTGTTGTGAACGTTATGGGGCAGATTCTTGGCACCTATATTATCGCAGAGACTGGCGATGGATTTATAATTTTTGACCAGCATGCCGCCCATGAACGAATTGTATATGAAGAACTGCTTGATGCTATGATTAACAGTCAGTCTTTTTCACAAAAAGTTGTTTTCCCGATCGTGCTTAACTTGAATTACCAGGAGAGTGCCCTCATAGAAAAACACATGGAAGATTTTCAAAGTATGGGGTTTGGTATTAATCCTCTCGGCAATAACACCTTTTCGCTTGATGCGATTCCGTCCTGTTTGTCTGGTGAGGATGCTCAGGACATAATGGCAGATACTATTCATGAACTGTTGGAAAACCCCGCTGCTGACATGTGGAAGTCGCATCAGCACAAGTTCGCTGCAATACTTGCCTGTAAAGCACATTCGGTAAAGGCCGGTAAAAAACTGGCTATCCAGGAGATGGAGCACCTTATAAAAAAGTTGGGCACGAGGCAAAATCCTCATATCTGTCCGCATGGGCGCCCGACCTTTTTTATCATTACAAAAAACGAGATTGAAAAACGGTTTAAACGAAAATAGCTGTTTACACTTTATTTTTAGGTTCGTCACAACCAGATGGAATTAAAAAAAATCGTCTCATATCTTGACAACTACCTGGAAATAGATGCTTTTCATGATGATTCAGCAAATGGGCTTCAGATTGAAAACAGCGGGCATATAAAACAAATTGGCCTGGCGGTTGATGCAAACCTTGCAGCAACCCTGAAAGCTGCTAAGGAAGAATGTAATTTGTTAATTGTCCACCATGGACTTTTTTGGGGCAAACAACAGCTTGTTACAGATAATCATTTTCAGCGTATCCGCGCCCTGATACAGGCTGACATTGCATTGTATGCCGCCCATCTACCCCTTGATGCACATCAGGAGGTTGGTCATAACATCACGATTGCCCAAAAACTTGGACTCAATAATATAGAGCCGTTTGCACTCTATTATAGCAAGCCAATTGGCATGAAAGGAAAACTGCCGACACCGAAACCGTTTCAAAAGATAGTTGCAGTTCTTGAAAAGGTTTTTGGCCAAGCCAGAGGTTTTTTACAGTTCGGGTCAGAAAAAATTGAATCTATAGGGGTTGTTGCCGGGTCTGCTACAGAACCACAACTCTTTAAGGAGCTGAAAGCTCAGAATATTGATTTGTTTGTGACCGGTGAACCTAAGCATGGGGCCTACCATCTCGCGCAGGAATTTGGTTTGAACATTTTCTATGGGCACCATTATGTAACAGAAACATTCGGCATGAAGGCTCTTGGTATTCACTTGCAGAAACAGTTGCATATTCCTACCATATTTATTGATACTCCCTGTATTTTTTGAATATTTAAATGGCGCTAGCCCCCTTTACGCCCTTTTACGAGACGGGTTTTGCTTGACAGTTTTAGGTGGTTAGCTTATACTGTATTTTATATCAATTTAGTGACGTTTAATACATTTATTTTCATTTTTAACCAAAACTTCACGATGGAACAAGGAGGGTAGTATGATTGAATTTGAACAGACATTTAGAAATTTCCTGCTCAGGCACCAGGAGAAGTACAACCGAACCTATCATTTCTTGATTCTTATGGATGCAATTATTACTGCTGCCCAACGCATTGAACTCTATTATAGAACCGGAGCTTTACAGGAAAACCTTGGTGTTGCCGGCAGTATCAATGTCCAGGGTGAAGAAGTCATGAAAATGGATGAGATCGCCCATAAGATTGTTATCCACTACTTGCAGTCAACTGAAAGAGTTATCCAGGCGGTAAGCGAAGAGGTGGACGGTATCCTTGACCTGAACAAGGAGGGAGGCCGGTATTTTATCTATTTTGATCCACTTGACGGTTCTTCCAATGTTGCCCATGGCTTGCCGGTAGGATTTATGTTCGGCATAGCAAAAAGGCAGCTTGATCCCAACCTCCAGGGGCCTGAGGACTTTCATTTGCGAGCAGGTATTGAGTATATAGCTGCCGGAATGTTTGTTATCCCCACCGGGATGTTTACCCTGGCCCTGCGGGACGCCGGATGCTGGCGGTTTCATGCAGATGAAACCAACACCTATGTAAAGCCGGTGCGCATGAAGCTGCCGGAGAACAGCAAAAGCTGGGAACTGGCTTTTAATGCTGCCAATACGTATACCTTCAAAGACAGCGTTCAGAAATGGATTGCTGAAAATGAAAAAAAATTTACTTTTAGATATCTTGGTGCTCTGGCAGGAGACTTTCACCGCCTGCTTTCCAACGGCGGTATGTTTATGTACCCGGCTATCGTAAACCATCCTGATCCCAAGAAGAACAGGCCACAGGGGAAGCTGCGTTTAATGTATGAAGCCAATGTCGCTGCCTTTATGTGCAAAGAGGCCGGCGGTGATGCAGTGGATGAAACCGGTTCCCCACTTCTTGAAATCAAACCTGAAAAGCATCATCAGCGAACAGCCCTGTATGTCGGTTCAAAACCACTTATTGATGAGATTTCAAAAGTATTAAAGGGGTAAAAAGACGATGAATTTCATGTAGGTTTGCGAATTATACACTCCTAATGTGATTCAGAAGGAGGTAGCCATGGCTTATATGCGTGATTATATCGGTCCCAATGAGCCGATCCCAAAATTTTACATCACCTTGGTAAATACCTTAGTAAATAATCCTTCACTAGAAAATTCTGCACAAAAAAGTCTGAATGAATATAAAAAAAATCTTTTTGAATTATCAATTGAAAGCAATAGTTTTAAAGAATTGAAACAATATCGAGAAATTCTAAAATTTCTGAATTGTTTTGAGCTTCAAGAAAAAAGCATACCCTTAATAGTAATTTCAGAACAAAAACCTGATTTGTGTTCTGATCTAAAAGCGTTAGGCAACTATGTTATTTTAGAACTTGGAAATCTTCACAAATATGAAGATTTATTTAAAGTTCTTGATACTTTATTGCTTTCAATTAACAACCCGAATCTTATAGGGATAATGAAAAAAACAATGAAAAACATTCAATGGAAAAGAAGATTCATAGACTGTATTGAAAAGCTGCCAGTGGCTGTTAGAGTTATGGTAACTCTCTAAAGGAATTGGACTTTGTTCTTTAATAAGCTGCTTAAACAATTAATAAATTAGTAACTAATTAAATCTTATACGCTGTAATTATGTTCCCATTTTTTTGTTTTTCTAATTCTGAATTTTTTCAAGCGTTTTTTTACCTTTTCATTAGGTTGTTTTGTGAAAAATCACCAAAAACTTATTACCCAGAACAAGAAAGCGCGCCATGAGTACCATATTTTGGATACGTATGAAGCAGGTATTGTACTGCTTGGCAGCGAGGTAAAATCCTGTAGGATGGGCAAGGCAAATTTAAAGGACAGTTATGCCCGTATTGAACAGGGAGAGATTTATCTTGTAAATGTTCATATTAGCCAATATCCCTTTGCCAATAGGTTTAATCATGACCCCTTGCGCAAACGCAAGCTGCTCTTTCATAAAAGAGAAATTAAAAAACTCTATGGTAAACTTAGAGAAAAGGGGCAGACATTTATACCGCTCAGGCTATATTTCAATCAAGCTGGCAAAATAAAGGCAGAGATGGCGCTGGTAAAAGGGAAAAAACTCTATGATCGTAGGGCCGATATCCGCAAGAGAGACCTGCAAAGGGAAGCTGAAAAAGAGCATAAATATAAAGGCTAACGTGTGTTAATAAATGGACAAATGTTTTTTAGAGCATATTTGGAAACGTGACGTGCTTTTGTTTACGCAGAGAAAATTTTTCCAGCATATTTCTTTTTGTTCTTAATAGCATTTCTTGTATCAACGATTAAACGGGCATGTTGAGTAATCCAGTTATAGTCATAGGTGCTGTGATCCGTTGTAATTAAAACAAGATCTGCTTTTTGTAAAAGGGACTTTGTAAGCTTAACAGAAGTTAAATTAAAATTATACTTTCGTGATTTTTTCAGTTTCGGGATAAAGGGGTCATTATACTGAATAAGAGCACCCCGATCTTTTAGAATTTCTATAAGTTTTAATGCTGGTGATTCCCGGTCGTCGTCAATATCTTTTTTATAGGCAATGCCAAGCACAAGTATCCGGGATCCCTTGAGACTTTTTTTCTGAGAATTCAAGGCCTCCATTACTTTTCGTTCAACAAAATAAGGGATAGCTGTATTAACTTCTCCGGCAAGCTCTATAAATTTAGTGGTAAAGTCATAAGCGCGGGCCTTCCAAGAAAGGTAAAAAGGATCAATCGGAATGCAATGCCCACCCAGACCAGGACCAGGGTAAAACGGAGAGAATCCAAAAGGCTTTGTTGCAGAGGCTTCGATTACTTCCCAGATATTAATGCCCATACGGTCTGTAAGCATTTTCAGTTCGTTTACTAAAGCAATATTAACACACCTATAAATGTTTTCGAGCAGTTTGGTCAGTTCTGCACTCCGTGTTGAGGAGACACAGACTACGCGATCAATAATCTGCTCATACAATTTCTGTCCTACCTTCAGACAGGCAGGTGTAACACCACCAACGACTTTTGGAATTGTTTGTGTTGTAAAATTCTTGTTTCCAGGATCTTCCCGTTCCGGGGAGAATACCAAAAAGAAATCTTTGCCGACTTTAAACGAATTTTTCTCAAACAGGGGAAGCAGAATTTCGTCTGTAGTGCCGGGGTATGTTGTGCTCTCAAGGCTAATGAGCTGTCCTTTCTGTAGATTCTCAGATATTAGTCTTCCTGTATTTTCGACATACTGCAAATCAGGTTCTCTCATATCATTAAGTGGAGTGGGCACACAGATTATTATGGCATCCAAGGTCTGCAGTTTTTTAAAATTATCTGTTGCCTGAACTCTATTATTCTTAATGAACTCTTTGATTTTTTTTGTCGGTATGTGTTTTATATAACTTTTTCCAGCTTTTATATTGCGCACTTTATTAGGATCGATATCAAAACCGGTAACGGTGAAACCCTCTTCGGCAAACCTGAGCACCAGAGGTAGTCCGACATAACCTAGCCCAATTATGCCGATATGTGCTTGTCTAGTAATGATTTTTTGTAGTAATTTCTGCATGGAGCCATTTCCTTATATAATTTTGTAAATTTTTTTTGTGTGAAGATTTAGAGAGTTTTTCCTCTAAACTCTTAATCCTCTCGTCTAACGCATCTAGCTCTTGTCTGTACTGTCGCCCTGGTTTGTCGGACTGTATCAAGGTTCTAACCAGCTGGGCAAGTTCATATACATTATTGTGGAGATCTTTATATTTTTTTTCATATACGTCTGTAGTGTGAGAAGTGCTTGTAGTTTTGCCGGATGCTGCCCGTGCTGTTTGTTGTGCAGTATGCCCAAACTCTAGCCCCATCTTTTTTCTGTCGGCTACAACCATATTAACAATAGATTTATCAAGGGTTTTTTCCTGTTCGGCATAGCCGTATACAAGCGTTAAATCACAAATTAAATTTATTACTCTGGGTATTCCGGCTGAATAGTCGTAGATGCTCTCTACGGCTTCAGGCTTAAAGATATCCGGGTTCGGTGCTTGAGCTCTCGCTAAGCGGTGGTGTATATACAAAAATGTTTCTTCCCTGTTTAAGGGATCAAGATGGTAATGTACAGCAACCCGTTGACGCAGTTGTTCCAGACGGGGATTATTTAATCTGTTAATAAGGTTTGGCTGGCCTGAAAGGATTATATGAAGAAGGGGTATCTTGTCATCATTTAAGTTTGAGATCATTCTTATTTCTTCAAGCGTTTCAAATGTGAGGTTCTGGGCTTCATCAATAATTAATATCACATTTGTTTTGTTTCTGTACTCAGTAATCAAAAAGTCATTGAGGGTTTCATGCAATTCGGCTTTTCTCCTTTTAGTACAGGAGAGACCCCATTCTTTCAGTATGTTTTCCAGGAACCCCCGTGGAGTAACATGGGTATTAAAAACTAAAGCCAGTTTAGTTTTTCTGTTGTCAATTTTTTCTGTTAAGTAATTAATAAGGGTGGTTTTGCCTGAGCCAATTTCTCCGGTGAGAACAATGAATCCTGCTTGCGAAGATAAGCCGTACTCCAGGTAGGTCAAAGCCATTTCGTGATTTTTACTCAAATATAAAAAATCAGGATCCGGCAATGTGCTGAAAGGTTTTTCTTTAAACCCATAAAAGGATTCATACATCGCAGGTAAGTATCTTGATATTATAAAAAGTTCTGTTAATTAAGAAAGATTTTTTTTGTTGATAACTGTGCCGAGTATTTTTTCTTGTTCGAGAAGGTTCAAGGCTTCTGAAACTGTTTCAGGTTTTGTCCGGCCTGATTCAATAACAAACAGTATTTTGTCGATATTTGGATGTAAAACCACGGCATCGACGCAGCTTAACAAAGACGGCCCATCAAAAAAAATATAGCGCCCCTCATACCGGTGCTTCATTTCCAGGATCAATTCCTGCATTTTACGTGATCGTAAAAGCTCGGCAGAGTTTTCTAGCGGTTTCCCGGCCGGCAGTATCACAAGCTTTTCAATTCCCGGCCTAATCAAAATGTCTGAGAGGGGTTTATTATAAAGCAAATAATCGGTAAGGCCTCCTTCTGATTCAATACCAAACGTTTTTAATACAGAAGGATTTTTTAAATTTACGTCCACCAGCAGCACTGTCTGATCCACCTCCCGGGCAACACTAATTGCCAGATTTGCTGCAAGAAATGTTTTACCTTCTTTGTCGAGAGAACTTGTTATTAAAATTGTTCTGTCATCGTTGGCCTGGGTGTCTGCAAAGATTTTTGTCCGCAATAGTTTGAACCGCTCCTCAATATCCGGATGTGAAAAATAGGGGGTAAGCAGTTTGTATTCTTTAGCGGCTTTTTCAGAATAATTGATGACCTTTGTTTGAGTTTTTCCAAACTTCGGTTTGTTGGCAGGTTTTGAAACAGACTCATTAGGAGGAAATGAGACGGTCTGGCCTTCCCGTTCAAATTTTGCTTTTTTAAGTGCGTCCTTTATTCTGCTCATGTGAACCCTTTTACCGTTATAATCCGGATAGCAGCAGCTTCTTTCTTATAAGATTGAAAATTTTTATACAAAGTACATCTACCTCAATTATAAAGGTATGTATGAGATAGAGGACAATAGCCATTGTTACAAGAAGAATAATTGGCCCAACAAATTTTATTCTAAAGGAGAGCGACCTCTTTTTTTCTTTTTCCATGACAATGGTTGGTACTTCGACTATCACAGGAACATCCGTAATTCTTAAAAGCTCTTGCGGTGTTCGTACTGTCTGGGTCATAACATCCCAGCCGAGCAGCAACAGCACACCCAAACCTAAACCAAGAACAAACGATGCACTAATAATCATGGGGCGATTTGGTTTTGACGGTCTTAAAGGAAACGATGGTGGTTGACCTACGGTAAGCTTGGCACCCATTTCTCTTTTTTCCATGGCTGCAGCGCTTTCTAGGGTTAAGACCTGGTTTACCAGTTCATTGTAGCGTGCCTGGGCACTGTCAAGATCTCGGTTAAGTATTCGATATTCCTTTTCAACCAGAGGCATCCTGCCCACCCGCATTTGATACTCAATAAGATTTTTTTCATACTCTTTTTTTTCATTTTCCAGGGTTGTTATCTCCAGCTGCAATCTTTCTATCTCAGTTATCATAGTTACATAGGCGGGATTATATATGCCGGAAAACTCTTCTTTAAAAAATCTGCTTGCCGATCCGGTCTGGTCCTTTTCTGAACTGTTTTTTTCCTGTTCCTGTTGTTTATCGGCAACCAGCTTTTCCAACTCCCTGATTTCCTGTTTTGCCCGTATTATGTCAGGATGTTTTTCCGAATACTGTATCATCATCACATCCAGTTCCGCCTTAAGCGCAGCAAGTTTTTCTTCGGGCGTTACAACTCTCTCTCCTGACAGACCTTCCATAGCGATCAAAGGATTAATCGTGGCAAGGTTTGTTTCAAGGTTCCGTTTCTCTCCCCGTAAAAAACGCAGTTGTTGTTCCAGGGCAAAAATTTTATCCTCAAAGTTTTCCAGCATTCTATAATTTAACTGAAAAAGTTCAGGCAGGTAATTTACATTCTTTTCCTTGAATTCAGCAATTTTCTGATCAACCCGGGCAATTTCCTCTTTGAGCCTGTTGCGCTCATCCTCAAAGAATGAAGAAGTTTTTGAGGCAAAGCCTTCCCGGAAAGATTGGTAGAGAGAGACAAATTCAGTTGCCAGGATATTGGCAACCTGATAGGCTTTCTTGGGATCCTGGTGTTCAAAAGAAATATGAAAACCGGTAATGATTTCTTCGGTTTTGCCGCCTGTGCCGGCAATGGATGTATAGATCGCCTTTTGCGAATAGCTGTTTTTGATGGTCTGCATTATGTCCTCTACCGGAACTTTATCGATTAAATCAGGATACAGTTCCAGATCGTTAATCCATTGCAGGGTATTGCTTCTACTGAATGCAAGGGCTTCGATAAAAATAATTGCAGCTTCAAGGTAAATATTTACTGTTTGAAGTTGTAACCAGTCCGGTATCTGTGCCTGCACGTAGAATATTTTTGCCTCAGACCGGTAAGCCGGGGGAAGCTTAAACGCTATTGCGCTTCCTATGATAAGGGCAAGAACCACCGGGGTGATAACAAAATATTTGCCCCGTCTTAAAAGGCTGAGGTAGTGCGTAATGAGCTGTTTTGTAGAAACTGTTTCCATTAGCTGAATATATACGGCTCGCTTAGTTTAAATCTAAGTTCTAAGAAAAAAGTATTTCTGTCTGTGGTGGTATTTGTAATATTATTTTCATTTTTTGAGTACCTATAACCAAACTGAACAGTTAGCCACTTACTGTATGTGTATGCAAGCGCTGGGTCGATAAGATATGTATCCCGGTCTTGTTCAAATCCAAACTCGTCATCTTTGTCAGTCTCACGGTGTATATATGCAAAAGAAACCCGTCCTTTTAGCCTATTAGTAAAATCATGGTTAATCAATAATGATAAACGACTATATTCATAAGACGCCCCTGTGTCAGGGTTAGACCCTATGTTCTGTGATGCTTTAAAAGTAATAGTGGTATAGGCAAAATTTTTGCTTAGTGATAAAGCAAAAATTCCGCCGTCACCGCTGTTTTCAGCTTTGTCGGCAACCAGTTCGCCTGTTTGGGGGTCTATTGTTTCGTTGCTCCGTTCTGATTTTGTGTAGCGCCAGCCACCGGAAAGGTCAAGCTGTAAATTATTGGAAAAATCATAAGTAAACCCAAAGGTTATGCTGAAATTGTCAAGCTCATAATCCGTAGCAAAAAAAAGTTCAAGTCCTTCACCTCCGACAATATCTTCCAGAAAATCCGTATCACCCTCATCGTCCAGGTTAAACTTAAAATCAAACAAGCTGTAGGTGGCATTACAATACAGCTTGAGTTTGTTGCTGAACGAGTGTGTATATTTTAGAATAGAAACATAAAAGTCGGTATCATCGGTTACGCCTGTATCAAAATTTAAAAATGTGAAAAGAAAAAACAGGTTGCCGTTTCTGGGTTGATGCGTAAAGCCGATGGAAAAAGTTTTCGTTTTATTTTTTTCTCTTTTTACTACATAGCCGCTTTCTTCGCCCAGATAGCTTTCCTCTACTTCAAAAAACCTGTCCGGGTCTGTTTCTACGGTATATCCTGCTGAAAAAAATAAGCTTGATCTTTTTTGGGGGATTAAAGCAACTGTCAGCAAATGATCCTGATCTACAGTATTAAATTCCTTTTTATGTATATATTCAATAATTTCGGCCTCAGTATGTCCGCTAATTGATATGCGGGGAGAAATTAAGCTTACATCTAAAGCCGGTTCATACCTGAAACTGAATCCACCTTCACCCCTGGAATTTGAAATATCATCTTCGCTATATACCTTCCAGCTAAATTCGGGTTCAGCTTCAAAGTAGTATCCGGCACAAACAATCTGATTATTGCTGCAGACGAGTGCTATAATTATTAAAAGAAAGCACGGTTTCTTTGCCATTTAGCAGAGTGATTTTTAAAGGGTATATCGGAATAAAAATAAAGTGCTTTACGTATTTTAGGACCTGTCAGATAAAAAACAAAGTTATGGAACCACGATGATGTCCCCGGGCCTCAGCGGAATATTCTGGTCCAGGTGTTTGCCTTTTACTACTTCTTTGTAATTGAATTTAATTTTTATTTTTTCAGCACCCTGTGTTCTAATTATTTGAATTTTACTTTTTCGGGCAAAATCAGTAAAACCGCCGGCCATTGCGATAGCCTGCAATACAGTTGTATATGACACGAGATCATATTCTCCCGGCCGGGTTACTTCACCAACCATGTAAATTTTAAGGCTGCCTACCTCAGTAACCAGAATAGATAGTGCAGGTTCATGAATATATTCGCTCATGCGCTTATTCAATTCTTTTTTTAATTCTTCCACAGTTAGGCCTTCTGCCTGGATATCCCCAACCAGGGGTAGTGAGATTTTTCCATCAGGCCTTACAATAGAAGTAGTTGTTAATTCCTCGTGTCCCCACACCAGCAGCTGAAGTTTATCTCCGCAGCCAATTATATACGGTTTTTCCTGCTGGAGCTCGGCCAGGTACTGGGAGTCTTTGTCCACGACAGTATATTCTGTTGCACAAGCAGACAGTACTACTACTAGCACTACAGTGAAATATTTTTTTTTGTTATACGAATGCACTAATGATGTCATAGTTTTTCCATCACCTTACATTAAAACATTCATTAGAATGTCATATGAAAACATATCACTAAATTTATAATATTATCATGAATAACAAATATAGTCCAGTGTATTGTTTCAGCTCTAAAATATGATGAGGTTTTTTGTCATTAACAGCAATTTTCCGGTAGCTGGGCAGGTTTGAGCGGCATACATATCAATTAGGTTTAAAATTCTAAGAAATTCGGTTGGGAGTAATTGACAAGCGTCCATTTGAAGACAGGTTTTTATAGTAGGATACAATTCATTAAAAAGCTTTACGGTTTCAGCCTTTAGCCGGGCATCTTGGTTAAAAAGCAATAGTATTTCGGGTGAAAGCTTATAGTAGAGCACTACCAGTTTTTTACCGGTTTCTGTTTTAAGTAACAATTCATCCCTAAATTGTCGCAGTGTTTGCAGTTTGGCCTGGTCTGCGCCCACAATTGTCTCAATAACACATTGTTCCGGTAAAAAACCTGTGGTAAAGCTCCAGGTATCACCTTCTGTTTCAAGGCCATGATTATCCCGGGATACAATTTTCCAGTAATAGGTAGTGCGGGGTCTCAGGATCCGTGACGGTGAATAAGCAGGTTCTTCTAAAGCTTCTTTTGCAAGCGGAGGGGTGTTCTTTGTACCAAAATAAATATCATAGGTTACAATATCGGCATTATCAGTGTCTCCTCCTTTCCAGGATAACGTAATTGTTACCGGCTGATCCTCAGCACCATCCCCGGGTGAAGGAGCTGAGGGCTTAAGCGGAGGATTGCTTATGCTGGTAGAGAATTTCCAAGGATCTCCTTCGGTTTCCGCATTATGGCTGTCAATTGCAACAACTTTCCATGTATATGTTTGGCTGAGTTGCAGGGGGCCGGGGGAGTACTCAGCAGAGGATACATCAACCGGGGGGTTGGTATCAGGATTTGTGTCGGTTCCAAAATAGACTTTGTATACCAGACTGTCACCGGCATCAGGGTCTGTGCTGGTCCAGGTGAGATTTGTTTCCACAGGCTGATTTACGGCGCCGTCGGGTGGTGAGGGTGAGGCCGGTTTGTCCGGAGGGGTGTTGAATGTGTATATTATAATATCTCCATGAACAGTTACAAAAACAGTCTGGGAGTCTTCCGGATCCAAGGCTACATTATAGACTGTTTTGCCGGACAAATCCTCGTCAGCAGATTCCCAGGTTTGGCCTGCATTTGTACTTTTGTAAAGGCCGTTATTTGTAATCCCGGCAAAAAGCATGTCAGTATCATCAGGATTTATTGCAATGCTGTTAATAGTAAAACCGTTTAGCCCCGGGCTTGCAACCTGCCAGAATTCACCGGTGTCGCTGCTTTTAAATATTCCCCCGCCTTCTGTTCCTGCATAAAGGGCAAAGGGACTTACGGGATCTATGGCAAGCGTAAGCACTTCCAAATAATCCAAACCATCATTTGCCGACACCCAGTTCTCCCCCCCGGATGTGCTTTTAAAAACACCGCCTCCCTTGGTGCCAACGAATACGGTATCAGCTTTTCCAGGATGAAAAACAATACAATAGATATTAGGGTTTTTGAGATTGTTGTTTAACGATGACCAGCTGCCCCCATCATCCGTACTCAAAAAAACACCGCTGTTTGTTCCCATAAAAATGTTTTCGGGGGTAAAGGGGTCTACTGCTATAGTATATATTTCATGACTGGGGCTTGAGGCTTCCCATGTTTCACCGGCATCACTGCTGAGGAAAAGTCCACTGGCAGTACCGGCATACACATCTGAAGAGTCAGGGTTAACAACGACTGTCCTGACAAGATAGTTGGTAAGCCCTTCAGTTGCTTCTTGCCAGCTCAGACCACTGTTGGTGCTTTTTAGAACCCCTATTGTACTTGTGCCGGCAAACATCATCGATGGGTCAGCAGCATCAAAGGCCAGACTGTAGACAGACGTGTTTGAAAGTTCACGGTTTATCTGTGTCCATGAGCTCCCGCTATTGGTTGACTTATATATGTCAACATCATAAATATTTCCGCTATAGGTCCCGGCATACAGGGTAGAAACATCCTGTGGATCTATGACGATCTGTCTGACAAAAGGCCCTTGGATATCGTCTGTTGCAATACCGCTGTTAACACTTGTCCAGGAGCTGCCGGCATTTGTGGTTTTGTAGACACCGTTATCAGTGGCACTATAGAGTGTAGACGGACTTGAAGTTTGTATGGCAATACTGTAAACCGGTATATCAGAAAAACCAGTACTTACTAAAGACCAGCTGGTACCACCACCAGTGGTTTTGTACACCCCGCTTTGAGTCCCGGCATAGACAATTTGTGAATCCGAAGGATTGATTGTAATGTGATTAACCTTCTCGGGGCCGCTGCCGGTTTTTGACCAGGTGACGCCAAAATCAGTACTTTTGTGGACGCCCTCTCCGAAACTGCCGGCATACAGGGTAGAGTCGTTATCTGAAGAAACAGCAACAGAGTAGACATATAAAGGGCCAGCAGGGTCCTTGGTAAAGACAGCGCCACTGTTGATACTGGTATACACACCCTCAGGAGTCCCTGCAACAAGAGAGGTTGTAGTAACGGGGTGTATGGCGAGACAGTAGGTTTGACTGCCTTTTAGGCCTGCTGCACTCCATTTTTGGCCACCATCCGTAGTTTTGAACACGCCCCCTTCTGTGGCAGCGTAGATAAGTGTCGGGGTGTCAGGATCAACTACCAGGTCATAGACATATAGTGAGGACAACCCATCGTTAACAGGGGTCCAGATGTCTTGGCCGTTTTCACTTTTAAATACCCCTACCCCGGTTCCAACATATACGCTGGTAGTGGTATTGTCATAAGAAGCGGCAATGCTGTTTATTGGTCCACCCGAAATGCCAATAGATGCATACAGGTTAGTTTGCAGTATGGCGGCCAGGACTACACAAAGGGCAAAAATTGCCAAAACTCCAGGTTTATGAGTCTGTTTGTTGGGACCCAGCCAGGCTATTTTCAGCATAATAAATATGATTATAATATAAAAAATTTTATTATTTTATTATGGGAGTTATAAAATATTCCTATACAGGAAAACTAAAAGTATAAATCGGCTTATTATACCCATAATATTAATGTAACAATCTTCAAAACTTATGCCAAAAGCAGCCTTGATCTTTTTTTTACTATAGTATAGGCATTACCCAAAACTGCACGGCAATATTCTATGTGCTCCTGACAAAACAAAGAGATAGTGGTATAGGATACATTGACAAAATCCTGTCCGGTATGTTCCTGTTTTTATATGAGGAATTGCCGGTAGGAATTACCGCCGCTGAATCAACTGCGAGTATATAAATTTTTATGAAGAGGAACCCAATTATTGCACGGCTTTAAAATACTGCCCCAGGGCGCATATCCTTTCTTGCTGCTGGACGAAAAACTGCTTGTAAAACAGTGCCGGATGGATACCTACACAGCATCCGGTCCGGGCGGACAAAAAAGAAACAGAACCTACAGTGCTGTTCGCATAATACACCAGGAAACCGGCCTTTCAGCCATAGCTGAGGAGAGCCGGTCACAGACTCAAAATAAACAGAAAGCCCTCCAAAGACTAAAAAAAATCATAGCCCTGCATATTAGAGCAGGCCCGGAACGTACGCTCCAGGAATTGAATCAGGATGGACAACAGCTGTTTTTACAAGAAGCTTCTGTGAAGATAAACACAAGAAATCCTCGCTACCCGCTGTATTGTGCAGTCATTCTTGATGTCGTTTACAGGCAGGATGGGAAAATCAGTGAAGCTGCAAAGCAGTTGGGTATTTCAACAGGAAAACTGAATAAATTTTTAAGCCGGGATAAAGACCTTCTGGTTGCCGCTAATCGGCTGAGAGAGTATTTTAACCATAAACCGTTGAAGCTATAGTGAAAAGCCTTTTTTACATGATTGAATAGTTCTCAATTTCTTTGAAGTGTTCTTCAACGAAGCTTTTAATTTTTTCTTCATCCTCCGATTTCATTTGAACAAACTGTATTCCCATACCCTTGGGAAATGAATTTTTTCTGCTTTTGGGATTTACCCACACTACCCGCCCCTCAATCTCCATGGTCTCGGTTTCGGAGGGAATCTTAAGCAGCAGTAAAACCGATGTCTCCAGTGCAAGAGGGCTGTCGGTCTTAATGAAAAGACCACCACGGCTGACATTTAGCATATAGGCCTTGTAAAAAGCACCGGATTCTTTAAAGACAATTTCAATTTTTGTTGTAGCCCGCGGGCTTGCTCTTCTTTCTTCAGTCATAGCTCCACAACTCGATGCGAAGGTGAGTTAATACTACACCGTGTACTGTTACCTATTAATCACTTAAAAGGATATATCGTATGAAACAAAAAGTAAAGGACAATAGCGGGGCTTCCTAACCAGCACTTCTGTTTTTTGTTGACAGCTTAAAACGGTTTGTATATTACTAATTTTCCATATAAAAATATCACAAGCGCAGGCCCAGTTTATTTCCCGTGGTGATGATTCGGGTACCCATAAAAAAGAAAAAAAGATATGGGCTCAGGCTGATATCCGGCCCACAGGTACCTGGTATCAGGAGGTCGGACAGGGCATGGGGGCCGTGCTGAAAATTGCCGATGAAAAAAAGGCCTATGCCTTAACCGACCGGGGAACCTTCTTGGCGTTTAAAGAAAAAATCAGTCTCATTGTCCTCAATGAAGGAGATCCTTTATTGTATAATCCCTATGGAATCATAGCTGTGAACCCTGCAAAGCACCCGCATACAGACTATGTGAAAGCCATGGCCCTGATCGGCTGGATCACGTCCCCCGGTGGACAGGCGCTTATTAAGGAGTTCGGCAAGGATAGATTCGGAAGGCCGCTTTTTTATCCTATGGCAGTGAAATAAAAAAATACTTTACAGCCCTGTTTCTATCAACCTGCATTCCGGAAACCTCGGGTCGGGCAAGGGTTTCCGGGATAGATACATTTGTTGTCGACTGCCGACACCCTACCACAAAGATTTATAGATGAGCTGCAGGGTCTCAGCTTCTATCTGCTCGGGTGTTTTTTCCTGCGTAGCAATGTGGTAGTGCCCTGCAATGTCTGCTCCGGACTCTGCCACCAGGTCTCTCATTTCCTTACTCTTCGAATTCAGATAATCACGTAGAAATCTTTTGACAAACGGGGCTTCATCTCCATAATGGGCATATTTTTTTATATCAATATTGGCGGTAGTGAACGCAACCAGTTTCTTGCCGCCAAAGCTGTTGCGATGTATCAGGGTACGAATCGGTGCACTGATTTTCCAGTTCCATACGGGTGAAGCCAGGATAATATACGTATACGGGGAAAGATCCGGATGGGCCGGTTCAATGGGTGTGTACCGGTCGTAATAAGAATCAACAGCAGCACCGATAAAACCCCACAGACCTTCTCTGTCTTTGAGGTCTTTGATTTCAATAATATCTGCATCAAGGAGTTTCTGCAGGGCTTTGCTGACAGTTTCGCTTTTGCCTGTTCTGGAATAATACAGGATCAGGGCTTTGTCTTCAGCGATGTCGGCAAATGAACCACAGGGCAGTATTAAAACAAAACAAATAATTGCAAACAAAATCTTTTTAAATGTCTTTTGATTTGTACGTAAGTGTAATGGCTCCATGGAACACCTCCATGATAAAAAATATTATATTGTGAAACGTTTTCGATAAACCATATAAGTTTATGGCTGTGCTTATAAGATAAGCCTGGTAGCAGTGATTAAACAGAGTGTTGGAGATGTTTGCAGTAAGGTACTGGCTGGGTTTTCATCTTGAACCGAAAGCCGGTTATAATGGCCTTCTTCAACTGCTGTGTTAACAGGTTCATCAGTGCTATCGGTAGCATCCCTAGCTTTCCGTTTTGCAATTTTTACATCGATACCGGTTAGGGCCTTACAGGTTATGTAGATCTCACCACAAACCTGTCCCAGATGACAGAGCAGAAAGAAGTTGAAAAACAGCAGAAACAAAATATTATGAAATTTTCTGCGTATCTTA
Organism: Thermodesulfobacteriota bacterium; assembly: GCA_028278025.1. Taxonomy (GTDB): domain Bacteria; phylum Desulfobacterota; class WTBG01; order CAIYCZ01; family CAIRTM01; genus JANQFE01. Next base: position 9,111 of record JANQFE010000164.1, on the reverse strand, counting down.
CGTTTTGGCATACTCAACTACCCTTGCGAGAACTGCTAAAAAGCAACTATGTCTGAGCTTTTTTTCGTTCTGCGCGAACGATAAAAACTATTATTCCTACAAACGCTACAGTCACAATGGCCAGGAAGACGGGGTTTAAGGTTATCCATGGCTCAGAAAGGATATCCCCTTTATACTCAGGGCCTCTATCCAACTCCAGACAACGATGACGGTCGGCATGGCATAGCGAAAAGCCATTCATGCTTTATCCTCTTTATAGCAGATTATCTTTTTTTCCTGAATGCAGTCTGTTTTTGTTTATAGTTTCTTCAAAAATATTACAGACAGTTTCCAGGGAATGTAACAGCTGGTTTTTTTTCTCTTCACTCAAACCGGAAAAAATTGACATGGCCAGCTCGCGTCTGTTGGCCATAAACTTATCCCGCAACTCTTTTCCTTTGGCGGTTAAGTGTACCAGGACTTTTCTACGATCTGCTTCATCGCGTTTGCGCTCGGCAAGCCCCTCCTGGATCAGATCGTCAACAATTGTGGTCATGTTGGGCAGTTTCACCATGCTGTTGGCGGCAAGTTCATTCATGGTAAAGGGCCTCTCGCCTTTAAAAGCTGCCAGAGCCTTGAGCTGGGAGAGCTTCATATCTACCTTTGTCCCGCTGCCATTATCCATGACCCGGCTCAGGAGGAGATGGCTAAACTGTCTTAATATATTGAAATATCTTTCTAATTTTTCTTCCATGGGTTAAGCTGCAGTACTTATATTCATTATAGTTATATTAATAATATTTATAATTATAACTGTTATTTTTATAATTTCAAGAGTTTTTTTCAGGAGCGGCAAAAAAATGGGCCGGGTATAAACCGGCCCATTTTCACAGTGTTCATTGATATAAGAACAAAAGATTTCGCACACTAATTATCTTGGCAGTTGCTTTTGTCTTTGAAACGTCTTGTCTCCTGATGGAAACGGATGCGAACCTTGCTGCCTTTCTGTGGGAATGCAGTAAAGTGGGCAGTGAAAAAGGAGCGTTTGTTTCCGTGGGGATGAAGAAACCATGGATGATGCTGAATTTCCACCTTCTCAACAATCGTTTTAGTAGCATCCATTAATTCGACATCAACATGGCCGTGGTAGCCGGGTGCGATGTTGCGTTTTGGTTTTACCTGTCAAGTTACAGACAAACAACCGTTCTCCTTGTATACAGCAACATGTTCAATCGTGACGATGTCGGAGGCTACGGCTTCCACTGAAACAGCTCCGGTCTTAGGCAGATTAACCCTAGTAGCTGTACAGCCTGAAAGGAGGACGATGTAAAGAGTAGAAAACAAAAGAAAGTTCAAAATCATGTTTTTCTTTTTCATTACGCTTCCTTCCTGTAAAATCTGTTTTCAAAATTTTTGCCATGCTGCTCAAACCATTCATAAAGTGCAGGAATAACAAAAAGCGTCAAGGCCGTAGATGTTGTCAATCCGCTGACAACCACTATAGCCAAAGGTCTTTGCACTTCGGCACCTATCCCGGTTGAAAAAAGCAGCGGCAGCAAGCCCAGCACAGTCGTAACGGCAGTCATAAGCACCGGGCGCAACCGCATGAGAGACCCATTTATGACCGCTTCCTGTAGAGGCAAACCGCTTAAATGTAGTTCTTTGATATAACTGACCAGAACAACACCGTTTTGTACGGCTATGCCAAACAGGGCAATAAAACCAACAGCCGCCGGTACCGAAAGATACTCGCCTGTCATAAAAAGTCCTATTATCCCGCCTATCAGCGCAAGCGGTACATTGATGATGATCAAGAGTGCATGATGAATCGACCCAAACGTCAGGCCCAGCATGAAAAACACCAGCACAATAACAACTGGAACAATTATAGAAAGCCGTGTCATCGCCCTTTCCTGATTTTCAAACTGTCCGCCAAATTCGATATAATAGCCAGACGGCAGATCAATTTTTTCATCAATACGCTTTTTTATGTCGTTAACAACGCTGCCGAGATCTCTGTGACGAATATTGCCCTGAATAACCCATCGACGCTGATTCTTTTCACGATTGATTTGAATCGGTCCAATTACCTGTTTTACTTCAGCAACCTGTTGAAGCGGTATTTGGACACCGTCTTGGGTCTCGACGAGAAGATTTCTGATTACAGCGGGATCATGACGAAACTGTTCTTGGTATCGAACATGAATGCCGAACCGACGTGTGTTGAGGTAGATATAATCAATATTGGCACCCCCTATGGCAAGCTCCACCAATTCCAGAATCTGATTTGCATTAATCCCATAACGTGCACATGCCTCACGATCAACAATAACCTGATATTGGGGTTGCCCGAAACTCTGTTCAACGGAAAGATCTACCAGACCGGCTATATTATCAATGCTGTTGTGAATCTCCTGGGCCTTTTCTCTGAGGATTGTCAAGTCCTCACCAAAAACCTTGATTGCCAGTTGGGCCTTGATACCTGAAAGAAGCTCATCAAAAGCATTCTGAATCGGCTGAGTAAAATTGAGCTGGGCACCGGGAAAAGAAGAGAGCGCATGGTTTAAAACCTCTATCAAGTCTTTTTTGTCGCGGCCGTTGTTCCATGTGTCTTCGGGTTTGAGCTCAATATGTACTTCGGCATAATTCACTGGATGTGGATGGCTGCCAGCCTCCGGCCTTCCAATACGACTGACAATTTCTTCAACTTCAGAAAAAGCCAAAATTCTGCGCTCCATTTTTGTGACAGTCTCGGTTGCTTTCTCCAGGGAGATAGAAGGTGCCATTGTCACGCCGATCAGAATTGAGCCCTCTTCAAGGGTCGGAATGAACTCTGTTCCAAGAAACGGTACGGCAACTAGACTGGCAATGAAAATACACAAAGCTACAAGCAAAACGCTTTTTCTTTTCTTGATAGCCTGTGTCACAAGAGGCCGATACAGGGCTTTAAGTTTTGTCAGTAGGATAAATTCACGATGCTGGCCGCCTTTTAATAAATAGGTACAAAGAACGGGTGCTACAACGACAGCAAAAACAATTGAACCAAGCAAAGCGAAAGAGATGGTAAAGGCCATGGGTGAAAACATTATTCCCTCAGTGCCTTGTAAGGTAAAAATGGGAAGGAAGACAATGATGATTATTATAATTGAAAAGATAATTGGCCGGCTAACTTCTTTTGCGGCCTCCAAAATAATTTCGGTATTGCTGCGGATGCCTTTGCCGCCTTCGTAATTCAGGTGCCGAAAAACATTTTCAACCATGACAATAGCGCCGTCTCCCAACATTCCAATGCCAATTGCAATACCGCCAAGGGACATCAGGTTTGCAGAAAACCCTGCTGTCCGCATGCAGATTATGGATATTAAAGCACAAATAGGCAGTGCCAATGCCACGATAAAGGCGCTGCGAAAATTCCCGAGAAAGCAGGTAAGGGTAATAATGACCAATAGTGCTCCAATGATAAGGGCCTTTTTAACGGTCCAGGTAGCGTTTTCTACAAGTTCAGCCTGTTCGTAATATGGAACCAGATTCACCCCCTTGGGAAGTGAAGCCTGAACCTCTGGGACTTTTTCATACAATTTTTCTATAACTTTTGATGTGTTTTCTCCAAACAGTTTCAGAACCATCCCTGAAACGACTTCCTGCTTGCCATTGAGTGTGACAACACCCCTGCGAATTTCTTTGCCGTACTCCACTTCAGCAATATCACTGATTTTGATAGGAATACCATCAATGGCCTTTATGTGAATATTTCGAATATGATCCAGTGTTTGGACAAGACCAATTCCACGAACCAGATACTCCTCGTGGCCCACTACGAGAAACTGTCCACCAGCATTGCGATTGTTTTCCTTAACTGCATCTACCACGGCCTGCAATGAAACCTCATATTGTCTGAGCTTATTGGGATCTATGCGAAGCTGATATTGCAGAACGTGTCCGCCGATAGACAGTATCTCTGTAACGCCCGGTACCGTCTGCAGCTGATATTTAACAATCCAGTCATTTATCTCCCGTAGGTATGTATTCGGGTCTTTCCCCTCGGTGTCTGTGCCTTCTTCCAGGGTTAAATAATAAATAAAGATCTGGCCGAGCCCGGTTGATATAGGTCCAAGTGTAGGGGGCTCCTCCATATCAGGAAGGGCGGCGGCGGCGTCCGCAAGGCGTTCAGCGACAATCTGTCTCGCAAAATAGATATCTGTATCATCTGTAAAATAGACATAGACAACAGCCATGCCAAATGCCGAGGTAGATTTAATCTGGGTAACGCCGGGCAAGCCGTTCATTGCCGATTCTATAGGGAAGGTGATCAACCGTTCAATCTCTTCCGGGGCCATCCCGTCTGCTTCAACAAAAACAGGAACCATTATAGGTGAAATGTCAGGAAAGGCGTCAACGGGCAACTGGGTATACTGGACCCCCCCAAAAAAAACAACGGCAATCACACCAATCAGTATCAGAAAACGATATCTTAAAGAAATATCTACAATTTTGTTGTGCATAACTGTTCATCCTCCTAATGGCCATGACCTGCGTGGCTATCCAGTGAACTGGTGACTAATTTTGCCTTGAGATCAAAGGACCCGTTAATGACAAATCTTTGTCCTGCACGTAATCCCGACAGGATCTCGGCATTTTTTCTGTCAACACGGCCTACGCTAACACGTTGTGGTCTAAACCCATCTGAGTCCTTCACAAACACACAGTTGGCACCCTCTATAGTATGAATGGTCTCCTTGGGGATGAGAATGCTGACGGTATCTGCTTCGTCACTAATGCGGGCGGTTACAAACAGCCCTGGACGCCAGAGTCCATCATTATTCGCCAGGATAACGCGGGCGAGAGTCTTGCGTGTTTTGTCTTCTAAAATTGGGCCGACATAGTGTATTGTACCGATTGTATCAGGCAATCCCGTTCCTGCGGATATAATAACCTTCTGACCTTTTTTTATATACGGCAAATCCTTTTGGTAAACACTCAGATCGACCCATACCGTGCTGAGATCGGCGATTACAAAAGCAATTGTATCATCAGCAAGGACCTCACCCAGGGTTATGTTTTTCTCGATAACCGATCCGTCAAAAGGAGCAACAAGATTATATTCTGCAAGAGCTTCATCTGGATCGTGGGGTAGTTTTCTCAGGTATTCCTGGGAAAAGCCAAGCGCTATCAATCTTTCTTCGGCCGTATGCAGCTCAATACGGGCTTCAGCCAAGGCCTGCTCCGCATCCAGGTATTCCTGCTCCGAAGAAATTTTTTGCTGCCACAGTTTCTTTTCCCGGGTATGGTTTGTGCGGGCAAGTCCCAGGCGCTCTAAGGCGGCATGAAAAGACGCCCGCGCCTCGGCCAGCTCCTTGCTTTCAAGAACGGCAAGGGGTTCACCCGTTGAAACCGAATCCCCGAGGACCTTAAGGACTTCTCGAGCCACCCCGGGGACCTTTGGCGTGATTCGGGCGGTCCGGTCGGCATTTAACCTGATTTCTCCCTGGAGATGAATGTCCGTCTTGAGTCTGCCGGGTCCTGCTGAGCCGGTCGTGATATCTATTGTGTCAAGCTCCTCTTGGCTGAGCTTTATAATAGTGTCTTCGTCAGCGTGGTCACTGTGGTCAAGCTCCTCTTCGGCGTGAACATCTTTGTGGTCATCGTGTTCCGGCTCCGAATGGCTGTCGTGATCAGCGTGATCGCTGTGGTCAAGCTCCTCTTCGGCGTGAACATCTTTATGGTCATCGTGTTCCGGCTCCGAATGGCTGTCGTGATCAGCGTGGTCGCTGTGGTCATGCTCACTGTCATCAGAAACATTCTGGTGACTTACTGCTGAACCCAAAGGGTTCTGATCCGGTTCTGTCTGTTGGGAACAGGCACATAACGTACGTAGTAATAAAAACAAAAAGAATCCGAATACAATAACTGTTTTTTTTGATTGTGAATGCATATTTCAACCTCCATGTAATTACATACTATGGTTATCTTGATTAACAGGCGCTCCAACAAGACGATCAAGATCGGCAAGGCTTTGTTGATAGCTTATAAGTGCCTCTAAAAGCTTGCGCCTGCTCTCAAAAAATGAACGCTGGGCATCAAGGACCGTCAGATAGCTGAACTTGCCCAGACGATAACCCTCTTGCTGGGAGACAAAGACCTTTTCCATTGCTGGAACTATGTCATGCATAAGGGCCGTTGCCTCATCCAGGGTAATCGTCGTTTCGTCATAGATGCTGGCCAGTTGTGTGCGTATAGAGATTTCATGTGCCAGCTTCTCCTGCTCTGCCTGTGCCAGCCCCTGCAAGGCTTCCCGAAGGTTACCCTGGTTTCTGTCAAACAACTGGAGCGGCAGTGTTAGACCAACAAGGAACGCATGATCGTCAGACTCATTAAAATCGCGCCAACCGGCGCCAATCTCAATATCCGGGAACCTGTTTGCCTTTTCAAGAGATACTGCAGCACGCCGGCGGTCCAGTTCATTTGACCAGCGTGCCATATCGGGATTTTTCATTAATGCAACCGAAAGGGTTTCAAAAGGAGGCAGTTCACGTAAAGATCCCAACTCTCCCTCAACTGCATCAAATGAAAGCGACTGTTCACCCCATAGAGCGGCCAGCTGCTTTTTTGTTGTCAGTAATGTTCTTTCAGCACGTTTGAGATCGATTTTACTGGCTGCGAGACTTGCCTCTGCTTTGATCTCTTCCAAAGGAGATACTTTGCCGGCCCTCACTCTGTGGTCTACCGAACGGTATACCTTTTCCTCCAGACTGATGAGTTCGCGACTCAAGCTTACCAGTTCTTGGGCGCCAAGGACCTCAATAAAAGCCTTTCGCACTTCAGTGATAAGGTCCATTTTTTGGGTTTGAATGTCCCAGGTGACGAGATCCTGTTCTATTGTTGACAAATCATGCTGTTTTTTCCGTTTGCCTCCCAGTTGAAACACTTGACTAAGAACAATGGTTGTTTCAAGGGCATCCGACTCCTTTAATTCGCCAGTGCCGCCAAAGTCCTCTACTTCGACCGACAGTTCAGGGTTCGGCAGGCGAGTGTTCTGGTGTCCCCTAGCCTCAGCCATTGCGTTTTCATACGTTAAGGCTTTTAAGGCTGGATTTTTTGTCACCGCGAGATCTATCGCCTGTTCCAGCGTAAGCAACGTACACGGTTGCCTGTCTTCCTCCGCTGCATGTGCAAACGGAACGGTCATGAGTATTACTATCAATGATAGAATGATTGTTTTTCCATGATTCATGTGCTACCTCCTAATTTATTTAAGGACGGACAGCCTAACTAGGCCTATTTTAACCTACGCTGTGTGAAATGATTTATAGGTCTTCTCTCTACCCATACCCATAGAAGGCACTAGGCCTGACTATCAAAGTTGCGGTAGAGATATATGGGATTATATTTTAGTAAGAAAGATTATCAGATTTGAAGAGATACCGTACTGAAAGAAAAAAGAGATGTAGATAAGGGTGGGTGAGAAAACCAATGCCTGGCGTTCGCAAAACGATACGACAGAGGGGATGTGCTGTTAGATGCGGATGTGCTGACACCGTGAATAACACGCGGGTTCTGCCGCATGCTCCTATTGCCCTTAATCAATAATGATCCGTCGTCACACAGGGAGGCAAAATCTACGTCATGGCAGTTGTGATAGCCCAAGAGCTGTTGTTCAGAATCTGTGCGGGCATCTTGTGCTGGGCACTTGTGTGACAGAGAGTGACAGCAATCCTTATTGTCCGAAGAGCAGATATGGATTGTACTCTGCTCGCCAAAACAAACATGCTGATCTCTCCAAAACGCATGTGCTGTGATTAAGTGAAGCACAAGCAGAGAGATTATGTTGATAGTTAGAAGATTTTTTAGCATAGTATAAAAAAACAAGTAGTTTTATTAGATTAATAATTAGCAAAAAAAGGCTTTTTTGTCAATAAGAAATCATTACCGGCCTTTAGCTGTTCTGCAGCCTGATCGGCTGGCCGGTAGCCTCAAGGACTGAGAGCCAGAGGGGATCTTCGGGGGAGAGCACCTTTCTCTGGGACGTTGCCAGGGATATTGGCACGTGGGTAAACTGACCATTCCAGCGGCCCACGATCATGCCTGTTTTTCCCGCCATGCCGGCGTGCACGCATTTTGGGCAAGCTGTCTGCACAAGATGGTGTCATGGGCATTTGCTGGAACAGATCGGACGAAATATCTGTGGTCGATGTGTTTTAGATTAACATACAGGTCGGCCAGTCCTTTAAAAAAAATATTGTTTTGTCAATCTAATTAAAATCATTGCGTAATCTGTTTGTTGTCTTCATGAAAACCCTCTAAATAAATCAACATTAAATACCGAGATACCCCGCAGCTCTGCTGCGGGGAGTATCATTTTTTTACAAACAAAAGTGGAAAAACAATGTCGCTCACACAGCAGGGCAGCCAGACTGAAATGAATAAGAAACAAAATAGTATACCATAGGAAAACCATGAAAGTGTATCTCCGGTAGCCATGATGATATGAAACAGGGACGCCCAGGTACTTAAGAGCACATGCCCGGCGTGAGGAAACGTGGTTGTAGGTTTGAAATAGGCGATTGCAATACCTAAAAATGCTAGAGGATTTACCAGCCACCACTCTTCAATAAAACCAATATGGGCCTCTGCATGAGGCAGACCCAGCATGATTTCACCTATATAGGGAATTACGGCATCACTCAGGGTGGCAATTCCTATAGAGCCGCAATATCCGATGAGCAGCAAAGGCCACAGGCTGTTTTTTTCTTTTGTGTAACGCCTATACATAGATGCTGTCACAAGCGCACTTAACAGTACATGCGCGGGGTGCAAGGTATAATAGATTTTGTAGGAAATTGAGGCGGGAATATTATAAAACCATAGCATGATGATTATCCCGGTGCCTGCTCCAAAAACAGTAAACGGGAAATGATCTTTTAATTCTGTGAGAACATGCTTAAACATCTTTGCGATATCGGGTGTTACAACAAAAGAGGTAAAATAAAACTAAAACAGCTTAATGCAACTTGGTTGCATTCCATAACCGATATGTGGCAAATACCATAACATCGTTTACAGTTTTTAGTGGCACTAGTCCCTAAATAAGTACAATTTTTATTTACAAACAAATAAAAACACTCGAAATGCTTA
>JANQFE010000160.1 GCA_028278025.1 Thermodesulfobacteriota bacterium | reverse complement strand
ATTAGAGCATAAAACCGGGGGGAGGCAAGTGCTTTTTGTTCAATACCCTGAAATTCTTTATTATCGAGCAAATAATACTAAAAACTTTTGACAATACGTCTTTCAAAAAAAGGAGGTGTAAAATGAAAAGATCAAAAAACCTGCCAAAAATTATCATACTGTTTTCCTTATTATTATTGTGCTCTGGAACCAAACTGGTAGCCCAGGATTTTGATGGTGATGGAGTGCTTGATGTAAATGATAATTGCCTTAATGTTTACAACCCGGACCAGAATGATTGTGACAATGATGGTTTTGGTGATGTATGTGATGATAGAGGGGATAATATTAATTGTCCCGAAGTGCTTTGTTCTGAGGAAGATAACAAATTGCTAAATCCAGATGATCGTTTTCCAAATAAGTGCCTAACACATTTCATGGTAGATGACGACAGCCAAAAAAAAGTACGTTTGTTTTCAAATTATTCTTTGGATGAGTATAATGCTGCAATTGTAAGGGCTATCATTGCTATGCACGGCGCAAAACGCAATGCAGACAGAATGTTTAAGAGACAATATGAAGTTGCAGAGGCAGAGAACAAACTTTTTCAAAAAAATGTACTTATTATTGCACCTAACTACATAATCCCACCCGAGGTTGATAGGCAATGTCATCCCTGTATCCCTACAAACGATGATGGCGATGGAAATCTCTGCGAAGATGAACATGGAAATTGCAAAGAGTCTGATCCTGATTGCTGGGGGGAAACTAAAGACAACTGTGGGGATGATCCACAAAACGATGAACTATTTTGGACTAGTAAAGGGTGGAAGCGGGGTCGTAAATCCTGTGATCCTGCAATTACCCCTTCAACCGATTCTTGCAAGAAAGAATATGACTATGTAGAGGGAACAAGTTCTTTTGCAGTTATAGATCAGATATTAGATAACATAGCAACCTCTGGAAATTTCCCTAACCTTCGCTCAATCATAGTTACCGGTCATTCAGCAGGAGGACAATTTTCTCATCGCTATGCAGCTTTTAATCCAACGGATTCTGATGGTCAAAATCCCGGTGAGGGCTTGCAAGATATTGATATTCGATATGCTCCGGCAAACCCTGGAACGTATATGTACTTAAACCCTAATAGATGGATAGTGTCAGAAGGTTCCTTTGGTATTCCCACTTCTGGAAATTCTCCTGATTATTATACAGGATCATATGATAACTACCACTACGGTTTAGCCGATATTCCTTCAGCCTTATCTTACACATATCTTTCAAGCTCTACCTACAAAAATCGGTATACTGCAAGAGATGTTTTTTATCTGCTGGGGCAGGAAGATACTAAAACAAAAGATGAAGACTCTTATCTTGCTAGCGGTAAAGCAGCTATGCTGCAGGGCGAACATCGCCTTCAAAGGGGGCGGATCTATTTTGATCATTTAGTTCAATTTTATGAAGAAGAATGTATATCCAATAAGAAGCACCAGAAACATGAGGTTCCTGACGTTGCCCATAGTTCTATAATATTTGCAAAGGATCAGGGCCTCAGCACATTGTTTGATGAAATAATTCAGTATTGTCCGGATTCATATGATAATGCTACTATTATTGATATTAATAGGGCCAAAATAGAAAGAGATGGGGACATAATAGATCGTTGTTTTCGGTGCTTTGAGATCACCGGATGTAACTTCGGTTTCAGCCTTGGAGAAATTTATCTCAGGCATAACAACGACCACTTCCAGGGAACCTGGCACAATCTGGAAGAGTTCTTTGTGCTGGATCCGATTAAAGAATGGCTTAATTATAGAATTATATTTAAAGCTCCTCTTTGGGCGCTGGTTGGCAATATTGATATCAAGATTGTTCCAGTAGATGGCAGTCCTGAAAGCGATATTTTCACCTTTTGTTTTATCTGCCCACTAATAGACAGTTATTCTACAGAAGGAACTACAGTAACCATCGAAGGTGAGAAATTTGGTCAAACTGAAGGAACAGTAATACTGGAAGGCGCAGACGGTACTGATTTAGTAGGTACGGTTATCTCATGGGAAGACGATGAAATTGTAGTTGATTTTCCTAGCGGGGTTGTTAACGGGTATCTGGTTGTAGAAGCAGAAGATGAAGACGGTAATATGCATGAAAGCAACCGCTTGCCGTTTTTTGTAAGCAGTGCTGAAATTATTGTAGCAAAACCTGCTGCAGGCGAACAGTGGGAGATTGACAGCACTAGAACCATCCGGTGGAGTTCCACAGGAGTAACCGGCACTGTTGCTATTGAGCGTTGTTCTGAAGGTGGTAGTTGTACAAGCATAGATCAGGCCGATATCGGAGACGGGGCATATGCATGGACCGTGCAGGGACCTGAGCAACACAACAACACTATAAAAATAACTTCTTCTGGCCCCCCGGCGATTATAGGAGAAAGCCGGCCGTTTGATATACTCACCGAAGTAACATCTGCTATTACTGTTACCTCTCCTGCAATAGGTAATGACTGGGCAGTAGGAACCCTGAAAACTATCAGCTGGACTTCTACGGGTTTTGAAGAAAACGTTATAATCGAACTGTGTACACCACCATACGGCGGTGGTGACTGTACGGCTATCCCTGGGGCTGAATCCACAGAGAACGATGGGCAGTTTGTCTGGCCGATAGATGCTGAGGCTCAATCTGATTATATCATCAGGATGACCTCTATTGATGATCCCGCTATTACTGGAGAAAGTGATGCTTTTGATATTGTAGGTATTACCGTTGCTTCTCCAACTGTGGATGAACAGTGGGGTATTGGGTATCAAATGTCTATTGACTGGAGCTCTTCAGGTGTAGATGGAAACGTGATGATTGAACTTGGCAGGCTTGATACAGCAGGCTACCTGTGGTCAACTATTGCGGGAGCAGAAAACCTGAGCAATAACGGCAGTTTTTTATGGACTGTTGCAGAACCGGCCCAGGAAAGTTGCCGTATAAAAATTTCCTCCATAAATGATCCGGGGATTTATGGCAGTGAAGAATTTGACATAGTAGTTCCAACCATCTCAGTTTCTTCACCAGAGGAAAACACGACCTGGATTGTGGATTATGCCAGAGACATTGAATGGGATTCTGTAGGAATTAATGGAAATGTTAAAGTTGAACTTGGCAGGCCGGATGGGCTGGGAGACTTTGTCTGGTCTGTGCTTCCCGGTGCAGAAGATATTAGTAATAGCGGCCAATTTGAATGGATCGTAGAGAAGCCTGCCCAGGTTGGTTGTAAGATCAAGGTTACTTCAATCGAAAAAAATGATGTCTATGGTGAAAGCGGGCTTTTTGATATTCAATGCAATGTTCCCCGAATTGATACCGTTGCAGGCGTACCTGAATATGAGGGCTACAGTGGTGATGGCGGGCCGGCCACATCGGCACGGCTCTATAACCCTCACTGGGTAGCTACCGACAGTTCCGGCAACCTGTACATTACAGATTCAAACCATTTTTACGGCTATCCCGGCAATTTCTGTATCAGAAAAGTGGACGCGGCAACAGGTATTATTACAACTGTTGCGGGTATTTGCGGCACGCAAGGCCCTGATGACGACACGGAGGGAGTAGCAACTCAAACCGGACTATATCTTCCCAGAGGCATTGCAGTAGACAGTTCCGGCAACCTGTATATAGCAGATGATGAAAATGTCAGGAAGGTTGATGCCCAAACCGGCATTATCACACACTTTGCCGGTGGTTATACCAATGTAGGCATGGGGACCGGCGATGGCGGCCCGGCCAGTTATTGCCTTCTGAGGGAACCTTTTGGCCTTGCGGTTGACAGCCAGGATAATGTATACATTGCCGATTATGGAAATGCGCGGGTCCGTATGGTTGATACAAACGGAATTATCTGGACCGTGGCCGGTACCGGTGTAAACGGCTATAACGGTGATGGCATCACCGCCACAGAGGCCCAGGTAGATAGGATCCAGGATGTTGCTGTAGATAGTGACGGCAACATGTACATCTCAGAGTACTGGACTAATCGTCTCAGAAAAGTTGATACCGACGGAAAAATCTGGACCGTGGCCAATACCGGGCTGTCGCGGCCGCGCGGCATTGGGGTAGATACCTACGGAAATGTCTATATTTCAGACAACTACCATCACTATGTCAAAAAAGTTGACGCGCTGACAGGAATAGTCTCTGTCGTAGCCGGCAATGGAGAAAACATGGGATATGTGCCCCTTGGTGATGGGGGCCCGGCAACCCAGGCAAAGGTGGCAGGGCCCTGGGATGTTGCCATAGGCAGTGACGATAAACTCTACATTGTAGGCACATATCAGTCTATCATTAGAATGGTTGATCTGTCATGCGTGCTGGGTGAACAATATGATGTAGATGATGACGACATACCTGATGATGAAGACAATTGCCCCTATATCTCTAACCCGGGGCAGGAAGACGGGGATACAGACGGGGTCGGAGATGTGTGTGATAATTGTCCCTCTCATGCTAATCCGACCCAAGCTGATACTGATAGTGATACCGTAGGTGATGCCTGTGATGCTGACACGATTTACGGAGCAATTGCCGGAGCTATCGTTGAAGCTGTAACAGTAACACTTAAACAACTGGCATGTGGTGGAGAGGACATCGTTGATACCAAGTTAACCAATGTTGAAGGCTATTATTCTTTTGGTGCTTTAGAATCTGCCGCCGTGTATATTGTTGAGCCGGATTATCCAGGATGCAGTGTTTCTCCAACAAAATATATAGATATAGTAATTCCAAGAAGTACATTTGATTCATTGGATTTTACCTCCACTTGTCCATAATAAAAAAAAGAGAGAGGAACAACCATGAAAGTGAAAGAAAAAATTATTTCAATTTTTACAGTTTCATTAGTAGTGCTTCTAATAACAACCAATCAAGCAATTTGTGAAGAAACCTCGTTAGATAAAAACCTTGAAACGGCACAAGAAGAACGTGATCCAAAAGAATCCTCCTTTGAAGAGGGCTCAGATTTTGTCTGGGATAAAAAAAGCCTTATAGATTTCCCCCCGTATAAGGGAGAGCTGGAATTTGACTACAGTAAATTCACGTGGGAGGACAGTGCAAAGAAGTTTGCCTCTGGAGTAATGGATATTGTGCCGCCATCGGTGCGTGATATGGTTGCAGAGCTAATCCTTGTCGCCTGTGATGAAACAGCAGAGCAGTTGGATGAAGGTCTGATTACTGAAGACGTAGTTGCTGAGGCCCTGCAAAAGATAGCAAAGGGTTTTGGGGTTCTGCCCCCAAGCATGCTTAAGGCTGTTCCCCAAAGCCCGCACGATTTAGAGAAACCCAGACAACCCGTTGATGCAGAGCAACTAAAATAACCAGCGGATTTAATAGGTGAATCTAAAAGAGAGGTTTTCCTGCTTCTGCTGAACCTCTCTTTTGTTTTGAGAACTGTTGCAGCCAATCGTTTAACCGGGCCTTTTATTAAACATGGTAAGTAAATGGTAGCAAAAACAAACAAAGAATTACCGCTTGCACCGCACCCCCTTGATTTTTCTGGTGGAGATGATGGGGTTTAACCCACGACCCATACCATGCGAAGATTAAGCAGCCGTAAGTTCAAATGCGATGGTGATCTGCACGGGAACCGGACCCTTGAAAAATCGTTGCGGAGGCGGTTGAAAAGGGGCTGAGCGCTGCAGAGCCTGCAGGGCCGCTTCATCCAGGACTTCGTGTCGGGAGGATTTGATAACAGTAGCGTTTTGCAGGGTCCCGTCAGGATGGATAACAAACTGCAGCGTTACCCGGCCTTCAACCTGTCGGCTGCGAGCCCGCTGGGGATATTGCTTGTGACGCTGGATAGTGTTTCGGACCATCTCCAGATAATCTCTCGGGCTGGTGTAGTCAGCAATATTCGAATCAGAAATCTTTCCAAATTCCCGAGGGGTGCTGGCTATTTCCGGCACACTGAGGGTCTCTGCAATACTGTCAGGCAGGCTGCTGTCAAAAGAGTCAATTTTCAGGGGCTTAAACTGCGGGATAGGCCTGTTCACTGAGAGGGGGTTAACCTCATGGGGTTTGACAATGGGCTTGGGCCGAATCGGGGGGCGGGGGATATCGCGCCCAAATGGTTTTGAGATATTCCGAAGCGCCAATTCGATAAAAACAAGCTGCGGGGCGTTATATATATCGGCAATATAGACAAGCACCACAAGATGAACAGCCAGGGATACAATCAGCAGTCCGCGCAGCAGCCAGTTCGGGCGGTTTTTGTTTACGGGCTGCATTAAAAGTCCTTCTCTGTTGCCAGACAGAGCCTGCCGGCGCCCGCAGCCTTGGCAAGATCCATAACCTTCACCGCCTTATTCAAAACGATACCGCGGTCAGCCCGGATTACCACCAGCCGGTCTTTCCGGCTGCCGATCATTTTTTTCAGATGGCTGTAGAGGTTGACAAGAGCGATCTCTTTGTTTTGGATATAGGTGCGTCCTTCGCGATCGACATATACGGTTATTTCCTGTTCTGTCTGCGGTGATGACGCCTTTGCCTGGGGAAGCTTTATCTTGATGCCCTCATCCACCATGAAATTTGTCGTCAGTAGAAAATAGACGAGCAGCAGGAACACGATATCAATAAGCGCTGTCAGGGGTGCCTTGATTTCATAGCGAGCTTTTACTTTGCGTTTTCCAAGCATGTCTGGCCCTCCTGTTACGCGTGCTGATTGGTAGCGGTGTTAGCCTTGCGGCCGGTCAGGGCCTTGATAAGCTGGACAGCACCATCCTGCAGCCGGGCCTCAAACGTATTAACGCGTCCAATCAGATAGCTGTAGGCTACCATGGTGGGCAGGGCAACCGACAGGCCCAGGGCGGTAGTCAGCATAGCCTCCCAGATTCCACCGGCAAGTACCGAGGCATTTACTTTACCGCCCATCTGCTGGATGACCATAAAGGCCTTAATCATACCGATAACGGTTCCCAACAGGCCCAGCAGCGGGGTAATATTACCGATGGTTGCCAGAGGCTGCAAGTAGCGGGAAAAACCCCGGACTTCTTCTTCGGCCGCATGCGTCAGTACGGTTTCCAGTGTATCCAGATCCCCTTCCCTGATATCCATTCCTTGCAGCAATACCCGGCCCATGGGCGTATTGCTGACCCGTGCCAGCTCGCAGGCCTGATCATCCTCACCGCGGGCTACGTGAGCGGTCATTGTCTCCACCAGTCCGTCTCCGGAAAGCTTCAATTGAGAAAAGCGGATAAGCCGTTCCAGAAATATTGCCAGGGCCACCAGGGAACACAGCAGTATGGGCCCAACCAGAATGCCGCCTTTTGCCAGAAAATCAAACATGGGAAATCTCCTTATGTTTTATTGCGTGTTGTAGATCGCTGCAGTCGGTCGGCTGTTAAGAGTCTTTTGGTCAAAAATATCGGCCTTACCGTCGAAATCAAGATCCTTGGCACGCCGGATTAGAACTTCAGTCTCATCATATTCTTCCCAGACATCTGCGCTGCCGTCCAGATTGGTATCTTCCTCAATCCTGCTGATCTGTCCATTGCGGTAATAAAACCAGGTATCAACCCGCTCATCGGCGTTGTTGTCTTTTTCTGCCCGGATTGCCTCTTCGCGGTCATTGTAGTACCAGGTAATATTTAGCCTGCCGGTATTGCCGTGATCTTCCCGACGCTTAATGAGCAGGCCCTGTTCGTTGTAATGCTCGATTACATCCACCCGACAATCCAGGTTCTCATCAACTTCTTTTTTGCCCAGCTCAGCACCGCGGTAGGAAAGGCGCATATCAGGGCAGCTGTCCCTGTTGTCGTCAATCTCTACAACAACAGTCCATTTGGGACGATTAAACCATTGGGTCATTTCAAAGTGACCGTCATTATCACGGTCCTTAAGCAGGCGTTTTTTCTGATCGTGTTTATAATATACAATCAGGTCGATCCGGCCATTCCCGGCTTCATCCTTTTCGATTCGATGAAGCGATCCTTTGCGGTAAAACTGCCAGGTATCCATTCTACCATCCAGATCGGTGTCCTGCTCGACCTTCTTTTTTTCTTCGCGCCTGTTAAAATATATTTTCTCATCAGCCTGTCCGTCCCGGTTATCATCGCGGGTCTGCAGGCTGCGCCTACCCTCCTCGTACAGGGTTACTGTTTCCATAAAACCGTCCCGGTTCTCATCATACTCAACCCGGCAGGGAACACCGTGACGGAAAAACCGTATGCGGTCGATTTTTCCGCTGTAACGCGTATCTTCCTCTGATTTTTGGAGCTGCCCGCTTTTATCAAAAGAATGAAAAACATCCATAGAACCGTCAAAGTTAGAGTCTTTTTTTTGAGAGGCCGGCCTGCCGTTGAGAAAGTACGTTAGCGTATCATAGCGGCCGTCAAGATTTGTGTCTTTTTCCTGCTCAGCTGGCCGGCCTGCTGAAAAGCGGGTAATCTCTTCAAACCAGTTGTCATGATCCAGGTCTTTTTTTTGTAAGGCAAGCACACCTTCCCGGTAGGTCTGTATCTGATCCATCAGACCGTCAAAATCAAGGTCCTGATGGTTCTCAGCCGGCCGACCCTGGGAGTCAAACCGCAGGTGCTGATCAGTTTGTCCGTCAGCGTTGCTGTCCACGGTGCGCTCAACAGGTAGGCCCTTTTTATACGTTTGTCGCAGGTTAACGGCTCCGTCGGCATCCGTATCTTTGGTAAGCAGATGCGGCAGGCCCTTTCTGTACTCCCAGAACGTGTCAAAGGTTCCGTCTTCATCAGCATCCTTTTCTATTCGCAGGGGGCGCTCCCGGCTGTCAAAGTAAATGATACGCAAGGTCTGTCCATTGGGAAGGCTGTGTTCATTGCGTGCCCGCCGGCCATTGATAAAAATATCACTTGTTTCCAGGTGCCCGTCAAAATCATCGTCCTGCTCAATACGTTGCAGAACATCCCGTTCATAATACTGAATACGGTCTGTGCGGCCGTCAGTGTTGCTGTCCGCCTCAAGTCGGACCAGACGTCCTCTATGGTCATAGTACAGGGTTTGATCAATCAGGCCATCCCCGTCACTGTCGCGCTTTTCTGTACTTCCCGTTGCCCCGGCCTGGGAGCACAGGAGGAAAAAAAAAACAATAAAGCTACAATAAACCCAAAACCAGTTAGGCAAAACGGTCAGTATGCTCATATAATTTTCATGAGAATGGTGTTGTGATGACAAACAAAGCAGCAACCCAAAACACCAAATTATAACCAATAATAACCAAAAATGTCAAATAGTTGTTGACATTATGGCCCGTTTTGCTTATAGTATGTATCTTTAACTGCCTGAAATAACTTGTCATTAGCTTGTAATACTAGTACCCGGTTCACAGTCAAAAACAGAACCGGACGAAAAGAAATCCTTGTACACTTCTTTACTAATCGTTTTCATGAAAGGCGATCAGCCATGATTTCCAGCAAAAAAAACAAATTTTCTGTTGCTTGTGCCGTTTTATTGTGCAGTGCGGTCATTATTTGTCAGGCGCAGGCCCAGCCGGTATCCTGCCAGGGTCCTTCGGATATTAACGCTATTGTACTGACCCCAGGACACTCCCAAACCATACTGTTTGAGCTCGACTCTATCGTGTCTCATGGAGAGTTTCATACCTGTTTACTTGCGACCTATGGAACCGGCCGGCTCACCATCCGGGTTGGTCCGGCTTCATCGGTAGGTGAGTATGCCGGCCTGATCTATGCGGTGGTCGGCTTTATGGGCGTACAGCCCGTAACCGAGTGGGCCTATAATGCTGAAACCATCAGTATCAGCCTTGATGTGCCTGAGGTTTCCATCGGCATGCTGTTCACCGGCATTATCTCCGGCATCGGCAGTCCGGATTTTCCAATTGTTATGAGTCTGGTCGTCTCTCTTTCGGGTTAAATCTGAAAAGAAACACAAACGGTGGTTGCATGCAAAACAAGGCCCAAGTGCTGATAAGAGGAGTGCTGGCTGCTGTTGCCGGATGGTGTTTGCTGGGGGTCCTCAGCGCCTCTGCTGAGAGCGAAACATCGGGTGAGACGGTGGAATATACGGGTGTCTATACCCTGGAAGAGGTTGTGGTTTCGGCAACCCAGGAGGGGACCACAGCGGCCGGAACCATACGAAACATATCTGCTGAGGATATACAGACCAGGGGAGCCCGCACCCTTGATGAAGCCCTGGAGATGGTGCCCGGTCTGAACATTCGCACCGGCGGCAAGGGGGTGCCGCGCATCAATTTGCGCGGCCTGCGCACGCGGCATGTGCTGCTGCTGCTTGACGGTATTCCCATAAACTCAACCTACGACGGTATGTTTGACCCTTCAATCCTGCCGGTGGAGAATATCAAAGAGATCAGGGTTACAACCGGCGGCAGCTCAGTATTGTACGGCCAGGGAGCCCTCGGCGGCGTGATAAATATTATTACGAAACGGGGCCGGCCCGGCCTGCACGGTATGATTAATCATGAGTTTGGAGAGCATATTAAGTATAACGGCCGCTACAGTCTCTGCGGGTTGGAGGATAAACTTGATTTTTTCCTGAGCGGCAGCCTGTACAAAACAGACGGCTATGAGCTTTCCAATGATTTTGAAGAGACTTCAGAAGAAAACGGCGGGCTGCGTGAAAACTCGGATAGAACCCGCAAGAGCTGCTTTGCCAAGCTGGGCTATACACCAACCGATAAACTGCAGCTGGGTTTAATTTTTAATTATGCAGAAGGCGACCACGGTGTTCCCCCCAATACCATAAATAACAAACAGGACCCCTTTTCCAAAAAGGTCAAATTTGAGCGCGTGGATGATTTTAACCAGTATTCTCTACAAATCTCGGCAAACTATGATGCACCGGGGCCGCTGGAGATAAAAACCTGGCTGTATTATAACGAGTTTGATCAGGAGCGCAACCGCTATGATGATGACAATTATAACTCCATGGATGACATCTATATTAAAAAAACCTATTACCAGAACACCGAAACCCGCACAATGGGAGGAAACCTTCAGGCCCGCTGTGATCTCGGACGATTCGGCCTGCTTAGTATGGGGTTGGGTGTAGAAAAGAACTGGTGGGAGGCTGACGGGAAAATAAGAGACAAGATGGTTTCGATTGGTGGTGTAACCGAAGCAGACCAGGCGGGCGGCGGCGGTAGCGGCACCGGTGGAGGCGGCGGAGGCAGCAGTCCGGGAGGGAAAAAGAAAAAGTACTATTATATGCGCCACTTTGATCGCGACCGGGATATTGGGATCTATACGGCTGCACTGGAGTATGAGTTTTCACCTGCAGATGATATAATAATTGCTCTGGGCTACAGTCACCTCTGGCAGCGCAAGCAGAGCGACGATGACGACGGGGAATACAGCTTTGTTATCGGAGCAACCTATGACATATTCCAAGATACACGCCTGGCCGGTTCTGTCTCCCGCAAAGTTCGCTTTCCCTCGATCAGCCAGCTCTATGACGAAGTGAAAGGAAACCCGGATCTTGATCCTGAACGATCATATAATTATGAACTAGGCCTTACCCAGCAACTGCCCGGCAATACCCGTCTGAGCCTGACCGGTTTCTGCAATGATATTGAAGATTTTATTCAGAAGGATGCTTTTACCGACCGCAACGAGAACCGCGACCGTTACCGCTTCAGGGGCATAGAGGTGTCTGTGGAAACCCATCCCTGGAACGGTCTGATGTTTAAAGCAGGCTACACCTATCTTGATACCGATGACATGTCCTCAGGTACAACAAAAGATGAAGTGCAGTACAACCCGCGCGACAAACTGACCCTGGAAGCTCGCTACACGGCACCCTTTGGCCTGACAGTTTATACGTCTGTAAGACATATAAACCGGCAGTATTATTATTCTAAAAAAACACCGTACCAGAAGCGCAGGCTCAACGAATATACTCTGGTCAATGTGAAACTGTCCCAAAAACTGCTGCGAGACAGACTCATGGTGTATCTGGGTGCCGATAACCTGTTTGATAAAGACTATGAGACAAGCTACGGCCTTCCCCAACCGGGCAGGTTTGTCTATGGGGGAGTGAAGGTACCATTTTAATTCAAATTTTTAAGGAAAGGCGTGCCATGTTACGCAGATATTTAAAAACACACTATGGTGTTTATATAGGTCTGCTTCTTTTCTCAAGTCTGGTGCTGGCAGCGACAACATATGCTGTCCAGCACAATGAAAAACTCATCGTCCGAAAAACAGTGCGCTGCTGTGTTATCGGCGGTATGACCGCGACAACGACCTGGCAAAAAATCGCTGGAATGTTTGAGGCTGAAACCGGGTATACCGTCGAGGTGGTGTCAACCGGCCCGCGCACAAAGATTTCAAAACCATTCCGCAGAGGGGCGGCTGATCTTTTAACCATGCACTCGGGTGATATTACAACGAATCTGATTGCCGACGGCTATGGGGTTAATATGCGGCCCTGGGCCCGCAATGACATTGTTATCCTGGGGCCGCCTGCAGATCCGGCCGGAATCCGCGGGCTGCAGGACGGGGCCGAGGCGTTTCGGCGTATTGCTAAAACCAAATCGAACTATGTTGACGGCATGGGTGCCGGCAAGCGGGACCTGTGCCACAAGCTCTGGAAGAAGGCCGGTTTGAGGCCGATCGGCTCCTGGGTGCTCAAGGATGGAGCTTTCTCACGCCACCGGCTGCTCACCTATGCTGCTGAAAAAGAGGCCTATGTTGTCTTTGGCCGAACGCCGGTGAAGCTGCACAAGATTCCCTACCACGACCTGCAGATTCTGGTAGAAGGCGATCCTGATATGCGGCGGCCCTATGTTGTCATGGAGGCAAACCCGGAATTTTTTAAACATACTAATTATAGGGGTGCCCGTGCTTTGTCTGATTTTCTGCTTTCTGAGAAGGTTCAAACATTCATCGCAGCGTACGGCAAAGACAAAAACGACGGCTATCCCTATTTCTATCCGGTCTGGCCGCATGATGTCAAGCGTGCGCCGTAAAACGAAAAACGCATGTACCAAAGGAGCGCTATATGAAAAAGTCGGTTCAAATCAGTATATTTATTCTGTTTTTCAGTGCTGCAACGCAGCTTGTGTATCTGCCGACACCAGTGCAGGCCGGCTGGGCTCTGGAATACGGTATTCCCTCGATTGACAAGCTGAGGGCTATCCGGGGCTATTCGCCGGAGAGTGTTTTTGCCATGGGTGATTACGGCACCATGCTTTTCTATAACGGCATTGGCTGGTCAGCCCTGGAGACCGTTACGGACAAAACCATCTATGGAATCGGCTTTTACTGCCCGTGTGAAATTTTTGCGTCTGCCGACAAAGGGCGTGTGCTGCATTTCAGCGGTACAGCGTGGACCCATGAAGTGTTATCTGATAACAGACTGCGTGCCATCTGGGCCGCTTCAGGAAAAGATGTTTTTGCAGCGGGAGAGCACGGCACCATGCTGCATTTCGACGGTATTTCCTGGAAGGAGATGAGTGTTCCCACCGATAAGACCCTGCAGGCTGTATGGGGTTTCCACGGAGGTGATGTCTATGCCGCAGGCGGACCCAGCGGTACCGGCGGGGTCGGCACCGGTGTGATGATCCATTATGACAGCACGAGCTGGTCGATTATTACGGATGGTGCTTATCCGCGTTTTAAAGCCGTATGGGGTTCCCCCTCTGAAAAACTCTATGTGGTTGGTGATGGCGGTATAATTCTTTTATATAATCCCAAGGATGATTCATTTAGCGAGTTTTACAGCAATAACGCAGAAGGATTACGTGATATTTGGGGGACCTCGGACAGCAATATTTTTGCCGTGGGTGATTACGGCACGATTCTTCGCTACGACGGCAGCCAGTGGTCAACGATGAACGCCGGGACCTCTGAGAATCTTTTTGGCGTGTGGGTATACTCTGAAGACCTGGCCTTTGCAGCAGGAGATAGCGGTACCATTGTGCGCTATGACAGCGCCAGCCCCGGTGATGATAATGGTACCGAGATCTGTCCCTTTGTCCTTGCGCTTAACAACCGTGACGACCTGAGGCTGCTGCGCCGGCTGCGGGATCAGCGGCTTGTTACCGTAAAGGGGCTGGATATTGTCAAGCTTTTTTATGAGCATGCTGCTGAAATTGCCCACATTGTGCAGAGGCACCCTGATATACGCCGTGCGCTTGCTGCCTGTGTGTTAAACAACCGGCAACTCATCCAGGACCTGCTTGATGACGGCAGGGCCGGTATTACGCAACAAAAAGCTGATGAAATAGTTATGTTGCTGGAGCGTTTGCAACAGGAAGGCAGTACACAATTACAATCAGCACTCACCTTTGCCCTGAACGGGATTCAAACCGGCCGGCTGCTTGAGCAAACAGGAGTTTTCATTAAATAGAATCTTATACAAAAACAGGCGCTTCCCGGCAGATCAGGTAATGCCAGCTCGGCGTTATCCCCTCGTCTATTTCATGATTCAAAATTTTGTTGTTTTATTTTTTTTATGGCGCTAGAATAAATCCCGCTTAAAAAACGTACCGAGGGGGTTTTTTCTGTTATGACCAAAGAAATGATGAGCACCAAAGATGTTGCCGAATATTTAAACATAAATGAAAAACAGGTTTATAAGCTTATAAAGGAAACCGACATTCCGGCTACCCGTATTACTGGTAAATGGACATTTCCTAAAAAACTGATTGATGACTGGATTCTTAAAAATGCCCAGGCACACACCACAGTCAAAGGAAGAAGCACCGAGCTGCACAACCATATTGTGGTTATGGGCAGTGATGATTTCACGGTGGGGATTCTTTCCCAGGAGCTCAGCAGAACCCATCCGGATTTCAGCATGTCTGTTTCCAATGTGGGCAGCCTGCAGGGCCTCATTGCCCTGGCAAAGGGTATGTGCCATATTGCCAGCTGTCATCTGTTTGATCCTGAAACGGGGATATACAATCGGCCTTTTCTGGCACGCTACCTTCCCGATAGTGATGTAGTCGTTATTAACCTGGTATATCGCCAGTTAGGACTCATTGTGAAGCAGGGCAACCCTTTTCGTATTTCAGGAATTGAGGATCTGGCACGACCGGATATCACCATTATCAATCGGCAGCAGGGCTCAGGCACCAGAACCTTTTTTGATGCTGAGCTCAAACGGCTGGGGATTCACACTGAGAACCTTAAAGGGTATAATAATGAAGTTACTACACATGCTGATACAGCCATAGCCGTATTGAGCGGGACAGCCGATACAGGCATTGCTATCCTTCAGGCTGCAAACATGCTGGGGCTTGATTTTGTGGGCCTGACAAAAGAGCAATATGATCTTGTGATCCCTGCCAAATTTCTTTTATCTGATCCGCTAAAGGCCTTATTGCAGATTATCAGATCACAGGAATTCATAGAGAAAGTGAACCAGATGGGCGGGTATGAAACCAAGGATACCGGCAAACAACTATACCCATAAAGAACAGCCTATACTAAAGTGCCCACAAGATCATAGGAGAGGACCTTTTGTAGTTGAACCTTGTGTAAAGATCCCACCGGCATGTTTTCATTTATGAATATTACCCCGTCAACCTCCGGGCCCTGAAACTCGGCCCGGCCCTGCAACAGATATTTTTTATGTGAAGCTTTGCCCTCTACCAGCACCGTAACAACCGTTCCAAGGCGGGTCCTGTTTTTCTCTTTTGCAATCCGGGACTGCAGGCGCATGATGTGGTGATAGCGGTCTTTTTTAGTTTTCTTGGGAATTTTTTTGGTAAGTTTGCAGGCCGGCGTACCCTCTTCATCTTGGTACTGAAATACACCAAGATGATCAAACTGAAATTCTGCCACAAAATTCAGCAGGTTTTCAAAATCATTATCAGTTTCACCGGGGAATCCGACCATCAGGGTTGTACGCAGGGCAAGGCCCGGAACAGCCCTTCTCAAACTCCGCAGGAGCGTTTCAGTTTCTTTCCTGGTAATCCTTCGGCCCATCCTTTTCAGGATGGGATCTGATATGTGTTGGAGGGGTAAATCAATATAGCTGCAGACCTTTTCTTC
Source organism: Thermodesulfobacteriota bacterium (assembly GCA_028278025.1). GTDB lineage: Bacteria > Desulfobacterota > WTBG01 > CAIYCZ01 > CAIRTM01 > JANQFE01. The sequence goes on along the minus strand of JANQFE010000160.1, from coordinate 7,608 downwards.
TGCGGCCATCACGTTGATGACCTCTGCGGTAAGGTTTGCAGGATGGCAATACAGAAGACGAATCCAGGTGAGGCCGGGAATGTTCACCAATTCCCGTAACAGCTCAGCCAGATTTTTGTAACGTGTTGTGTCCTGAGAGATAAGGTTAAGCTCCTTGATGCCCTGACCGGCAAGGTGCTGTGCTTCGCGAATAATAGATTGCCGCGAGCGCGGGTTATAAGGCCCGCGGATAGCCGGGATAGTACAATAGGTACAATGGTGGGAACAGCCTTCTGAGATCTTGAGATAAGCGCTTGCACCAGGAGTTGAAACAATGCGCGGTGTGTCCGGATCCACCAGAAAAGAAGAACCGCTGATACGCAGTTTTTGAGGATGTGCCGCTGTTGTCAGGTTTTCCAGATGCGGTACAATTTTTTGAAACTCACCGGTTCCCAGGAAAAGGTCAACCTCTGGAAGCGCATTGATCAGCTCTTCCTTGTAGCGCTGGGGCAGACAGCCGCTGACCACAAGATATTTGCACGCGCCTTTCTTTTTTTGTTCAGCAAGCAGCAAAATGGTGTCTATGGATTCCCGGGCGGCATCTTCAATAAAGGAGCAGGTGTTGATTATAATGATCTCGGCTTCATCCGGGGAGCTGGTGAAACGGCACCCGGACTGGGCCAGACAACCCAGCATAACCTCACTGTCCACCAGGTTTTTCGCACATCCCAGAGATTCAAGATAAATTCTATTTTTCATGAAACACTCGGTTTTTTTAATTCCAGGAATCTTTTTTAGTAAAATCAGGCACAAAAGTGTTATCCAGAACATCCAGTTCCTGCAGCCAGCCGTTTTCAAGTCCGAGCAGCTCCAGGGTTGCAACCGCATGCATATATTCATCGTGGGTGATCTTGGTGTTCAACTCTTTAAAACAAGAGGCCCTGTAGCAGGGCAGATATTGACCCATAAGGCTTATAAAAACAGCAGAGCCGAAAGACTCTTTTAGTCGCTGCAGTATCGACTCTGTTCCGGACAAGCCTCCCGGCAATATGAGATGTCGCACAATGAGTCCTTTTACGGCTACACCACGATCATCAGTCAGCAGATGGCCGACCTGGCGAAACATTTCCGTTATAGCTTCAAAATTTATCCGAGGGTAGTTCCTGGCAGAAGAATATTTCCACGCGTATGTGTCAAGGGCATATTTGGCGTCGGGCAGGTAGATATCAACAATTCCATCAAGCAGTTTCAGCACGGTGGTATCTTCATATCCGTTGGTATTATAAACAATCGGAAGGCAAAGGCCATCCCGGGCCGCAGTGTACAGGGCCTTGATAAGCTGGGGCAAATAGTGAGAGGCGGAAACAAGATTGATATTATGACACCCCTGCTGCTGAAGCCCGAGCATTAAAGCGGCAAGAGCTTCCGTCGAGATCTCTTTGCCCTGGGCTTGCTGCCTGATCTGATAGTTCTGACAAAAGCAGCATTTCAGATTACAATGGGAAAAAAAGATCGTGCCTGATCCACGAGAGCCGGAAATGGGCGGTTCTTCCCCCTTAAGGGGCAGTGCTTTTGCGACCTGTACCGTATCAGAGGCCCGACACAGCCCCTTTTCTCCTTGTGTTCGGTCTACACCACATTTCCACGGACACAGCTTGCAGGGCGCATACAGGGAAAACAATTTATCCACCCTTTTTTGTAGTGTGCCGTTGTGGAGTAGTGAAACATATCCGGGTAATCGTCGAGGCATTTTTAGTAGTTGCTTTATAGTACCATAACAGTATAAAATTTGGTCTTTGTCAACTAGTACATGAGGACAATTAACATTGGGTGTAAGCTGGGCTCGCACCTGCTTGATTGCTGCGGGCAACCTGCTCGCCGGAATGACTATTAGTATAGTTCTGGCTGAGGCTCGCACTGCCCTTGCTGCCCAAACAGGTGCGAGCCCAACCGCTGATCTACAGTTTTGATTGTCGGTTAGTACTAGAGCTGTTTATTATATCATACAATATGAAAAAAAATCTCTAATCACAACATGTAATAATCTGTCTTAAAAACTGCAAATGAAGTATTCTATTATTGTTTTGGCAAAACAGGTCCCGGATACCACTGCCGTGACAGCCCGTGCAATGAAAAAGGACGGCACGCTTAATCGAACAGCTTTGCCGGCTGTTTTTAACCCGGAGGATCTTAATGCTTTAGAAATGGCTTTGCAGATCAAGGAGCGCTTTGGGGCAAGCATTTGTACCATAACCATGGGTCCGCCTTCGGCAGCAGAGATACTCAGACAGGCCCTCTATCGAGGGGTGGATCGAGTGGTTCTTGTAACCGACCGGCGTTTTGCCGCCTCCGACACGCTGGCCACCTCTGCGGTGCTGAGCAGGGCCATCCAGCAGATCGGCACATTTGACCTGGTTTTGTGCGGCCGGCAGGCTATCGATGGAAACACTGCCCAGGTCGGTCCCCAGGTTGCAGAAAAACTTGATATAAACCAGCTTACCTATGTGGAGAAAATTGAACAGTTACATTCAGAAAAAATTTCTGTCTGGAGAGATGTTGAGCGAGGCAAAGAGCTGGCCGCAGCAAAGCTTCCAGTGCTTCTTACGGTGACGGACAGGGCCAACCTGCCGCGCCCGCCATCAGCCAAAAAAATAATGCACTATAAAAAAGCGCGCGCAAAAAGTGAGCTGACAGATGGTGGTACCGGTGCGCACCGTGCCGCCAAAGGACTTCTTGTGGAAGAATGGGATGCCGACAGCCTGGGGATAGATCCTGCGGTGTGCGGGCTTTCCGGTTCACCAACACGGGTAAAAAAAATAGAGAGTGTCATCAGAAAAGGAAAAACCTTTAAAAAAATAGCCCCTACCGATGAGGGCATAAACGAACTTTTGCAGGAGCTGATTCAGGAATATAGCTTTGATTAAAGATACGGGAAAAAGCAAACAAACAGGTGAGGTCTGGGTATTCATCCAGCGCTATGAAAAAGAGCTGGAAGAAGCTTCCCTGGAAGTGCTCGGTAAGGCCCGGCAGCTGGCAGAAAAACTGCAGGTTGCGGTTGCCGGCATTATTGTCGGTGAACACAGTGAGGGTCTGGCACAGCACATCATTGAGTATGGAGCGCACAGAGTATATGTACTCAATTCTGTTTATCTGCGAGGGTATACGAGCAGTGCTTATACAAAAGCACTATGCAGCCTGATTGAGGACAAGAAACCATCTATAATGCTTATGGCGGCAACACCCCAGGGCCGCGACCTGGCACCCCGCATTGCCTCAAAACTACGAGTCGGACTTACTGCTGATTGCACAGATCTGAGAATCGGTTCCTATACAGACCCCAAAACCGGAAAAAAGCATAATAATATTCTGCTACAGATACGACCGGCCTGGGGAGGCAATGTTATTGCAACCATTGTTAATCCGCAGACCCGTCCCCAGATGGCAACTATTCGTGAAGGCATGATGAAACTGCCGGCCCGCAACAGGGCTGCCAGGGGCGAGGTTGTTCATATTCAATCTGATATAGAACGTGCTGATATTATTACTACAATTTTACAGCAGCAACATGTTGCGCGCACCGTAAACCTTAAACAAGCCCCTATCATTGTGGCTGGTGGGGCCGGCCTGGGCACTAAAGAAAATTTCCAGCTTGTCCGGGAGCTGGCCCGGTTGTTTGGTGCAGAGGTCGGTGCGACCCGGGCTGCCGTAGACGCCGGCTTTAGCGGACATGAACATCAAATCGGCCAGACGGGTATAACCGTGCGGCCGAAACTCTATATTGCCTGCGGAATTTCAGGTGCTGTTCAGCACCTTGCGGGTATGGAGGAATCCGGCAGAATCGTTGCTATCAATACCGATCCGGAAGCTCCGATCTTCAGTATAGCCCACTATGGTATTGTAGGTGATGTGCGGGAAGTTATACCAAAACTGATAAGAAACTACAGAATCTTGAGCCATTAAGCAGACCATGAATTACTTTACAGACAATAGAGACCTTAGTTTTATTTTCACAACAACAGACCTCAGCGATATAATCGGGCTCTATGAGAACAATTTTAGCGAAAAGGAGCTCTACGGTTATGCTCCGGACAGTTTTGCGGATGCCTGCGAAAACTATAGACGAATACTTGAAGTTACCGGTGATATTGCCGCCCGAATCATTGCTCTACGCAGCGAACAGATTGATAGAGAGCCCCATATTCTCAAGGACGGCAAAGTCATTCTGTCGCCGCCCCTGCAGAAATGTCTGCAGGCCCTGCGGCAGGCAGAGCTTATGGGGGTCACTATATCAAGAAAATACGGCGGCCTGAACCTTCCCAGTTTTCTTTTCACTATGATGGTGGAAATAATTTCACAGGCCGATGCAAGTATTCAAAATATTTTCGGACTTCAGGGAATCAGCAGCATTATTGAAGAATATGCAGATGAAACCCTAAAACAGAAATATCTGCCGCGTTTTGCAGACGGAAGTGCAACCGGTGCAATGGCACTCACCGAGGACGAGGCCGGCAGTGATCTGCAAAATGTAAAAATGAAAGCAGGGCAGCACAGTGACGGGACCTGGAGACTCAAGGGGGTGAAACGATTTATTACAAACGGCTGTGCAGAGGTTCTGCTGGTGCTTGCCAGAAGCGAGCCGGGGACAACGGATGGTCTGGGTTTGAGCCTTTTTCTGTGTGAGGGTGACAGTACGGTTACGGTGAGACGACTTGAAGAAAAAATGGGCATCCATGGTTCCCCAACGTGTGAGCTTTCTTTTCAAGATACGCCGGCCTACCTCATCGGAGAAAGACAAAGGGGGTTGGTAACCTATGTACTGGCGCTATTAAATGGAGCACGGCTTGCAACTGCTGCACAGGCCGTAGGCATTAGCCAGGCCGCTTTTAACGAGGCCCAGGCCTATGCTCAGGCAAGAAAGCAGTATGGAAGAAAAATCGAAACAATCCCGGCTGTGGCTGAGATGCTTACTACTATGAAAGTAGCCATTGAAGCATCCCGGGCGTTCGTTTACGAAACAGCACGGATTATGGATCTGTCGGTTGGTATGGCGCGGCGGCTGCATAGCGAGAACGTAGCGCCTGATGAAAAAAAGATACTGCGGAAGAAAACAAAAAAGTTTGAACGGCTTACCAACCTGCTTACTTCGTGTGTAAAATATTATTGTTCTGAAATGAGCATCTGGGTAACCCGTGATGCAATGCAGGTAATGGGCGGGAGCGGGTATATGCAGGATTATCCGGCTGAGCGCTATTATCGTGATGCCCGCATAACAAATATTTATGAAGGTACTTCCCAGATGCAGGTGCTCAGTGCCGTGAAAGGAATTTTGAACGGTACAATGGAAAAATATTTTGAAGAATGCAGCCATGTGGAATGGAACCGGAACCAGAGAGCTCTTGCAAAAAAACTTCTTCACGGCCGAAAGCTGCTTGCTGCAGCAGTTGAGCACCTAAACGGTCGCAAGGATAACCAGCTTGTGGATCTGTGCAGCAGAAATCTTGTTGATATGGCAACCGAAATTCTCATGGGGTATCTCTTATTACAACAGTCCCGGCACTCTTCGCGCAAGGAGAAAATTGCCCGGATGTTTATTACCAAACTGGAGCCGATACTCATTATGAAGGCGCGCCATATCAAAAGCACAGATAAACGGTGCTTACAAGACTATGCCCAGATTGTTGAAAAAGAAGCAATCGTAAAATAATTTTAGCTGCCACGTTTTTTCTCCGATCTATTATCCAGCACAGCGTCAAGTTTACCTTTGGGGGATACCCAAGCGGGAAACAGTCGGTGCGTTTGCTGCGGGCTAAGTGCTCACAATCTTTTTCCCCGGGCTGCCTATTGACATCTAAACATTTTTAGAACACAATTAACATGATGGTTATAGCGCTATATGCAAACAATGAATAGGTGGATACGCTCCCTTTTTTATGGGGGAAAAAGATTAAATTAAGCAAAAACAGCAGTAATGGTGTATAGGCAGAATGGAAAAAACCGACAGAAATGCTCAGAAAGCCTTAATGAGTTTTGAAGAGATGAAAAAAAGATATACTCAAGGAGAGGATTCTCTTGAGCTGACACTTGAGAAATGGGAACGAATACTTGCCTTTTCAAAAACAATTTTTCACCTAAGCCATTTTCAGGAACTTTTAAAAGCAGCCGTCGTACCAATTTTTTTATGTACCGAATATGCAAACCAATGTCATATGTGTCCCATTTATACTATTTGCAAACAGGGCCACTCTGATGCTTGGATAACACTTATGCGGGTAGTTCAAGCTTATGCGATTGCCGGTGACCATCTGCCCAAAGAGCCGCTTCAGGGGCAGCTGGAAGTATTTATGAAAAAACTGCATTCATGCCGAGAAGATGCATTCAGCAAATCACATTGACCAAGAAGGGAACCGAGGTCATGACTGAGAGAAAAAAAGATGAGGATCTGGAAAGTCTGTTTAAAGTCTTTGACGAAAAATTTGACGAAGTTGAAAAGAAGTTTACCCAATTGGAGAAGAATCTGAATGCAGCCCGCCAGGAGAAAAAGGAGGAAGCAGACTAATACACATGGACATTTTATTTTGTTCGTATACGTTGGCCATCTTTGGTTTTGAGCAGCAAGGGCGGTGTGAGCAATTGCCTATACTATAAGAGACAGTTGTTCAAGCGAGCCCATAGCCCGCAGCAATCAACACCAAAGACCCTCGCTAAATCATTACCCCCAAATTCAAAAGTGGCACTGTACTAGTGCTTGCCAGCTCCACCTGCCTTTTTGTTGTAAATTATACCAACCATAAGCATACTGACTTTGTTACCCCACGGCCTGGAGAATCTTTGCATTATTTTAAATTTTTAAAAATTGATTAATACATGTTAAACAAAAACAGCATTTTCTATTGACAAATCATACAATATTTAGTAAAAGACACCTATAAATTGAAGTAATTAGATTTTTTATAGTGTTAGAGGAGAAAACATGTCAGAAATAATGACCCCGAAGGAAGTTGCAAAGTATCTAAAAATGTCCGTTTTAACGGTTTATAAACATGCAAAACTCGGCACCATACCAGGATTTCGGGTAGGTAATTCCTGGAGATTTGATAAGAAAAAAATAGATGAAGTTCTTCTTAATACAGAAGAAGCATCTGATCTGACAAGCAGCGTTGCTGGGGAATAAAAACATTACAGAGCACATTTAATTATTCTTTTTTTTACATAAAAAAACAAAGCTGTACGATTTAAACAAATTTTTTATTTTTACAGCTGGAATTGTATAATATTTCTCTCAGAAACATGTTTTGCTGAAGAGGCCTCTTCTCTTGCAGTAAGAGGACTCAGTCGCCCACCTCCAGCGAAGTTTTTTGCCAGGCACCCTAAGAATGTTTTTCAGCTTATCAGCCAAAAACACCACACCAGTAATTCATAAAAATCTTTTAACGGGTACCGACAGTATTTTTACGGTTTTAACGCCTTAATAAAATTTAGAAAGACTAGCCCGCATTATTCATGACTATTAACGGCCAGCCTGCGGCATCGGGTTGGGCTGCAAAGGCGGTGCGAACGATGTCTGGTAATCAAGAAAGTAGCCGTTTTTGCGAGCACATAGCCTGAAGCACGCAACCCGATGCCGCAGGC
>JANQFE010000148.1 GCA_028278025.1 Thermodesulfobacteriota bacterium | reverse complement strand
TTACTTTTCTTTGCGTGCTCCAAAGAAAAGTAACAAAAGAAAAGGCACCCTGCAACTTGTCCGCCAGAGGCGGATACCCTCGCGGCAGGATTTCAGACGGCGGGTCAACAAACTCGCTGCGCTCAGACATGTTGACCCTTTTATCCGCCTGAAATCGCTGCACTCGGCTGCGTTGCAATGGGACTGAGAAAGAGAGTGATTGAGCAAATGGAAAAAAATTATAAAACCACTGCTGCATGAATATCTGTGGTGATTTTCAAGCCCCTAGGGGGGGCTTCCTAAAGCCTCGCCTTTTAGGCGAGGATCATTACTTAATAAAAAAGTGAACTGTAGACAATCGGATGAAATGATTATGGCAGCTCAAGAAGTAAACCTTGCCGTAAACATAGGAAGATTACACTTGTGCAACCCTGTGATGGTTGCCTCAGGGGTTTTCGGCTACGGGGAAGAATATGCAGCCCTGCTTGATATCAACCGGCTTGGTGCAGTTATCACGAAAGGAATTTCTCTAGAGCCAACGTGCGGCAATCCTCCACCCCGAATCATAGAAACGCCTTCAGGTATGCTTAATGCTATTGGATTGCAGAATGTCGGTTTAAAGGCATTCGTCGCAGAGAAACTGACCTTTTTGCGTCAATTTACTACGCCGGTAATTGTTAATTTCTATGGTTCGACCGTAGAAGAATATGCCGAGCTTGCCGGAAGATTGAGTGATGTTGAGGGGATCAGCGCAATAGAGGCCAACATATCCTGTCCGAATGTCAAAGAAGGGGGCATCTCTTTTGGCACTGATGCGACCATGACCTATAAGACAATAAAAGCAATACGCAGCGTGACAGACCTTACGCTTATTGTGAAACTGACGCCAAACGTTACCGATATTGCTGCGATAGCACAGAGCGTTGAAGAAGCCGGTGCAGATGCAGTCTCCCTAACAAATACGTTTACCGGAATGGTAGTTGATACTGACGCATGCAGGCCGGTTCTTGCCAATATAACCGGCGGACTTTCGGGACCGGCAATACGGCCCCTTGCACTTCGCCTGGTATGGGAAACAGTACAAAAAATATCAATTCCGGTAATCGGTATCGGCGGAATTATGGATGCTGATGATGCCCTGCAGTTTCTTATTGCTGGTGCACGTGCTGTACAAATCGGGACCGGCCTTTTTGTTAACCCGCAGGCGCCGCATTCTATTTTGGATGGAATTGAAAAATATCTGCAGGATAAAGGCTGTACCGACGTTCAGGAAATTGTGGGAAGCTTAAGACTTGAACAGTAAAAGGTTATTATTAGAGTGATAAAGAGGAAAAAGACAAAAAAGATATTTGTTGGACCGGTTGCAGTCGGTGGAGGATCTCCCGTTACTGTTCAGTCAATGGCTTCCACTGACACACGCAATGTGAGAGCTACTGTTTCACAAATAAAGCGTCTGGAGAAAGCAGGTTGTAATATTGCACGGGTTGCTGTTCCTGATGATACGGCAGCACTGGCAGTTAAAGAGATTGTCCGTAAGGTTCATGTGCCGATTATTGCTGATATTCATTTTAACTATCGTTTAGCTCTTATGAGTATAGATGCCGGTGCACATGGTATCAGAATCAACCCCGGTAATATCGGCAGCAAACAGCGGGTTGCCGCTGTTGTTAAAAAAGCAAAAGAGCGTGATGTTGCAATTCGAATCGGCATAAATGCCGGTTCACTGGAAAAAAATATTTTAAAAAAATACGGTCATCCTACTGCTGAAGCTCTTGCCGAGAGCGCTTTGAGAAATATAGCTCTCATTGAAAACATGGCATACAAACAGATTAAAGTCTCCATTAAGTCTTCTGATGTGATGACAACCGTTAAGGCCTACAGGATCGTTGCCAGGAAGAGCTGCTATCCTTTGCATATAGGTATTACTGAAGCCGGCACAGCCTTTTCAGGTACCGTGAAATCAGCAGTGGGACTGGGGGTTTTGCTGGCAGACGGCATTGGCGATACATTGCGTGTGTCCCTTTCAGCTGATCCGGTAGAGGAAGTACGGGTGGGGTTTCAAATTTTGAAATGCCTGGGGCTGTGTCACTATGGACTGGAAATGATTTCCTGCCCGACGTGCGGCCGACAGCAACTGGATGTTGTCAGCATGGCAAATAAGCTTGAAAAAAAACTTGTTAACATAAAACAGCCTATTAAAGTTGCCGTCATGGGATGCGAAGTGAACGGACCGGGTGAAGCAAAAGAGGCGGATATCGGCCTGGCCGGCAGTAAAAAGCATGGCGTTATATTTGCTAAAGGTAAGATCATTAAAAAATGCCCTAAAGCAGATGTGTTCGAAGAATTCTTAAAAGAAATATATAAAATGATGAACAATGAACAATGAACAGTAAACGGTGAACAGTGAATGGTAAAGCGTGAACAGTGAAGTGTTACCTTTCTTGAGGCCGTAGAGCAGCGGGTAAAAGCAATGAGCAACTCTGAATGCTGAATACGGATGCCTGATAACTTTTGATAAGGAGTACCACAATGCGTTATTCACAGTTTTTAATTCCAACTCTGAGAGAGGATCCGGCTGAAGCAGAAGTAATGAGCCACCGGCTGATGCTGCGCGCAGGTATGATTAGAAAACTTGCTGCAGGGATTTATTCAACTCTGCCCCTTGGTGAACGTGTGATTAAAAAAACCGCCCAGATTGTTCGCGAGGAGATGAACAGGGCGGGCGCCCTTGAAGTAACCTTGCCGTTTGTACAGCCTGCCGAGCTTTGGCATGAGAGCGGACGGTGGAATGTATATGGTAAAGAACTCCTCAGACTCAAGGATAGAAATGAGCGGGATTTTTGTCTTGGTCCTACCCATGAGGAGGTTATCACCGATCTGGTGAAAGGTGTTATTTCTTCATATAAACAACTGCCTGTTAATTTATATCAGATTCATATTAAGTTCAGAGATGAGATTAGACCACGATTCGGTGTTATGCGTGCGCGTGAATTTATCATGAAAGATGCTTACAGTTTTGATGTAGATGAGAAAGGTGCGGAGGAAAGCTATCGCAAGATGTATGATGCGTACTGTCGTATTTTTGAACGTTTGGGTTTAAAATTCAGAGCTGTTGAGGCCGATTCCGGTCCTATCGGCGGCAGTTTCTCACATGAGTTCATGGTACTGGCAGATACCGGTGAAGACGTTATTGTAGCCTGCACAGACTGTGATTATGCTGCTAACATGGAAAAAGCCGAGATACAGGCACCTCAGGCAGCTCCTGTAAAAAAGGATGATTTTAATGAACTCCAACGGGTTGAAACCCCTCAGATGAAAACTATTGAGGAGGTTACCGGATTTCTTAACGTGGATGCTTCCAGCTTAATCAAGACGCTGGTTTTTGCTTCCGCGCATGATCCCGTGGTTGCTCTGGTCAGGGGTGACCATGAAATTAATGAGATAAAGCTTAAGAATCTGCTTGCCTGTGACCACCTCGAATTGGCAGATGAAGAGCTTATCGAGAGAATTACTCATGCACCGCGGGGATTTGCCGGGCCGGTCGGGCTTAAAGATGTTGAAATAATTGCAGATCTCGGGCTACAGGGAAGGATCAATTTTGTAACCGGGGGCAATGAAAAGGATATCCATCTAATAAATGTTAATATAAATCGTGATTTTACTGTAAGCCGGTTTGCCGATATTCGCTGTGCACAGGAAGGTGATTCATGCCCCCGATGTGGTGAAAAGCTTACCACAACGAGGGGCATCGAAGTCGGCCATATTTTTAAACTGGGTACTAAATACAGTGAAGCCATGCAGGCGACCTACCTTGATGCAGGCGGCAGCTCCAAACCCATGGTTATGGGGTGTTACGGGATCGGTATAGGCAGAACCGCTGCGGCTGCCATTGAGCAGTCCCATGATGAACACGGTATCATTTTCCCTGAACCAATTGCACCTTTTTCAGTCATTATAGTATTGGTCAACCCTACTGATGAAAAGCAGAAGCAGATAGCTGAGCACTTGTATAATGATCTTCTGGCTCAAGACATTGAAGTGCTTCTGGATGATCGTGATGAACGGCCGGGAAGTAAATTCAATGATGCTGACCTTGTGGGCATACCATTGCGTGTCACTGTGGGCAAATTTGCGGTAAAAGAAAACATGGTCGATCTTAAATGGAGAAAAACAGGAGAAGTCAAACAGGTTGCTGTGGACAGTGTTACCGAGGCTATTGCGGAGAATCTTAGAAAAACGAATTTTACGTAACAACCATCCCACCCTATCGGGATAGCGTATATGCAAAAAGAAATTGTACGTATTAACGATATTATCGACCAGGTTTCCAAATACAATCAAGAAGCCGACCTGGATCTTATACGAAAAGCATATGTGTTTTCTGCCAAAGTTCACCATGGTCAGACACGTCTGTCGGGCGAGCCCTACCTGAACCATCCCTTGTGGGTCGCAAAAATACTTGCAGATCTGAATTTAGATGAGTATTCGGTATCAACCGGATTGCTGCACGATACGGTAGAGGACACCTATGCGACGCTTGATGAAATAAGACAGACTTTTGGCCAGGAAGTTGCCTTTTTGGTGGATGGTGTAACCAAAATCAGTAAATTATCGACCAAAAGCCGCCTGGACAGGCAAGCTGATAATTTTCGCAAGATGATACTTGCAATGTCAAAGGATATTCGGGTTGTTTTGGTGAAGCTCGCTGATCGTACGCATAACATGCGTACACTTCAGTATCTTCCACCTGAGAGACAAAAAAGGATAGCTCAGCAAACCCTGGATATATATACTCCCCTGGCCAACCGACTCGGACTCTTTTTAATGAAGAGAGAACTGGAGGACCTTGCTCTGCGCCATATCCATGAAAAAATTTATAAAGAGATTGAAAAAAACCTTGTAGTCACTGCTGAGCAAAGAGAGAAGTATGTTCAAGAAGTTATCGGTATCATAGATGAAAAGCTGCGGCAGTTCGGTATCAGCGCCGGGATTAAGGGAAGACCCAAGCATATTTATAGTATTTACAACAAGATGTTACAGCAGAATTTAGACTTTAAGCACATTTATGATTTAACAGCAGTTCGTATTATTGTTGGTGAAAGAAAAGAATGCTATGAGGTATTAGGCATAATCCATTCTATCTGGAAACCGATCCCGGGGAGGTTAAAAGATTATATCTCGCTACCGAAAGCCAACATGTATCAATCTCTGCATACTACTGTTGTAGGACCATACGGGCAGCGTGTGGAAATACAGATTAGAACCGCCGAGATGGACATGGTAGCGAAGCACGGCATAGCAGCACACTGGAAATACAAAGAAGGCCGCAAGATTGAACAAAAAGATGACCAGCGCTTTGCCTGGCTGCAACAAGTTATGGAGTCTCAGCAGGACGTCAAAGATTCTAAGGAATTTCTGGAGACATTTCGGGTAGATATTTTCCCTGATGAAGTGTACGTGTTCACACCGGCTGGTGAAGTGTTTGAGCTGCCCAAGGGGGCCACACCCGTAGATTTTGCTTATCGTATCCACACTGCTATAGGGCACAGCTGTGTTGGTGCAAAAATCAACGGCAGCATTGCTCCTTTAAAATATGAGCTGAAGAGCGGTGATGTTGTTGAAATATTAACGCAACCCAGTCATAAGCCCAGCCGTGACTGGCTGAAATTTGTTAACACCTCCAGAGCCAAGACTAAAATCAGACATTGGATTAAACAACAGGAAAGAGAACGCAGTATAGTTTTGGGGCGGGAAATTTGCGAGAAGGAGTTCAGAAAACACAAACAGAGCTTTTCAAAACTTTTGAAGGACAGCGAGGTTCTGGGCCTTTTTAGAAAGGACGGTGTGAAAAACCTTGATGACCTTTTTTCTGCGGTAGGATACGGCAGGATAAGGGCCAGACAGATAGCTAATAAGTTTCTCCCCCAGGAATTAAAGGAAGACCTTGAAGAAAAAGCTGTAAAGGTTCCTACTAAGACCGTTAACAAACCAGGGAAAGGTATTCGTATAGATGGACTGGATGATATTATGGTGCGTTTCGGCAAATGCTGCAATCCGATTCCAGGAGACAGAATCAAGGGATTTATTACCAGGGGCAGGGGGGTCACGGTACATGTTGTGGGGTGTGATTTTCTTGAAGATGCCGACCCGGAGAGGGCCATAGATGCACAATGGGACAACACGGTACATTATACAGCTACCGTACCTATTGAAGTGGTCACCGAGGATAAAAAAGGACTCCTGGCAGAGATAACATCTTCCATTTCCGCCACAGAGACTAATATTGTTAATGCCAAAATAAAAACCACCCTTGATAAAAAAGCGATATGTATTTTCGAGATTGAAACAAGCGGCGTAGAACAATTAGAGCAGGTAATACAAACAATCAAAAATGTACGAGGTGTTCTGAGAGTTACAAGAGTCCGACCTTAAACAGTTTGTGATGGTTTGCCTTTAGCCTGACTGATGGCGGTTTTTCCCGGTTTTTGGATATACCCGGAACGGATACAGCGTGTACAAACATACATTCTTTTTACGGTACCGTTTTTTACGCTACGTACTTTTTGAATATTAGCTTTCCAGACTTTTTTTGTTTTATTGTGGGCATGACTTACATTGTAGCCAACCTGTCTGCTTTTTCCACAAAAACTGCATACTCTTCCCATATATTATCTCCTCATCTTCATCGAATTGGCATTTCATTGCTAATAAATTTAACAAAACTAACATAATAAATACTATTTAGCAATATAAAAAAATAAAATAAGGGAGGGTAGACCTGGGGAACAGGTTTTTATCTTGGGAAAACGGAGGGATTCTCTAATCCCTCCCAATATACATTAAAGCATTTGGCACGCCAAGGAATTATTTCCCTGCTTTTCACATCAATCATCCGTAGCATGGTTTTTTACTGTTGATTACTATTAAACCTTTCTGTATACGGAATACCTTCTGTTAAGCACGGAAAACCGGCTTAGAAACACAGCGGTACATATCCAATGTGTATTGTTCGCCGGTACATCATCATCTTCTGCACAAAGAGGGGTTCCGCGACTTGATTGAATTGTATTTGACACGCTATTATGTTTGTGGCTATAATAAAAAAATAGTTATTTTAATAGGTTTGCTTCACGATGGTTCTGTTGCCATGATATGAGGATACGTAATACTTATGAAACAATGTGCGGCTGTTATAATAGCTTCTTTTCTGTTAACGCTTAGTTACGGTGTGTGCCGTGCCGGAATGGTAACACCTGCCGCATTGTCGGCACTGGATTCCTCTGTTGATGTCGTGGTGCTTTCTCCCGGCGATTCACGCTCATTAGAATTTGAGTACAACGGCACATTCGGGGAGCCGGGAAGTTTTCATTTTGCTTTGGTTACAGCCATGTTGCCGGATGAGGAGATTCGCCAATTAACCGTCACGATAACACCCACGGGAGAGGTCGGATCAGCAATCGGTTATTTTACCTGGGGGATTTTTGCAAATCTTACCTCGGCCGGTAATATGTTTGAGACACTGGAACCTAAATTTACCTATGGCTTCAAACATGTCAGTTACAGTATGGATGTCAACCCTACTACGACTACTGGGTTTGTTTTTTCTACCGCTTTGGTTGAATATGAGCATTTTGATTTCCCCCTTGAAATGTCGATGATACTTACCCTGTCAAACTAATGCTACAATAATGATGATACTCATAGCCACAACTAGACTACTTAAAAACTGTCGTTTTATTCTCTTCCTGTCCCTTATGACGGTCCTTCTGATGGGCAATACCTATGCACAGGAAGAAGAACCTACCGAAAGCCCAAGCGGTGACTGGTTAATGTTTCGCGGTAATCCGCAGCACACCGGTAAGACCAATCTTACAGGACCGCCCGAGGAGATTGAACTGCAATGGCGCTGGAAGGTAAATAATGAAACAGGCGCAATTAGCGCATCTCCTGCGGTCACATCCGATGGTACAGTATATATCGCCACAGAGAGCGGCTTTGTAGCAGCCATACAACCTGATGGAGGACCGGGCTGGATTCGTGATATTTCTGATTCTGTTGCATCTTCACCTTCAGTAAATTCCAACGGAGAGGTGTTCGTTGTAACAGAAGACGGTTATCTGCATTATTTTGATTCCTCCGGTGAACTTAAGTGGAAAAGCGATTTTAATGAAAATATTGCAATATCACCGGTTATTTCCGGGGACACTGCCTATCTCGGATCTGATGATAAAGCATTGTATGCTATTGGACTGACTCCCGACATGTCCGGGATACAAAGCGAAAGCAAAAAGATATTAAAATCAGAAGTCGTCAGCTGGACATTTTTATCTGAAGGAACGGTAAAGTCATCTCCGGCATTTGCAGGCAATACGGTATTTTTCGGGGGCGGCAACTTTTTATATGCTGTTAATTCAAGCGGGGGCAACGGTGATAATGCCACGTCTCCGGGCCTGGAGGCAGACAGTCGTATAAAATGGCTTTTCGATATCAATGCCGCAATCCACTCCTCACCGGCTGTGCATAACGGGAGGGTTTATGTCGGTGCAGATGATGGATATTTGTATGCATTCAATGAAAATGTCACGGGTGACTCAAACGAGGGCGAACTGATCTGGAAGAGAAAAACCGGGGGTAAGATACGTTCTTCGCCTGCGGTTGATGACCAGGAAGGCGGGACAGTTATTTGTGTCGGCTGCGATGACGGCAGACTCTATGCGTATGATGAAAACGGAGAGCTTCAATGGACATATGCTGCCTCCGGCCCAATACGTTCTTCGCCTGCAATTGATGGAAACGGTGATATTTATTTTGGCTCAGATGACGGCACTGTCTATGCACTTTTTAAAGATGGTTCTCTGAAATGGCAGTTCGGCACCGGTGGTATGGTTCGCTCATCGCCGGCTATCGGGCCGGGTGAACTTTTATATGTCGGCTCGCAGGACGGCTATCTTTATTGCATTGGGGAGAGCACTGAGGAGACAGACGAATTTGATTTTGAGATCGCAATCACCACGAGCCTTTTTGATATAGAAAATGACGGCAATCCTACAACTGTTACGGCAACAATATCATCAGATGCTGAAGGTGAAAATATTTTGGGCCGTATCGCCTCTGTTACGATTGATCTTACCACGCTCAATCTTACCGGCTGTCGTAATGCCGACGAGGAGTGTCTCGAAACCGGTCCCGTAACCATAGAGGAGATGCTGGATGATGGTTTATTTGAAGATGACCTGCCCGGGGACGGGACCTTTACGTATGCATTCGGGTTGAGCGATAACACTACTCAGCTGAAATACGAGGAGGGGATCTTTACGCATTCTTATACTGATGGTTTCCCCGGCATCGGTCCTATTTCCATCATGGTAACAGTAAAGGATTTTAATGAAAACAGGACAAGCAAACCGTTTGCCTTAAATATTGCCAATAAAATTGAGGATCAAACAGCACCTTTTACCGATTCCCTGGTAAACAGGCTCAAAGATCAGGATGTCAATATTTCTTTTACCTCTTTTATTGAGGAACCGAGTATTTTAAGTATTGTGCCCAACCAGGGATCACCGGGTCAACGGCTCACTGTGGCAATTGTGGGTAGAAATACTAATTTTGAGAAAAACAAAACAAGAGTTGAAATTCGCAATGATAATGAAACTGTGCTGGCTTCCGCCCGTCCGGAGGATGATGATGTCGAAGTGCTTAGTGATACCCAGTTAAGTGCAACCCTTAACATCTCTACCGCCGAGCAGATTCCCGGGGCTGAGAAACTTATTGGAAAATGGGATGTGCATGTTATCACAGAAGGTGAAGATGCTGTTGGAAGAGATCTCTTCACGATTACGGGTTCATCATCGCGGACGGGACAGCTTCAGCAAGATATCCGGGAAGTATATATGCAGCAGGAAGAAACCTGTGCCTTCAACCTGGATGCGTTTCAGATGGTTGATAATGCTACAGTTGCACGGGCTGAAGGTGCGCCATGGACGATAAAAGCCGAATATGCACGGGAATTAATCATTGAGAGTGCTCAAAGCGGCGAGTGGTTCTTTGATATTACTATTAGCGAATGTAGCAGGACCCCTTCTTTTAAAATTATAACCAAAGGCAGCAATTTTGGTTTTTTAGTCGGTGAGGTTAGAGACGGTATGAACGGAGAGGGCATCGATAATGCAACTGTTTTTGCGCTGAGCGGCAGAAGCATTGGTGAAGATAGTGTGTATCTTGATATTGAAGAGTTAATTATGGAAAGCTCTAATCACACACTGTCATCGGGTGGGGGCTTTTTTATGTTGCCGCTGGCTGCAACAGCAGAAACATACACTGTCATTGCAGCTAAAGACGGTTTGTTCGACATTGAGCGGGAGATTGCAATAACAGACGGAGAGGAAAATGAGCTGAACTTTTCCCTACAGGCTGATCAAAATTGTCCGATTAGTGACCTTGCACAAAGGCAGGATATCAACCTGTTTTATCGTTTTCGTGATACAGTGCTTTCCACAACAGGGGTAGGAAGGCGCTGGGTGACCCTGTATTATAAACATGCACAGGAAGTACACCGTCTTCTGAGCGAATCACCCGAACTGCAGAGCAAGGCCCGAAAATTAATTTACAGAGCATCATTGGAACTTCAACATTTTGTACAATACGGATATATCAGGGGTGGTTTTAGTGATACGGTACAGTTCTTTATTGATACGCTCATTGCTCAAGGGAGCCCTGAGTTAAGAGCATCATTGCAGGATGAACAAGAAAAAATTTTCACGTTTTTAGCTGAAGTTGCCGGAACAAAAGAAAGTTTTTAAGTATGGCCACCAAAAAATACGACAAAGAAACTCAGCTTTTAATTGACGAATCGCTGCAGATCGCTGAAAAGCTGAAGATAAAAAAGATTTTAGTAATTTGTGAAAGCCTTGCTGTCTGGAATGCTTTGAAACCCTATTATGCAAAAAGCCAGTTTATTATCGCTGTGGCGGGCAAGAGACTTGCTGAAACCATTACGGTTGAAACATTTCTTTGTGATTTCAGCGGGGTAGCCCGCAGTGACAGGCTTGATTATGTTTTGCGGGCGGCTTTTGAAGCGGGTAAACTTATTAGAGGAGAGCGGGTTATATGCGTGTCCAGTATAGGCGGGATAAAGCTTCTGGATGCTCTGAGGATCCTTAAGGTAGAGGAACATTACAGTACTATTTCTCCCAGTGATTTAAAACGTATAAGCAAGAATATTCCGGTTGATGTGCTTTTCCTTGTAGTAAACCTTGCGGTTGAGATTGGGCAGGAAGGCCGTGAAAGCCTTCCTGTGGGAACTATCTTTGTAGTCGGGGATACGGAAAAAGTACTCGAGCTCTCAAAGCCGTTAATTTTTAATCCTTTTCGCGGATACTCTGAAGAAGAGCGCAATATTTTTGATCCCAAGGTACAGGAGAGTTTAAAGGAGCTGAGTTTGTTGGACGGGGCTTTTATTATACGTGGTAACGGAATAGTCGAGTCTGCCGGAAGATTCCTACATGCCGGAGCCGGCAAAAGTACCCCCATAAAAGGTCTGGGTGCCCGTCACGCTGCAGCATCCGCTATTTCCCTGCATACAAATGCTGTTGCAGTCACCGTTTCCGAATCGACAGGCACTGTCAGGATATTCAGCGGCGGCAAAACAGTAAGGAGTGTTCGCTCATACCGTCCGCATATTCGCATACACAAAAAATAAGCGTATACGTAAGCTTCAAGACCATCTGTCAGCTGTACCCATCTTGCCTCATTTATATCAATGTAAAAAAACTATTGCGGTATGTTGTTTTCCATGAGAAAGATAATGCCCACATGAAAACAATAGTAATAATAGAGGACCGGTTTTTTATTCCTCTCCTGGAGCCTTATATCGTTAAGCATCACAGCAGTACTATTGTTGCAGCAGACAGGACGTGTGCAGGTGAGCTGAAACAGATAAAAAAATCTGAAACAATTATACTACAGCATTTCTCTCAAAAAGCATGTTATCGTAAAATGGGGCTGACCGGTGAAGACAGGGTTATATGTTGCTTTCGCAACAGCAAAAAACTGCAGCACTGTCTGCAAGCGCTTCGCTCTCTAAACGTTGATGTGCCGATTGTGGTGGTGGATATTTTTCAAAAGCACTCCAGGAAAAGCAGCTTATATTACAATATTTATTTTGTTCCGCTGGAAAATGTAATAGAGGATCGGCTCGGAACCATCTGGAAAAAGAATGAAAATAGAAGAAAATTAAAGCATCTTGATGCCATAAACCAGCAAGCTGACAAGATACTCATCCTGCTGCAAAATGATCCCGACCCTGATGCGCTCGGCAGCGGGCTTGCGCTCCGGGCACTTCTGGGGCGCAATAGACAGACCGCCCCTTTAGGATCATTTGGAGAGGTGACCAGAAGCGAAAATCTGAACATGATCAAGTCCCTCGATATTCAGCTGTTGAAACTTACCGCCGCTTCACTAAAACGCTATGATACAATAGCCATGGTAGATGTGCAGCCTCCTTATTTTAACAGCTTTAAAGTACAGGCAGATATTGTTATTGATCATCATCCCTGCCATGAACACTATGACGCGGTGTTTACCGACATTCGCGTACCCTATGGGGCGACATCAACCATTTTAGGTGAGTATCTTATTGACACTGACTGCAAGATAACGCAGAGACTGGCAACAGCACTTGTTTACGGTATTAAAACCGACACCATGTTTCTGGACAGAGATATCAGTCCGGCCGATATTGAGGTTTTTACGCAGCTGTATCCACTGGTAAATTTAAACAGGCTCCGGCATATTGAGCATGCAAGCCTGGAGTATACCGAGATACATGAGTTTGTGAAGGCACTAAAAAATGCAAAGCTTATAAATAATATACTTTTTACCTATCTTGGCCGGGTTACAAGAGAGGATATTATACCCCGCCTTGCTGATTTCTGTCTGCAGATCAGCGGAACCGAGTGGTCTTTTGTATCAGGAATGTATAACGGCAATATTATATGCTGTGTAAGAAACGTCGGCTATATCAGACATGCCGGGGAGTTGGTCAGCAACGTGTTTGGCAGTATCGGCAGTGCCGGCGGACATCGATCCATGGCAAGGGCGGTTATGCCGGCAAAGAAATTTAAACAGCACTATAATATTTCTTTAAGGGGGGAGTGTGAAAACAAATTAATGGATATGTTTCTCAACGCCCTGGAGCAGTAAACCGTAATTTCTGCTGCAAAACGCCTCTTGCAGCAACGTTATGAAATACACTTTTTTGCAAGGTATCCAGCACCGAAAATGCCGGCATCATTACCAAGCCGGGAAAGATGAATCCGGATTTTATCACTGGAGACAGTAAAAACCCTTTCGCATGCCTGTGCAAGCACAATGTCCCTCATTATGTCAAAGCCCTTGCTTACACCGCCGCCCACAATGAAGTGATGAATATCCAGCAAATAATTAACATCAGCAATGCCGATTGCAAGATAGCGTGCAGCTTCATGATACACTTCAAGGCTCAAGGCGTCGCCCTTTTTTGCTTCAAGATAAATTGTTTCCGGCGTCAGCAGATCAGGATTATCATCATAGATGCTTTTTAGAGATGAATACCTGCCGGCAGACAGGGCCTCTCTTGCCATTCTGATAATTGCAGTACCTGATGCATGAGCTTCCAGGCATCCCGTGTTGCCGCAGCCGCACTGTGCTCCGTTAGGCTGTACGATGAGGTGTCCGAATTCACCGGCTTTACTCTGTTCGCCGCTCCACAGACTGCCGTTGAGAATGAGACCTGAGCCGATTCCTGTGCCGAGCGTAAAAAAAAGGAAGTTTTCAAGCCCTTTACCGGCCCCGGACCAGAGTTCGCCTAAAGCTGCACAGTTTGCGTCATTCTCGAGAAACACGGGAATGTGCAGTTCTGCTTCAAGCAATTTCTTAAGCTGAAAGTTGTGCAGATGGGGAAGGTTTGGCGATTCCAGCAGCGTCGTTTTTTTGCTGTCAATCACACCGGCAATACCAATCCCGATTGAAGCA
This sequence comes from Thermodesulfobacteriota bacterium, assembly GCA_028278025.1. Taxonomy (GTDB): domain Bacteria; phylum Desulfobacterota; class WTBG01; order CAIYCZ01; family CAIRTM01; genus JANQFE01. The sequence continues at coordinate 47,397 of JANQFE010000148.1, read as the reverse complement.
GACTGTGTATTTTCTTTTTGCAGTAGGTTTACAAGCGTAACAAGACTATCGATGAGTTCTGTTTCACCCTTTTCCGCATGTGTTTCTACAGAATCCTTGTGCAAAAGTGTAGCCTGGCTATCAAACAGGGCACCTTTTATCATAGTGCCGCCAACATCGATTCCTATAATGCAGTTTTCCATACAGTTATCTTTCGCTGATGGTGTTAGACGTAAAGAGTTCTGAAATCTACATGAAATGCTATATTATATACTTTTACAGGTCAAACACTATTTTAGTCAACAGGTTGCATATTACATGAGACAGTGATAAAATTTTAACCTTAGAGCATTTTGCAAAAAAGCGTAGCCGTACAGTTGCACACTGCAAAGGCTAATGCGGTTCGGCGGCCTGCGGCTATGTGCTCGCTGAAATATCCAGAGGTTACTATATAGTCCATCGCTCGCACCGCCGCAGATGCTCTTATCACATCAGCCTTTGCAGTGCTCAAGGGCTATAGCAACAAGGGAAATGCTTTAGGCAATAATAATTTAAATTTTATGTTTTGCTGTCAACAGGTAATGTCGTAATGAATAATGATGAACAACTGTTAATCGCACTGGATCTTGACGGTACATCTGTACGTTATGAGCCCCGGCTTGAGATGGATCCTGTTTTAATAAACTATCTGCATTCGCTGAGATCGCGCGGGATCAGATGGGTGATGAATTCCGACCGTTATACAGACACCATGGTAGGTATCGCCGGTTTGCTGGGGCCTGAGGAGAAACCAGCGGCAATATTGAGCTGCCAGAGATTTATTCATTTACTGAACGGAAACAACACGTATCTTCCCGAACAGGCCTGGAATACTGAGCAGTTGCAGCACCACACGCAGCTCTGGGACAGCATTTTACCATATTTTCACAGGTGGTCCCTCGAAATTGAGCAGCAGTTTACCGTACTGGACAGTGTTGCAAATGACCTGGTGTTTGCTTACATGGTTACAGCCGAACAGACACCCCGTTTGAGGGAACTGATGCGCACTTTTATTACACCGTGGCCTGATGCCCAGGTTTCAGGTAATCAAGAGTGGACCTTTATTTTGCATGCAGCGTTCTCCAAAGGGAGTGTGCTGGAAAAGTGTGCCGAACTGATGGGAATAGATCAACAACACATAATTGCCGTCGGTGATGGTATCAACGATCTGTCGATGTTAGATGGGTCAGTAACCCCGCAGGTAGGCTGTCCGGCAAATGCTTCCCCGGAAGTAATTAAAGCTGTAACAAATGCAGGCGGTATGGTAGCGGACAGTGAAGGTCCTGCAGGGACACTGCAGGTTATAAAACAGTATATGAAATCAGCACGGTAACGTAATATCAGAGCTTAATTAAGCGCGGGCCTTACCCGAGAGCCTGGCTTATATTTTCCAGGGCCTTAACCACATTATCATAGCTGTTAAATGCACTGATTCTAATATGATGCTCCCCGCAGCGACCGAAGCCTGAACCGGGTGTGCACACCACGCCGGCCTTCTCCAGCAGCAGGTCGAAAAACTCCCAGGAGTCCAGGTCACCTTTAATCCAGATGTAGGGTGAATTCACACCACCAGTGCACTGGTAACCAAGGTCTGACATTTTGTTTCTGATCAGCCGGGCATTTTCTAAATAATAGCTCGTCAACCCCTGTACCTGCTGTTGGCCTTCCTCACTGTAGACAGCCTCGGCAGCCCGCTGTACCGGATATGAGACAGCATTGAACTTGGTGCTCTGACGCCGCAGCCAGAGTGGATGCAATGAAACAGGTTCACCGTTTTCAGCAAATGCGCGGCACTTTTTGGGAATGACCGTAAAGGCACAGCGCGTTCCGGTAAAGCCGGCATTTTTGGAAAAGCTTCTAAATTCTATGGCTACTTCATCGGCACCTTCAATTTCAAAAATGCTGTGGGGAACAGCATTATCACGGATAAAAGCCTCATAGGCAGCATCAAAAAGGATCAGGGCCTTGTGCTCACGGGCGTAATCAACCCATTGTCTGAGCTGCTGACGTGTTACAGTAGCGCCGGTCGGATTGTTGGGGAAACAAAGGTAAATAAGATCAACACTTTTTTCAGGCAGGTCAGGAACGTAGTCATTTGACCTGGTCGATTCAAGATACACTATACCCTCATAGCGGCCCTCAACATTTCTGCCTGTTCTGCCGGCCATTACGTTTGTATCAACATACACCGGATATACCGGATCAGGGATGGCTAGCTGTATGTCACGAGAAAAAATTTCCTGAATATTACCGGTGTCACACTTAGCGCCGTCACTGACGAATATTTCATCAGGGGAGATGTTAATACCACGAGTCTGGAAATCTATTGCAGCTATTTTTTCACGTAGAAAATCATAACCCTGCTCAGGACCATAGCCCTGAAAGGTTGTATCAGCGGCCATTTCATCTACTGCTTTGTGGAAGGCCCCTATGCATGCCGGCGGCAGGGCACGGGTAACATCACCGATACCAAGCCTGATTATTTTTTTGTCCGGATTTTTTTCAGTATATTCTGACACACGGCGGGCTATATCAGAAAACAAGTATGACGCTTCCAGTTTTGTGTAATGCTTGTTGATTTTTATCATGGTCGAGTCCTTTTGAACAATAGTGTGTTTGTCAGCACTTACTACTGCAGAAAGCCCATATTATACATATTTTGAGCTTTTTTTGAAGGACATTATTTATAGGCTTTTAATAATGAAAAACACACATGCTTAAATGAAGTGATTCTTAGCATGCTAATTTTAATTGACATGCTGATTCTACCCATTATAATACTGACCCTAGTCAGTATTATCTTTGTAACTATATAAAATGATTCTGAGTACAAACACTTAAAAGATCGGGGGACAACATGGCTGAAAGCAGTGCAAGCACACCCACAGTAAAAAAGTTTGCCGGCATTGAAATGCCGCCGGAACTGACAAAAACACATTTCTTTTTCCTTTTTTTCAACACCTTCATTATCGGTATGTTCATGAGCGTACCGTCCATTCTGCAACCGGCATTCATGAAGGATATCATTAACATCGATCAGAGTTTTACGGGCTCTGTGAACAGTTTTTTACAGAATATGAGCCAGGTTGCCACCCTGGCTTTTGTGGCCCTGATAGGCGCACTGTCGGATAAAACCGGACGAAAAATACTTATTTTCATCGGGTTTGTTGTTCTGGCGATTTCCTTTTATCTGTTTAAGGTTTCAAACGGTATTGCACAGACACTGGGCATTCCACCGGACGCGGCCGCTTCTATCTGTGCTGCTTTGAGCTTTATGCCGGGCCGGGCCGCTGAGTTTACAGCATTTGCTCCCGGCCTCCTGGTTGCATATGTGATGCGTTTTATTGTGGGTGTCGGGCTTATTTTCGCGTATCCGCAGTTCATCACTATGGTTGGAGATTACGCAACGGATAAGGACCGCGGCAAAGGTATGGCACTGAACGGTATGGCCATGGGGCTGGCCTCGATTCTGGTTTTCGGTATATTCGGTGCTATTGTGAAACAGGGCGGTGTGCTGGCCGGGTTCAATGCTGCCATTGTACTTGCTGCAATCGGTGCGATACTGACGGCTGTTTTTATGAAAGACCGTATGCCTGAAAAACCCAAGGAGAAGCAGGGGCTCAAAAATGTCATACCTCTGGTAAAGGAGAGCACGGCGTTGAAGGGTGCCTATATATGTGCACTGATTACCCGTGCCGATATCGTTGTACTGGCTACTTACCTGGTTGCCTGGGGAGTTAAGGTTGGGACTGTTCAGGGCATGGATTCCGGCAAGGCAACCCTTATGGCGACCATCCCGATGATGGTCATGGGTATAGTTTCTTTTCTGGCCTTTCCGCTTATCGGCATTATGCTGGATAAAAAGGGACGTATGCCCACGATTATTTTGTGTGTTCTGTTTGCCGGGGTAGGTATGCTGATGCTGGCAGCAGCCCCGTCACCATTCAGCCCGTTGTGCTTTGCTGCCGCTGCATGTGCCGGCATAGGCCTGTCAGGCTCAATAGCCGGGGCCAACACCCTGGCAATCGATGCCGCGCCAATTACCATGATGGGTGCCATTATGGGTGGTCTGAATACCATGCAGCCTATCGGCATGCTGTTTTTCCTGGGGCTGGGAGGTTACCTTTTTGATGCTGTATCTCCAGCTGCTGCTTTTATTTTGAAGGGTGCCGCCAACATTGTGCTGCTCGTCTGGCTGTTTATGATTAAAGATACCGTAACTAAGGAGATTCAGCCGATTTTTACAATGGACTGGGAAGACGCCGCCAAAAAGCAGATGATGAAAATTCCAGGTGGAGTACGGCAGGGCGCAATTGAGGGGACCGAGTCCTATGCGCAGGATAAGGGCTTGACAACGGTTACCCTTGAACTCTGCGAGGAACTGCGCAAAATGATGGATGAAGGATAAAAAGGCGTTTTACCATAGAGGACTATACCTATCTGGTGTTAAAAAGATGAAAAGCCCGGGGCTATGATATTTGATTCATGTGCCGGGCTTTTTTATTAACTCGTGGAAGGTGGAGCAAAGGGTTTAAAGAGAGATTAATAGTTCATGCTTATTGTTATAAGGTTGCTGCTTTTGACTTCTTTCTAAGGAACGAATTTGGTTGTCATAGTAGGCACAAAGAAAACCCCTTACAATTTGGGGTAAATAGCACAAAACTAAAGAGCGTTATACCCGTTTGCAATACCTGTTGGAAAAATGATTTTCAAGTTCGAGAATCAATATTATTATCCAACAGTTGTTCCCTCCAATTTATCCAGTCTTTGTTCAATTCTGCCGAGTGTGTCGGCGATAGTGTCCTGGGAATCGGTAGGCGTAAAACAGGGATTGTTCGCCCACCAATCGATACCCATTTCCTGTGCTTTGTCTACAGAACAGATTACCAGCCGCAATTGGATGGTCAGTAGTTCAACGTTGACCAAACTGACCCTGATATCACCGGCAATAACAATTCCCTTGTCCAGGACCCGTTCCAGCAGATCAGCTATATTGGTACTTGATACGGAATGTTGAGTTGCACGTTGTATTGCCATAACGCCGTCTCCTTATAAAAGTTTTCCCAAAGGGCCTAAATCCATATTCAGGTCTTCTTCTTCCAGACCAAACTCAATCCGCATACGTTCGATCTCTTCGGCCTGCCGCATGAGTGTTACACCAATCTGTTCGATTTGATCATCGTTTAGACTGCCGGCATCGATTCTGCGGATGGCCTGACGTTCCAGCAGTTCATGCAACAGTTTGACTAATGTGAGTACTAGCTGTCCCAATCCGTTTTTCAAGTTTTGCTCATCCAGGTTCAATCGTCCTTTTTGTTCTTTTTTTCGGCAGATAGTCTTTTGTTCATTATTAAATACTCGTGCAAAGTCATTTAGTGTTTGGGATTGTACGGTTGTTTGGTGTATTGAATTCATTCGGCTGTCATCTCCATCCCAGTGCCCATTCCCATTTGTATGGATGGCATGGTATTTTTATTGACATTTTTAGCTGTTTCGACAGAAGTGAGAACCACCTGCAGCGCCAGGTATATCAAATCCACGTTGGCCACTGAAATGGTTGCCTCTCCCACAATAACAGCGCCTTTATTTAAAATGCGGTCTATGGCCTCACAAAGAGTAACTTGTTCATTTTCATCAAATTGATAGTCAGGCATGCAACCTTCCTTCTTTTGCGTAAAAACTTACATCTGTTTTACTGAAATAAAGCGTTTCCCATCTTTTTTAACGACTCAATCCCCTTGAGCTCCGGTTGAAGGTAGACCAGTGTTTGATGTTTGTCCGCAAAGGTGTCATTGAATTTTTGTTTTACCTGTAGTTCTCGTTGATGGACTTCTGAGCAAAAGGAACATGAACAATCGGCAGTAGCCAGGTTAAGAAACAAAGTTGGCATGGACAGTCCCATACGGGTGCAGGCAGTAACAAGATTCCGTGTCTCCTCAAACGCCATTTCCGTTAATATTGTCACACCCATCACAGCGGTTTGTTCATGATGTTGAAGCAACCTGCGGAGTTGTTTTAAGTTTTTGGAAATAGATATCATACGCTGGGATATTCCGGGCAATTGAAAAATATGTTTGTACTTTAAAAACAGGTTAAAAAAGGCTTTAAGCCATTGATCGATGATTTCCGGTATTTCCAAAAGCCGCAGCAAGTGACCGGTGGGTGCTGCATCTAATATGAAAAGTCGATATTTATTTGAGGCAAGATACTCCATGGCCAAGGTAAGTGCCATCACTTCATCCAGTCCCGGTGGAGAGAGGTCCATTATTCGTTCCATCACCTGCTGGTCAAAGGTCAAATCCAGATTAGGGGACAGATTTCCCAGTAAGGTTTTTATTTCATACTCGTATTGATCCTTCAAACTGTCAAACTCATATTGTGCATTGATTTCCATGGCAACCAATCCGGGAAGAATGCGAACAGGGAATTGTCCGATTTGGATGTCAAGGCAATCCGATAGGGAATGGGCCGGATCGGTTGAAAAGAGAAACACATCTTTATCATCATTTTTTTCTGCCATACGAATGGCCGTGGCGCATGCCAGCGAGGTTTTACCAACACCGCCTTTACCTGCGAACAATAAAAATTTTTCCTGGCTCAGGGGAAATGTCCCTGGTTGATCGGTCAACGGACCATAAGAACGAAAAGGAGCATCGTTAATGGATATTTTCGGCTGTAGCATGTCAAAAGGCAATGCATGCTGCCAGAATATTTGAAGCTGTTCCTGACCACGTATCTCTTTGGCAAAAAGGGGCAGGGACCAAAAAGTCTGACCATGAAAGCTGTCTGAGAAAGAGTGTAACAACCGGTCCTGACGGCTGCGACGATCCTTGCATACAGGACAATCTAAAAAGCGGTTCATTCGATTGATTACAATGGTTGAGATCGGTATGCGTGAATCCTTCAGTTGGTTCATCAACAGCATGGTTTCGCGGATACTCATTTCTTCAGCCAACATCACCGGGATAAAGCAACAGCTGTTCTTATTTGTGAGAAGACGCTGCATTTGCTTGACAGCTTCCGAAAAATTCAATACAAACCGATCTGTCTCGTCCGGCTTATAGCTGCCTCTGAAAGCTTCCACCATATAGCGATGTTTAGCCAGCAGAGTATCAAGAGCATCGATCCATCTGTGGATCAGGATGGGCATGGCCAGCAAACGTAATGTATGACCAGTAGGTGCTGTGTCCACCACGATACGGTCGTATCTTTTTTCTTTTAACCAGCGTGAGATTTTCAAAAAAGCCATCAGTTCATCCATGCCGGGTAGTGAAAGGTCCAAAAAATTGTTGATATCCTCATTATCCAAAAAAGTGCCTCGCTGTGCAATACAATGCAGGTGATGTTTATATTTTTCTTTAAAGTTCTCAAGGCATTGTTGGGCATCAAGCTCCACAACAGATAGGTTGGCCGGTAAGCGGCTTTGTGCCAGACTATGCTGCAGGGAATGGGCCGGATCAGTGGAAACCGCCAGAATCGAGGATTCGGGATTCTCCCCTGCCAGCTTGGTAGCAGCAGCCATGGCGCAACTGGTTTTTCCTACTCCTCCCTTGCCGCTGAACAGAAACAGACGCAGACTGCTGATTTGAAAAAAAGGGGGTGTTTTTTGATCAGCAACTAGGTTCATTGATTATCCCAATCGCCCGTCTCTTCTTGTTTGTTTTGATCACTGTTCAAGGCATCGAGCCGGTCAAGGAGTATTTCTTCTCTTTCATCGAATTCGGCTTCGGTAATTTTACCGGTTTCCAGCATCATATAAAGTTCACTCAGCTTTTGAGTGATACTATCAGCTTCATTGACCGCTTCTTCCTGAACAGCATTGTGCAGTTCACGGAAAATCCAAAAAAGGCCGCGGACAGGAGCTGTCAGAATATCATCAATCAGAAGCATTGATCAGATCTCCAGGTCAATGTCTACAAAATTATGGGGTGCCCAAGGACCGTTGTAGTCAAAGATAAAATTGTTGTCGAATTTGTTGGCGGCTTTTAGAACACCTTTTTCAAAACGGCTCTCTGCATCCCGGTCTACCAGGCAGGCCAGGTTCATTACATCCTTCTCATTACGGCATTTACCGTGTTTAATCTCATGGCAGTACGGGCCGATTATCTGCTCAACATCATTGGTATAATTCTCCCGGTCTTCCTGAAGCAGATTCTCGAAGAGTCGGCCCAGCTCAAGCTTGTCTTCCTGGGAAGGCTCCCGCGGACCGGTGAAGTACTCGTCGCGGGCCTGTCTCAGTTCCGGATGGGTGTTGATAAAATAGTCAAAAATATTATCCACATCCCATGAAACACGCAGCCCCATCTCCACTTTGTTTGAAACCCGCTTAATCTGCTCAAGAAACAGGCTGTGATGATGCGCCAGGGTTTCTTTCACAGCCCTGTCGCCATCGGCAATGATTCCAAAAACCATGGGTAGCGGAGTTGTTTCTTCTATCAAGCATTTAAGCACCTGCTGATGCGCTGCAAGGTTACGACGCTGAGGACGAATTTTTTTGTTGGTCACGTTACTGACTACGGCCGAGATAGGACCATTTGATATGGTATAGACCTGTTGATCATCGATCCCCAAAGAGCCAAAATCATGTTTTCCGTTTGAGGCCACTACGGCATACAGGTAGCGGCCGCTTCCTAACGATTTTTTGTGAGTAGCCATTTTTTTATCCCGTTTATTTTAAATACTTATCAGTATTGCTATCTGCCACTTTTCTGAAAAAATATTTTCAGAGTATGGGGATTGATCACCAAACCCCGGTACTCAATACCGTATTTTAAAACTACCGGTTGTACTCTTTTGTTCATTTGTTTGAGCGGACTTTCTTTCGCATCGATCGTTTTCAATTTTTTTCAGCAAGGCATTCTCTTCAGCCTCAATTTCACGAAACCGGGCATCAATATTGTTAACACGTGCCATGGCGCTTTCACGCTCCTTTGTGCGCCGGGCCTTTTCCATTTCAAGCGCACCAATGCGAAGGTACACCTGATAGTGATAGGGCTGACCCGATTGGTCCACTCTACCGGCATAGGTGCGAATATTCTGAACGCCTTTGATTATCGTGCTTTTCGTTGTCGCCATTATCTTATTCCTTTCTTTCATTCCTTTTTTGTACCAACCACCTTGCGGATGATCTCATCCACCTTTTTGGACATCAATGGCTCTCCGCTACGGGTAACTTTTGCCGTATCGATATTGAGCACATCATGACAAATACGGATAAATTTTTTATCGCTCAAACGTGCATGTCCGTTCATATGCGACAAAATTTTTGCAATGGCGATGCAGGCACGGATAGTAGGGCGATGGTTGTTTACGCCTACTGTACGAAGCTGTCTGACAATATCCACGATGACTTCCGCATCCCCGTGAGGCAGTCCTGATTTTGCCATGGTGACCTGGATTTCCGAATTCCGGTCAAAATGGGTGAGACGAATTGAGATCATGCGGTCCAGGAGCGCATCCTGGGTTTTGTGCACGCCTGCATACTCTTCCGGGTTGGAAGTAAAGATGGCCCTGAAGTCCGGATGGACCTCCAGATACCCTTCCCCGGATTGCCGCAGTTTGGGAAGATTAAGGATTTTCTCTTCCAAAACACTCAGCAGCGCATTATTTGCTTCAGGCCGGGAGCGGGTAAACTCGTCATAGATAAGGGTATTGCCTTGTTGACAAGCGGTAGTCAGCCGATTGTCCTCCCACATGCTATTGAGCCGCTCTTCGGTTTTGACGACTGAATGGATGTAATTGTCCACCAGTTTGGTTTTACGATAACCGGAATCGCGCCCTACCAGGTCGGAGCTTGAAAACTCGTCGTCTCCGTGCATGAGGGATACCGGTCTACCCCTTAGTGCAGCGATGTGAAAGGCTATGGTAGTCTTGCCCGTACCGGCCGGTCCTGCAAAATGGACCGCATATCCGGCATCCAGATAAGCCAGAGCACGCTCTGTCAAATTCTTTATATACGATGTATTGACAAATTCATCACTGGGTTCCGGCACCACCTGCTCTTCATCAATGCAGATTTTTTTTGTGGGCTTGGATATAACCCTTAAACTGTTTTCCTGCATGGTATAGTCTCCTGTTTGGAACGGCTGGCGACCGGTACGGTTGCAGATGAAAGCGACTCGAACCCGTACCGCCGCCAACTGTTTTTACTTGATTAACGGGCCATCGATTCGGCATGGGTAATCCAAGCCTCAAATTTGGCAGGCCCGCCCTTTTTGCCGAGAATTTTTGCTAATTGCTCGGGCGTAGTTGAGGCCAGCTGGGTAAAGGTATGGATTCCAGCCTGATTGAGCATTGCCTGCCGGTGAGAACCAATTCCCGGTATGCGGGTGAGGTCGTCGGTGTTTTGTTCAAAATTCTTTTGCGACTTGGTGAACGCTTTTGGTTGCGGTGCATCATGACCTTTACCCGTCCAGGCAGCGCGGCCGCCCTGCCTGTCGGACTGATATTTTTCGAGCATACTTCCGACAGAGGCTCTCAGCCCGTTGGTGAAACCGCCCAATTCCAGCTGCAACCGGGCGATCATTTCACTGCGAGCTTGATGAAACCCTTTGCGCATTTGAAAAACCTCATCGTCCAGACCGGCTGCAAACGCCTTTAGCCGACTGATAAAGCTTTGCAACTCCGCATTCATATGCTGTTTCATGTGAATGCGTTCCCGACCGAATTGTGCCTGCATATCACCGACCTCTTTTTCCAGGTTTTGCGTAAAGGCTTTGAGTTGTCCAAGAAAAACATCCATCTCTTCCCTGATCTGGCTGCTTGATTCAGCCCGCTGCCTTTTAAACCGGGTTTGCATTTGGGCAACCTCGTCTTTCAGCGATGCCATAAAATGCTCAAGGCCGCCATTCATCCTTTCAAGCATCTGTGTTCGTTCCTGGTGAAAGCCTTTGCGCATGTCAATGACCTGTTCACCCAAATCCTTGGAAAAGCGCTGCAAGCGGGGAGTAAGCTCCGATAGCTCCGATTGCATCTGCTGCTTTATTTCGGCCCGCTTATTTCCGAATTTCGTCAGCATTTCGCCCACATCCGTCCTGAGCGTTGCAATACTACCCTTGAGGCTGTGGAGCATGTCTTTGCGAGAAGCACGCCCGGCTGCGATTTCCTCACTCAAGCGGGCCATATCGTCTGTAAACACACCCATGGTCGGCTCTCCTTTCTTTGGTTGTTTATTCCCATAAATTATTGTTTTGGTTTCTGCGTCGGGCAATATACCCAACACATCATCCGGTTAACCTGCCATGGTTAAAAGGGACCTTCTCTGCGGCCCCTCTTAACCATGGCTTCTTAGGAGTGACCACTATGCTGGTGTAGCAGCTGCAGCTGTCAGGCCGATAGCTTCAGCATATTTCAGGTAGGTTTCAACTGAAGCAATAACAACCCGTGCTTCAACGGACAGCAGCTCGATGCCTACGAGTGAGACTTTGGCCCAGGCATCGATCACAATACCTTTGTCCAGGATACGATCCACCACTTCAGCCAAGCTTGAAGAATCGGTAGTTTTTTGTACTTTTGCCATGATTGACCTCCTTTAAATAAAAAGTTGATAAAAAGTGTAGTAAACTTCAGGCATGCCTGTTTCAAGGTATACAGCAAGCCCCGTGCCATGGAAGAGAACATTTGGAATAATTTTATTTTGCTGAAATATCAGTCGGTTGTAAAAGAAATGGGTGTCGGTCAACTTGGCATTAGCATTATTAGGAATGCTCACCATGGAATCTGTACCCTAGGGTATGGAAGCTTTTCCATGGCATTACTCCGAGAAACGATTCCGAATGGCGGTTCGAATCTCTTCATGATCAAACGGCTTGGCGATACAACCGGAAATCAGTCCCTTAGTCAACGCCTGCTGGACCTCTTTGTCGTTTTTGTAAAAATATCCGGAAACAATAAAAATACATATTCCGTCATTGCTTTCCCGAATGCCCCTGGCCAGATCCAGGCCTTCGATGTCAGGAAGCTTGGCATCGAGAAACGCCATGGGGAATCGATTTTCAGATGCCAGTTGAAGAGCCTGTTCTCCGTTGAATGCCTTTTGAACATGAAAATTCATGTGGTTTAGAATATTTTCCAGAGCCCAGCACATATCAGGCTCATCATCGACAATTAAAATAGTCTGCTGATTGTTTGTCATTTTTGCCTCGTTTTTGGTGCTATGGATCACTGTCTCTCAATGTTCAGTGTCATGCCTTCAACGGCAGCCGGACAATAAAGCAGGTGCCGTGTCCCTCAGTGCTTTCCACCTCTATGGCGCCGGAGTGCTGCTGGACGATGGAGTAGCAAATGGAGAGTCCTAACCCCGTACCCATACCCACCGGCGAAGTGGTATAAAAAGGATCGAAAATCTTATCCTGGTTTTCTCTGGCAATGCCCTGACCGTTATCCAAAACTCTGACAAGCACCTCATGTCCTGCCGTTTTTACTTCCAGTACCAGCAGACCTCCTTGCGGCATTGCCTGAATAGCATTAAGGCATAAATTAATAAAAACTTGCTCCAACAGACGGGTATTGCCGTTTAAAATCACCGGGTGAGAAGGTAATCGAGTTTTGACTTTTATCTTTTGAATCCGGGCCTGGTTGCCGATTAGCGCAACAACGTCCTTGGTGAGATCGATCAGGTTGATCTGTTCAACCTCGGGCGATACCGAAGGCCGGGCATAGCTCAACAGATTTTCAATGATGCTGGAGGCTTTTTTAATGTTGGTATGTATTTTTTCCGCACATTCCTGCTGAAACTCCGGATCGATATCCTTCTCCATCAGAAACTGTGCAGCGGACGAGCAAATTGCCAAAGGATTGCGAATCTCATGGGCGATACCTCCGGCCATTACACCCAGGGCATTGAATTTTTGTGATTGAACCAGCTGGGCTTCCAACTTGCGCTGTTCGGTCAAGTCCCTTCCAACGGCCACCATTCCCGTGGCCTGCGCATTTCCACCTTTCATCAGCGAATAGACCCAGGAAACCGGAACCGGTTCGGCACTTTTGGTGATCACCGTCCATTCTTCCATATGGGACTGTTTGCGGGTTTTCATCTCCTGCAGCACATTGCAGATGCGCTCTCGTGCCTCTGGATTAAAGTAGTTATAAAAATGATGGTCCCGGACTTCATTGAAGGTAAATCCGAAGGTTTTTTCAGCTGCAAGGTTCCAAGATAAAATTTTACCTTCGATGTCCGTGGAAACAATGATATCACTGGCACTGTCCACCACGCTGGCCAGGTGCCGTTCCACACGGCGCACCTCTTCGCTCAAACGTGTTTGCTCGGTCACATCGTTCATCAGCAACATGACGCTTTCCACGGCACCTTCCCAGGCAAAGGGAAGCAACCGGTAGTAGTAAATGCTCAGCGGAACACCTGGGGCTCGATACGACAATCGGCGTCCTTCGGTGGGTTGGTTCTTTTCAAACACCAGTCTGATCTGGCGGGTAAGGTTCATGTGATCGAGAATTGTTTCAGGAAAGATTTTCTCCAATTGATGCCCCACAGTGTCATCCATGGAGCGGCGGCTCTTTTCAAGGAAATTGCGGTTGGCAAAAATGATGCTCATGTTTCGATTGATCATCAGAACGGAACTTGGGATCACTTCCAGAAGCATCAAATAGAGTTTCTTATACCGCCGGGGCATGTGCTCCTCATCAGTTTGAACTGTATGTGTTTGCCCCATAAGCAATACCTCAGGTTTTGTTCTGGTTTACAAAATTATATGGAGGCCAGGGACCGGATAACAGCGCCTTTTCCGGTCTCGTTTGGCTGATTTGTACAAAGGTATTTTTGAAATTCTTTATATGCTGCCGGTTTACCAGAAAATTGATAGATAAGATCGGCGTCTTGTTGGAAGCAATCGCCTCTGGCTTCTCACAGCAGCACTCTTTATATAAACCTTTAAACAAGCTCTTCCATTGGGCGAGAGCTTGTTCAGCCCTTTGCAAAAACGTGTCTGCCAAACCATAGCGTTTTTTTTGATGTATTAAATAAGCCTTCCCGGAACAGGGGAATTCTTGGGCTCTACCTGGTCTGCTTTTCTGTTGGTTTGCGGAGTTTCGGTTTGTGAACGGGGGAGGGGGTACTTCGGATAATAACAGCCGGATGCCCATCTCTTCATTTCCTGCCAAATGACGCAGAAGAGATTTGTAGAAATTGCTTTGTTTTTCAAGATGTGCGATGATCCCGGATCTATCATTGAAAATTGATCCGTATTGCATTGGAATGGTTGTTCGTGTTTGGTGGCAGGCTGCTACAACTTGGCCATACTGTTTTAGCTCTTCTATTTCAGTTGTAGTTGTTGGATCGGTGATCTTTGAGATAATCGCACTAAGCCCTTTAGCTGAAATAGTTTCAATGGATTGTCCCTGTATGCCGGTCAATCCTTTGACACGGTCCTGACCGTTATTGATGTAAATACAGTATAACAAATAACCGGAAGTATCTATTTGCGATTTCATTATCACCGCCCTCTTTAATTAATTATTCATTACCTGACAGAGACGGACAAAAACTATATGGCGGCCAAGGCCCGCTCAGTTCAAATGTCAATCCGGCTTGGGCGTGTTCCTGATTGAGTTCATCTATTTTTTTGTGAAAATTTTCCAGCTGGTTGTGGTCAACCAGAAAAGCCCCGTTTAGCACCATGTCTGTTTCAGCACCCGTTGCTTTTCGCGAAAGCAGTGCCCTGGTGGAATATCGTGTAGACACGGTTTCCAACTCCTGTATCAGGCTATTGAGCACTGCGTTGAGCCACTGGTTCAACTGCTTACCAGCTTCTTTTTGGATTTTTTTTTCTTGAAAATAACGGGAACCGGGTGAGAGTTTGGACAGTTGTTGGGCCGCAGAGGCTAACGCGGTGGTGGCAAGTTCATCAATCGCTTTATTGCGATCCAAAAAACCTTTGAGTGACCATTCTGCCTGCCCCTCAATGCTGTCCAGGAATTCACATATCTGTTCATGGTTATGCTGGATCAGATCTGCCAATACAGTGTCAGTTGAAAAGATTGTACCAAATCGTGCAGGAAACACGGCTGTTTGCTGGCTGATTTGTTCAATTACTTCTTGGTGACGGCAGGCCCGGGGAGTGATCCAGGCAATATCCTTCATTTGTTTTTCAGCTGCCTGGCCAACAAATTCTTTCAACGCCACCTGACTTAACACTGCTGTGATGCCGTCATAGCTGCGTGTAAAGACCGGATAGCGATCGTCAATACTGATCAATTGATCATTTTTCACTTTTTGGGCACGTGTAAAACAGTATAAATAAAGTGCTGTGGACAAATCGGTAGCAGTTGTCTGGTTAATTATATCCAATTTTGCTCCTATATACTCCTAACTTATGCCCATCCACAAATGGCTAATTGTGGGCGGACATTAGCTCACCTCGTTCTTCAATGACCCTGTCAATATCTTCACGAGTCAGGGAAACAGGATCTGTTTTTTCTTTTGCATTGTTTGAAGTTTTGACGGCACGTCGTACGGCTCTCAATGCCGAACGATTACATATCGATGATATCTCTGCACTGCTGAAGCCCTTTGTACGGATGGCAAGTTCATCCAGATCCACTTCTGATGCCATGGGTTTACCACGCATGTGAATTTCGAATATCTCCTTACGATCCGCTTGATTTGGTAAAGGAATTTCAATAATCTCATCAAATCGGCCCGGCCTGAGAACGGCCGGGTCAAGTATGTCTATACGATTGGTAGCGCCCAGTACCAACACCCCTTTCAGCTCTTCAATACCGTCGAATTCAGCCAGAAACTGGCTCATCACCCGTTGGGAAACGTTTGATTCAGCTGAACCGCTGCTGCGTGTAGGCAGCAGGGCATCGATCTCGTCAAAAAAGATAATGCAGGGTGCAGCCTGCAATGCCTTGCGAAATGTATCACGTATTCCTTTTTCCGATTCACCTACCCATTTGGACAGCAGGGCAGGGCCTTTCACCGAGATAAAGTTCACCTGGGATTCATTGGCAATCGCTTTTGCCAGAAAGGTTTTTCCGCATCCGGGCGGACCGCCCAACAAAATCCCCTTGGGCGGATGGGTGCCGGCCTGTTCAAAAAGATGCGGATATTTCAGGGGCCACTCTACGGCCTCTATCAAGCGGTTTTTGAGTTCATCAAAGCCACCCACATCCTCCCATTTCACATCTGGCACTTCCACAAACACCTCCCGAATAGCTGACGGCTCCACTTCGCGGAGGGCATCCTTGAAGTCGTCCATGTGGACTTCGAGTTGGGCGATCTGTTCGTAGGGTATGGCTGACAGGGCAAAATCGATATTGGGCAGAATGCGGCGCAGACAGATCATGGCCGCCTCGCGGCACAGGGCCTCCAGATCGGCGCCCACAAAACCATGTGTAATGTCGGCCAGATGTGTCATCTCCACATCATCTGACAATGGCATGCCGCGACTGTGAATTTCCAAAATTTGTTTTCTGCCACTGCGATCCGGGATGGGAATGGAGATTTCACGGTCAAACCGCCCGGGCCGTCTCAGTGCCGGGTCCAGGGCATTGGGAATGTTGGTGGCGGCAATAACAATGACATTCTGCCTTTTGTTTAGTCCATCCATCAAAGCCAGCAGTTGGGCCACAACACGTTTTTCCACATCTCCCACTACCTTTTCCCTACGCGGCGCGATGGCGTCGATCTCATCCAAAAAGACTATACTCGGTCCTTTACGCGAGGCTTCATCGAAAATTTTGCGTAAGTGCGCTTCGCTCTCCCCATAGAATTTGTGGACTACCTCGGGACCATTAATGGAGTAAAAGTTGGCATCTGTTTCGTTGGCGATCGTCCTGGCAATCAAGGTTTTACCGCATCCAGGCGGTCCGTGCAGCAGGACTCCGCAAGGCGCTTCGATACCCAATTTTTCGAACACCTCGGGATAGCGCAGGGGCAGTTCGATCATTTCCCGGATGCGCTGCAATTGATTGCCAAGCCCGCCGATATCCTCATAGGAAAGGCGACTGCGAATTCCTTTTTCTGCTTTTCGCGTTTTTTCAATTACTAAACGTGTGGTAGGATTGATCAATACCGGCCCTTTTGGAACGGTTTCACCGACCTTGAAATCGGTCCAGCGGCTGCCAAAAAGCGTGGCCCGAATCTGATCGCCGGTTATTAACGGCAAGCCGTCCAGCAAGCTTCCGATATATTTAAGATCCCTGTCTTGGAGGACCACATTTGCCGGTACCAGGTTTACCTGCTCTGCGGGCAAGCTTTCAATTTTTGTAATCTTAACCGTATCATCAATACCTGAACGGGCATTATTCCGACTGAGACCATCCAACTGAATCCTGCTTTGACCACGCAATTCCGGATAGGTAGGCATGGCCTTGCAGACGGTTTTGCGCTTGCCTTCCACCTGGACAATGTCACCTATGTCTACATTGAGACGCTTAAGGTCTTCAGGATCCATCCTGGCAAAGGACCGCCCCATGTCTTTGCTGAGTGCTTCAGCCACCTTCAATGTCAAAACAGATTTCTGTGCCAATGGTTTCCCTCCCTACGGTGTACATCAATCAGTACACTTTATTTCCAGTATTCCGTTATTGCATGTAATCACCATCTTATCCCGGGAGTATGGTTTTGGAAGAAGCACTTCTTTTTGAAATTTTTTCTTGCCTTTTTCAGCCGTTATGGTCAATAGATCGCCCTGGATGTCGATTTTTATATCAGTGGCGCTGATTCCTGGCATTTCAGCTACTACAAGAGTATGATCCTTTTCCTCGAACAGATCCACCATGGGTTCTCGCACCTCTTGCACCACGGATTCACCTGTGTGCTCATCTTTGCGAATATTGCCGAAAGGTTCCACCTTTGGCCCTTTGTCATCCATTCCGCCAACTTTGACACTAAAGCCGAACACACCTTTAACATCATCGGATGATCCTTTCAGCGTGCCGCTTTTTCGAAGGGTCTCGCCCTTTTCAGCCAAATCGCCTAGTTTTTCCAGCAACTCAGTAAATCCGCCGAAAAGTCCTTCAAGATTGCCCTTGAATTCTTTTTTAATCATACCAATCCTCCTGATATAAACCCAGTTTTTTAATTTTGTTATGCATAGTTTTATAGTCTATCTGAAGCAGACGGGAAGCCTTTGCTTTGTTACCGCCGGTTTGATTCAGGACTTGAGTCAGTACCTTCCTTTCCACCTCTATGGTGTTACGCTGCACGATCTCTTTGAGTGACAAATTCTGACTGTTTTCAAGCGTTGTTAGTGAATAATTATTGGTGTCGTGACAGAATTCGTTTTTCAGATTCAGATGAGATTCGGAAACAGTCTCATTAGCCAACAGGACAGCTCTTCGAATCACCGAGCGCAGTTGGCGCACATTGCCAGGCCACGGATAGGTCATAAGGATTTCAAGCGCCTTATCCGTGCAGCCTATCACCTGCTTGCCCAATTCGATATTGGTAGATTCGATAAAACGGTTGATAAGATAGGGAATATCCTCCTGACGCTCTCGAAGGGGGGGGATGGTGATGGTGAAATCATTGAGCCTGTAGAGCAGATCTTGCCGGAAATCTCCTTTTGTCACGGCATCTTCCATTCTTCTGTTGCTGCTCACTATCAGGCGTACATCTACATCAACGGCTTTGTTGCTTCCGACAGGGAATACCTTTTTGTCTTGAATCACTCTCAGCAGTTTTGCCTGGGACTTCAAGGGCATATTGACAACTTCATCCAGCAAAAGAGTACCGTTGTGGGCTGTCTCAAATTTCCCCTTTGTTCTCCCTGACGCATCAGTAAAGGCCCCTTTTTCATGCCCGAAAAGTTCGTTTTCAAGCAAAGTATCTGGAATAGCGCCGCAATCGATGGCCACAAAGGGATTGCCGGAACGCAGGCTGTTGTGGTGAATTGAACGTGCCACCAATTCTTTACCCACACCGGTTTCCCCGAATAATACTACCGTAAAATCCGATCTGGAAACCCGGTTCACGTCTGCGATTAGCCGGGCCACCACTTCACTGGAACCCATCATTTTGGGCAGTGACAAGATGTCGTCGAGATGCGCAGATACGTTTTGCAAACGTCTTTTCAATAATCGTTCGGCAACAGCCCGTCTGATGATTCGAATCACCTCCTCATGTTCAAAGGGTTTGGATAGATAGTCATGAGCGCCATATCTCATGGCGGCTACTGATCCGTGGATGTTGGCATTGGCGGTTATAATAATCACAGGCAGATCAGGATCCAACACCTTGATCTCCCGAAGCACCTCCATTCCGTCCATACCAGGCATACGCAAATCCAAAAGCACTGCTTCAGGGGGCCCCATCCGAATGCTTTTCAAAGCTGAGGGACCATCAATGCACTCAATTGGAAGATAGCCTGCCTCTTTAACAAGTAGGGCCAGGACCTTACGAATATGTTGTTCGTCATCAACGATCAGGATTTTAAGTTTCTGGCTCATTATTGATTCCTTTTTTTAGTAAATGCTTGGTAATCGGATAAATAATCTCTATGTCGTTATGAACTAGTCCCTCCAGGTTATGGAGCATACCAAGAAAAATAATCCCGGTTTCATCCGGGCCAAGTGTGTTATTGATTCGTTGAGCGATAAATTGATCTCTTCTTTTCAGTAAGATATCCGAATTCTCGGATTGATTGTGTTTCTCAATTCCGGTGGTACTGTTTACATCAGATATTGTTTGTTTGATAAGACGATACTCTTCTAGCAGCAGTTCGGCCGATTCAGTGCCCATGAGGGTCGCCCCCTTATGAATCAACTGCAAAAGCAGAAGATGATTTCGGCTGCCGCTATCGGCCAGATCGGAAATAATATCCAGCTCATGACCGCATACCGGCAAGCCGTCCTGATACAGTTTCACCTTTTCGAAAGGCAGATCCAATGTATCGATCACCTGCTCGATGATGGTCCAAATTTGATTTACCATCTGTTCTTTTTTATTTAAGGATTGTTTTCCTTGGAGTTCTATAGCTGCTTGATGGATGGATTCGCTGAGATCACCCATATCTTGCTGTGTGTGAATAACAGGAATATAAATTATTTTTCTATTATTCTCATTTGATTTTTTGATAAGAACGTGCTTTGAGATGCATGGGATGCAGAAAGCATAGAGCGGGAGCGCTTGTGTGTCAATAAAAAAGTTGTCACAAGATATGGGCGTCGGCAGTCTTGACAATAGATAGATATTAGCTACAGCATTCAAAATAATTGCAATAGCAAAGATTACATATATCATCTACGCCCTCCTTTCTTATCAGTAGTTATCGTCCCGCACACATTGAAAAAAACCTTCTAAAATGTTTTTTCGGTCGCACTGTTTATTAACTTAACGTTTAATTATTATATACGTATCAGTATATAGGGTTCTTTTCAAAAACTTCAACTTTGCTGGGGATAATCAATCTGGGATAACATCCATGAAAAAAAGTAATAAACAAAATCAAAAAGAATAATTTTTTCAGTTTACAAAGTACATTGAGGTATGTTTTCATATAAAACATACTATCTAAGGTATCCGCATGTACCAGAATATCCTGAATACCCTGCAGCTCGCTACCGGGATGTAGGGTGAGGTGAACATCGCCGAAGCATGGTCCATAGCGGTTTCATCATCAGGCCAGATCCGCCTGCCGCAGGGCACATTACACCCGGAATGCCTCCATGACATGAGCATACTGACAAACCCCTCATTTATTTTGCCCGTTTTCAGAAGCAGCTTGAAAACGTTTGCCCGAAATACGGCTTCAAGTTCTTTGGCCTGAAATGAGGACGCTGCCTTAAACGTACCTTTGTCGTAAAAGCAGCCGTCAGTGACCAGCACATGGCAATGCGGATTGAACCCCAGAAAATCACCGAATGTCTGAATCGCTACGACTGCTCCCGGAACCCCTTCGGCTTCATCACTCACAACCTGATAAAATTCCTTCAGGGTTTCCCAGGTCCGCAATACGAGAAGGTTAGGGGTCATTCTGTTGTATTTTTGTGAAAGAGGTTCTATATCAAAATAATACAGGTAGTACCGTGAACTATAGAGCAATTGACACCGCACGTTTAAAAAAGGCGGGTTATCTCATAAAAGAATATTCAAACTTGACATCAAAAAAAAAAGTATTATTTTACAATAAAAGAACTGGTATGGTCCAAACCCGAGAAGGGTATAGGCTGTGATAAAGACATCACCAAAGAATGCACGACATCGGACATTGCAAGACCTGCTCATGCAAAAAAAAAAGCAGCTGCTTGCCGATGTCAAGAAATCCATGGGGCAAAACCTTCAGGAGGATGTCCGTTTGGCCTTTGAGGCTGCCCAGGATAATCCGGACAGGTCGGTAGAGGAGCTTCTGAAACACATCAAGGCCACAATTACCGGTAATAAATCAAAGGAAGTCGATAAAATTGATGCAGCCCTGATAAAGCTGAAAGAAGGCTCATATGGAATTTGCGAGGAATGCGGCGGAGATATCCCTTTGAAAAGGCTTACCATCGTTCCTTTTGCCGTATATTGTGTAACGTGCCAGCAAGAACTGGAAAAAGTCACTGCAGAAGGTTCATGGGAACCACAGGGAGCCATGCCAACGAAACACAATGAGTATACGTCAGAGGAGGAGTAGAGTGTTTAGCCGGAATACACATGGTGACGAAAACAATTTTGAAGAACTGGAAGCTGCAACACTTTTTTGTGCACAATGTAAACAGGCCGTTCCGGTCAGGAAAAGACTGCTGCTTGTCCTTCCGGATGGTGATAAATATGACTACATGTGCAGCTATTGCGGTTCGTCGGTCGGCAGCAAGTTAGACTCGCGCAAAGATAATTTTCGCATACTGATGTAACCCCCCGTCACATCAACGTAGTATACTTCGGTATGGATTCGATTCATAAAAATAAGAATTGACTACTTTTATACCTATTGGTATAGATTTCCAATCATATAATAACCAATCTGTTTTAATTATCAGAACCGGATATGTTATGGCTGCCGGGATGCATGCAACTCTTATTGAAATTAAAAACCTGCAGACTCATCTTTCCCTGACAGAAGGTACCGCAAGAGTAGTTGATACTGTGAGCTTCAGCATCCACAGAGGCGAGACACTGGCCCTGGTAGGCGAGTCGGGGTGCGGCAAAACCATGACGGCTTATTCTATACTGAGGTTGGTGCCGTCTCCTCCCGGTAAGATTGTCGGCGGGTCCATTTTGTTTGAAGGTGAGGATCTTCTGACCATCCCGGAGAAGCGCATGCGGGCAATCAGGGGCAACAAGATAACAATGGTATTCCAGGAGCCGCTCACGTCCTTAAACCCGGTTTTTAAAGTCGGTTCGCAGATTGCAGAAGTACTGCAGGTACATCGCAGGATGTCTAAGAAAAACGCTCTGGAGCATGCCGTGAATCTTTTGAGAGATGTCGGGATTCCGTCTCCTGAGCAGAGAATTCGTGACTACCCCCATCAGATGAGCGGGGGAATGCGGCAAAGAGTTATGATTGCCATGGCCATAGCGTGTGAACCTAAGCTCATCATCGCCGACGAACCCACTACAGCTCTTGATGTTACTGTGCAGGCTCAAATAATGGAGCTGCTTAATCTGCTCAAAAAGAAAAAAGAGACGGCCCTACTGCTCATAACCCATGATCTGGGAGTAGTAGCAGAGACAGCCCAGAAAGTAGCTGTTATGTATGCCGGCAGGATAATGGAATATGCCGATGTGACAACAATGTTTAAAAACCCGCTCAACCCTTATACCAAGGGGCTTATGAATTCACTGCCCCGCGCGGGTACTGAACGGCTGCAGCCTATTCAAGGGATGGTGCCGCCGATTTTCAACCTTCCGCTCGGTTGTAAATTTAATACCAGGTGTGAGGATGTGTTTGACAAATGTTTGGCAGCAGAGCCGGATTTGGTTACTGCTAACGGTAACGGGGCGCATTTTGTTCGTTGCTGGTTGCATCAAACGTAAAATGCGGGATAAACGCAAGACCAAGGGGTACCGAGAAATCAGGAATGTTTGTACTGTGTAAAGAAAGTAAGACGCTTAAAATAGTGTTGAACTACCTGATGCTGGCGGATAATCAAGGCTTATTGTTGAAATTAGTTTTGTAAGCAATATTTTACCATCACATGACTTTTCCCACACGTTCTTACGGCACCACGGTTGAGGCTCCCCGCGGAAAGTCGGCATGGGCCACAGGATTTTGTGATCCGGCGGCCATCGGGGCAAGCTGAAAACCGTAGGGAAGGGTACGGTCCTGGGCGGTCATAATATAGTAATCCACCGGCCACCAGTGCGCGTCAGCCCCCGTTGTTATTTTGCCGGGGGTTTCGGTCAGATCAAAATTATGGGTGTTGTTCAGAGGAGTGTTGGTGGACGGGACGGGATCATCGGTGTTGACATACGTTTCTGCAAAATCGGCTTCAGCGCCGAATTTTTTTTTGCCATAGAAAAGACGGGTGAACCCGTGCAAGGTAAACGGGTCGATGAAAGTCATGTGGATGCGGGCCGGCATGGCGGCTTGTTGCCGGTAGGTTTGAGCGGCGGCATGGATGACAAAGGAGCCTACGCTGTGGGCTATAAAATGAATATGTTCGTAGCGGTAGTTCGGTGAGGCCAGGGCCTGGCCGACCTGACGTCCGATCTCCATTCCGCTGCGCGACGCGGTGCTTCCGTCTTCCGAGGTAGCATAGGCGCTCCAGTCATAGGTCACGATATCCCAGGATTTGGCATCGCCCGCCCGGTTTTCAATCGTGCTTAACAGTTCGGCCGGCCAGTCCTCAGGAGTATCACCCAGGCCATGTACAATCATTAGAAGACAGCAGGCATTTTGGCCCTGGGGCGGCAGCGGGTCGGCAACAATCGGATTGTTGCAGCCCGGCAGAACAGGAATGAAAGCCAGCATAGTCCCCAAGGCTACGATAGATGTTTTTTGGTTGAATGTCAGCATGGCTCTTATGTTTTCTCAATGATCCATCTGTTGATCACATCAAAGACAGCGTCCCGTTTAATCGGCTTGGCGATGCAATCGTCCATGCCGGCGGCACGATATCTCCGGCGGTCACTTTCATCGGCATCCGCCGTCATGGCGATGATGGGCACAGTCCCAAAGCCCCTCTCCCTCAGTTCCCCGGTGGCCTCCAGCCCGCTCATGATAGGCATCTGAATGTCCATGAGGATCAAATCATAGCGCTCCGGCGCTTCGATAAAGGCATTGAGGGCTTCTTGACCATTACCGGCAACCACCACTTCGTAACCGGCATTTGAAAGAAGCTTCTCTGCCAGCTTTTGGTTGACGGGATTGTCCTCAGCCAGCAGAATCGTGATGGAATACTTTACTTCCTCCCGTAATGAGTACTGGGTCAAAATCTTTGCCGCCTTCCCGTCCTTTTGCGCGGCGGGCAAAAAACCGGCCAGCAGGCGCTCAATCATTTTCAGCAGTTTACTCCGGTTGATGGGTTTAGGCAGAAATCCGTCAAAGCCGAATTCCTGACACTGCTTGGCACCATCCGGTAGGGACGAAGAGAAAGCCAGCAGGGGCAGCTTTTCCCCTGCTATTGAACGGACCGCTTCAGCAACCTCATATCCGCTCATGCCGGGCATCATGATGTCTAGAATACAGATATCAAAAGGCTCATCCCGCTCACCGGCCTCCCGTACGGCCCGAATCGTCTCGCTGCCGTTGGTATATGCCTCTACCTGCATGCCGGCGGTTTTGAGCACATGGGATAAAATATCAAGATTGGAGAGATTGTCATCGGCAATAATAACACGTTTGCCCGCCAGTGTCACCGGCAAAAGCCGCTTGGTGCGCTGCTTTTCAGCAAGCTCCAGCCGGGCGGTAAAATGAAAAATACTGCCTGGGGCCCCTTTGGCAGCCTCGGTCTTTTCCGCGGCGGATGTTTCCGTATCCGTGTCGGTTCCAGCCGGACTCTCGGCCCATACATTTCCACCCATAAGCTTTGCAATCCTCCTGCAGATGGCCAGTCCCAGACCCGTTCCGCCGTACTTGCGGGTTAAGGAGCCGTCGGCCTGCTGAAAAGCATTGAAGATGCTTTCAAGCTTATCCGCCGTTATACCAATGCCGGTATCCCGGATCCGCGCATGTAGCAGGAGGCCAGTCGGGTGTTCCTCCGCCACATCCAGACTGAGTTCAATCTCGCCGGTGGCGGTAAACTTGACCGCATTGCTCATCAGATTGACCAGCACCTGCCGGAAGCGGTAGGGATCGCCTTTGATCTGGGCCGGGAGGCAATCATCGATCCGGCAGAGCAGCTCAACTTTCTCCTCACTGATCCGGGGGCGCATCATTGCACATACATCATAGGCCAGCATTTCCACATCAAAGTCAACCCCCTCAAAGGCAATCCTGCCGGCTTCAATCTTGGAAAAATCAAGAATATCATTGATGAGCGAGAGCAGCGCCTCTGCGCTTTTTTTTACCAGACGGGACGACTCCTGCTGCTCCGGTGTCAGTTCAGTCTCCAGTAGCATATCGGTGAAACCGATGACCCCGTTCATGGGTGTACGGATCTCATGGCTCATGTTGGCCAAAAATGTGCTTTTTGCTCTGTTGGCCTTGTCGGCCTCCTGTTTTGCCATAATCAGCGCATGTTCCATCTGCTTACGTTCGGTCTCATCATGCATGGTCACAAATGTGTGCACCCGACCGTCATCCTGATTCGCAAACCTGACGACATTCAGTATGACGGGTACCACTACACGGTCTCTTCTCAAACAGTAGACACTCCAGTCCGATATCATCCCCTGTTCCAGTAATGCTTCGTTTTTCTGCTGCTGCTCCCGAAAATAGCCCTCCGAAATATCAACCTGCTCTCCGGTGGTCGAAGCATAGATACCCGTTTCCTTTGGAACAAAATCATTGAGAGACCTTCCCAAAACCGTCGCTTCAGCATGCCCGATCAGGTCAAGAAAGGCCCGGTTGGTACTTACTATGTGGGCGTTTCCGTCGGCAATGATAATGGGATCAAGGGAAACGGATATAAGCTTTTCAACATTTTCCTTGGTCTTTTTAAGCTCCTCAGCAGCCTGTTTTCTATGCCGGACTCTTTCTTCTATCTCAATATTCTTTTGCTCAAGCTCCTGTGACTGCTGCTGTAAGAGATCGCGCTGCTGCAGGTAAGCCTTCTCCGCCTGCTTGCGCTCACAGATTTCCCGGTTGGTTTTGGCGGCCAGATCCTGCATGCCGCCGACGATCGCCCCCACAGACGTTGTAAAGATCGTTCCCAGAATACCGGCTCCCCGCATAAAAACAAGCTCCCACCACGGCAAACCCGTTAACAAAGCCATGATAAAATTTGCCGGCAGCGTAAGGAGCCCCGCATACATACCGGCCTTCAAACCGAAAAACCAGGCCGTAACGATAACCACGGGAACGACGGAAATGGCCATCCCGCGCCCGACCTGGTAAGCCAAAAAAAGAAAAATCCCTATATAGCCCAGTACCGCCAGCAGTACCGCCGTAACACCCTTGCGCGTGCTCGACTGTCGCCAATGATCAGCCCGGACGGCATCCCTGTTAGCTATTGTACTGCGGTCGATCATACTGGTAATGATTCCTTTTGTCTTCATGCGTGAGCAATCCCCTTCTGCGCTTTAAGCCTGCAACACCCCCAGCGCCCCTTGAATCAGTTCTGAGACAAGACCCATTTTTGCAGCATTTCAAAGATGATCTCCCGTTTGACCGGCTTGGCGATATAGTCGTTCATTCCCGCCGCTAGGCACTTTTCACGGTCACCTTTCATAACGTTGGCGGTTACGGCGATGATGGGCAGCGGGCTTTTCTCATTGCGCTGCGCTTCAAGGCTGCGAATCTGTCGGGTTGCATCCAAGCCGCTCAGCTCCGGCATCTGAACATCCATCAGAATCATATCATACTTTTCGGGGGCTGCGGCGTACAGCTCTACCGCTTTTCTGCCGTTTTCGGCAACATCAACGCTGCAACCGGCTTTTGCTAATAGTTTCGATGCGAGCTTCTGGTTGATCGGATTGTCCTCTGCCAGCAGTATCGTACCGGCGGCCGTGCGGTTCTCCTGCACCGAATACCGGTTGACAATAGGAGCCTTCCCGGTCGATACCGACAACACGCTTTTGTCTGCCGGTGAGGGGACAGCGCTGTGTTGGGCTGGACGGTCCGCCGATACCGTTGCCCATGACGTGAAATGGAAGGTGCTGCCTCGCCCGGGTTTGCTTTCGGCCCAGACGTTCCCTCCCATGAGAAAGGCAATCTTCCTGCAGATGGAGAGGCCGAGGCCGGTTCCTCCGAATTGACGGGTGGTAGAGTCGTCGGCCTGCTGAAACAGATGAAAGATGGACTCCAGTTTGTCCGCAGGTACGCCGATGCCCGTGTCCCTAACCGTTGCATGAATACAGATCTTGGAATCCTTCTGCTCTTGCACTGCAAAGGCGAGTTCTATCTCTCCCGATTCTGTAAACTTGGCTGCGTTACCCATTAGGTTCAGCAGCACCTGCCTGAAACGGTGGGGATCGGTCTTGATCCCGGCGGGAACTTCATCGTCTATGCGGTAGACGACCCGCACGGATTTCTTTTCCACTTTGGGGCGGATCAGATTACAAACATCGTAGGCCAGCATTTCAATATCGCACTCAGCTTCCATCATCTCGATGACCCCGGCCTCCACCTTTGAAAAGTCAAGAATATCATCGATGAGGGAAAGCAGGGCCTCACCGCTGCGTTTTATTGTGTCGACATATTCTGTCTGCTCAGGGTTAAGTTCGGACTCCAGCAGTATATCGGTAAAGCCGATGATCCCGTTCATGGGCGTGCGGATCTCATGGCTCATGTTGGCTAGGAATGTGCTCTTGGCTTCGTTGGCTGTTTCGGCGATCTCCTTTGATGCAATAAGCTCATGTTCCGTTCTTTTCTGGGCCGTAATATTACGGATTATGGCAAAATACCCGACTACCTCACCCGCTTCACTATAAAGCAGGGAGTTAGTTGTTTTCACGGGGATGAGTTTTCCCTCCCGGTTGCACAGATACGTGCTCCAGCCTGATATACCCCCCTTTTGATACAGTTCCGATATCATTTCAGCATTTTCCCGAAAGAAGTCCTCTTCGATTTGAACCTGCTCTCCGCTCAGACATTCATAAACTCCTTTCTTTGGAGCAGAAAATTTATGTAACTTTTTTCCGATTGCTTCTTCTTCAGAACAGTCGACAAGTTCCAGAAATGAACGGTTGGGACTGACGATCTTTGCGTGGCTATCGCAGATCACAATCGGGTCAAGCGAGGTATTTATCAGGTTTTCAAGCTCCTCCTTGGTTCGGTGCATCTCATCCATGGTGTGCTGAAGTTCACGGCTCTCTTGCTCAAGCAGCCTGTTTATCCGTCCCATCTCCCCAGTTTGCCACTCCAGGGCCTTTGTCTGCTTCCTTAACTCTGCCTCGGCCTGTACGTTCTCCTGAAGCTCCTGCCGGTAGCGCAACCGCATATCACGCAGCCGGCCGAAGACGGCGCCGATTAAGGTGGTTGCCAAGGTGCCGACAATGAAGGTCCCGAGCGTGGTGCTTTCATCAAAGACGGCAAAGCCGTTGGCCAGGCGCAATAAGGTGTTGGCTGGCAGGCTCAACAAGCCCAACAGAACGGCAGGTTTCATTCCAAAGAGGAGGCCCACCGTCACCACCGGAACAAGTGCACTGATTTCCATGTACTGCCCAAGGGTCCGGGACAACACTATAAAGAGGGCCACGAATACTATCAGTGATCCACACGTCTGCACCGCCTGCAGCCAGGGATTATGCGGCAGGGCACTCCTCTGCCCGCGCTCGCCGCTAAAGAGGCTCTCAGCCTGGTCCGTCTTCAAGGTCTCTTTTATTTCTGTTTGCATGTGTTTTGGTCGAGGATACTCCATTTATTAACGTGTGCAAAACAACATATAATCACTTAAAATTTCGTATAAAAAATATAATTCTTTAGATTTATTTGGATAATTATTCTTCAGCAGGCTCTTACGGTTGTTTTGGGGAGATAAAGGGGACGCGAATTTATTTATTTTATCTACATTGACTGATTTACAGGTTTGCTCATAAACGGCACATACTATCGAAAAGTACCTTGCCGTTATTATAGCCCTCACACAGCAACATTACCGACGCAAACATGCCGTTTTAAAATAAGGTTTGACTACCTTCATATTGAATAGTATAGATTTTTAAGGGCAATACCTTGTGTCCGCAACGCAGGGCCGTCAGGCACGCAGGGAACGGGAAAATGTTTATTATGTAAAGAAATTAAACCACATGAAGATTATCGACCCAACTAACGACAATGGATAATCAAGGATTATTGCGCGTAGTCAACCTGAAAAAAACCTTCCCTGTATCAACAGGCTTGTTTGCAAGGGGTGCCACATTGTTAAAGGCTGTTGATACTGTAAGTTTTTCTCTGACACGGGGTGAGACTTTTGGTCTTGTCGGAGAAAGCGGTTGCGGAAAGACGACGATTGCTCGCCTGATACTTTGTCTTGATACGCCCGACAGCGGTCAGATTTTTTTTAAGGAAAAAAATATTTTTGGTTTTGACACTGCAGCGCGCAAGAGATTTAGGCAAAAAGTACAGATTATTTTTCAGGATCCTTTTTCATCACTTAACCCTCGCAAGAAAGTCGGCAGCATCATTGGAGAGCCGCTTCTTATACACAAGCTCATCCCCAAAAAAGATGTAAAAGACAGAGTACGTGCGCTTCTGGATCTTGTAGGATTACAGCAAGATCATTTTGACAGGTATCCCCACGAATTCAGCAGCGGCCAGAGACAGCGCATCGGCATTGCCCGGGCCCTGAGCCTCAACCCTGAACTCATTGTAGCTGATGAGCCTGTTTCAGCCCTTGATGTTTCCATCCAGGCTCAAATTCTCAATCTTTTAATTGATCTGCAGGGAAAAATGAATTTTACCTATCTTTTTATATCGCATGATTTAAGTGTTGTAGAACTCATAAGCTTGAGGGTGGCTGTAATGTATCTCGGGAAGATTGTTGAGACCGGTCTGAAAGATGAACTTTTTACATCAGCCCTGCATCCCTATACTGAAGCATTACTCTCTGCTGTCCCGGTGCCTGATCCAGCTCACAGGAAAACAAGGATCATGCTTCAGGGTGAGGTGCCCGGTCCACTTAATCCGCCCAGAGGCTGTATTTTTTCAAGCAGATGTCCGATAGTAAATAAAGATATATGTTTACATAAACACCCCTCACTGGAAGAGAAACGGGCCGGGCACTGGGCCGCCTGTTTTTTACGATAGCAATTATAGTGAAAACGGTGAAGGGTGTTCTATCTAATAGGATAATGACAGCTTCCGGCTCTATAGACCGGGGAGGCATATAAACATGAAAAAAAAATCTTTATTTGCAGGAACAGCAGGCCTGTTGCTCATGCTGACTTTTTTGCCTATGCAGGGGGCGCATGCGCAGGAACAAAAAAAGCCCCCCCAAACCAGCCGGCAAGCAACAGAACCGCATCTGTTTTTTAAAAAATCTGTTGTCATTAAAAAATATAAAGACGGTCAGGTGTTCACAGAGCCCCATACGGTTAAAAGGGGGCAACACCTTTGGCAGATCCTGCGGCGGCACTATAAAATGTCCAATGCCAAAATTGCTACATTTACCAATATTACCAAAGCGGTAAATCCTGAAATAAAAAATATACACAGGCTATACCCCAATCAACATATTCTCATTCCATTCAAATATACCCGTACTGCCCAAACAACACAATCTATGCAAACGGTATCGGTACAAGATGATGAACATCTTGTCAAGCCTGATGAATATCTTGCAATGATATTGCGAAAAAAATACAACATGCATAATGAGATTATTTTTAAGAGTAGGACGTACGAGCTCTTTGCACAGGCAAATCCTGATATCCAGAACATTCACAGGCTGGAAAAAGGGCAAAAAATTATTATACCGGCAGAAATTTTGGCTTTTGGCAAACCGGGACTAAAAGAGGTTGCAATGGTGAAACCCGGAGCTGTTACAGCAGATCATCCTTCAGAATCTTTTGAAGCTGAGGGGTCTCAGGCTGTTACGCAAGGTTATCCTCAAGCACCGGTTGAAACGCCAAGGCCTCAGGGTGCTTTGTCCCCAGAGGAAACCAGGGCCCGCGAACTGCTTGCGGTTTTGGCCCACTCATTTGACGGCACCGATAATCGCACAGGCAAAGCGGTTATACCACTTGAAGAACAAAGCTCTATTATCCTGGACTATACTAAGGTGCCGCTATATGAATTTCCCTGGGGCAAAAAGATCCTTTTTGATTATGGCGGCAAACTACCCCCAAGTATAAAGGAAGTTATTGTCACTGAATGGGAGAATGCCGAAGTGGTCAGCGTGCAAAAAAGGGACGACCTGGAATCAATCCTGACAAAGGTTTTGGATGAGAGCGGATTCTATAAGGTCGAGAAAGGCGGAGAATATATAGTAAATCGCGACAATATTCAAGTGAGCGTAAGCGGTAATTGGATATTATTTAAAGATAATTTATTAAAAAATGTCTTTGTCGTTAATCTGGTTAATAATGAACAGGAGACAATGAGCCCTGCATTAAGATCTTATTTTGCAAGCATCGGCCTTAATATAGTCGAGCTTGGGCTACACAACAAACCGCGCGTACATTCACAGCAGGCCGATAGCGCACGAGCGGTCTTCCATAAAATTCAAGCTGAGCATGTTGTTTTAACAGATACGATCCTGGATATCCTGGGGTTCAAATATCATAAAAATTATAATACCAATATTTTTCAGAACACCTACAGTGGTTTTTCATTGGAAGTTCTGGCAGACAGAATGTTTAAAAGAAATGAAACAACATATCTCATAGATTTCAATAAACTTCCGGATAAAATATGTGAGATTATCGCTCAGCAAGGCATTAATCTGCTTCAGATTGATTCGCAGCACGATGATCTTAACACAACCGCAAAGCGTGTACTTGATTATTGCGGGGCACCGTATAGTCCACCCCCGGCACAATTCCACTATGCCAGAGGCCCAAAAGCCCATGTCAAACTCACTATTCCGGGATTTCTGATTAAAAATAATTCCGCTGATATCCTCTTAACACACATTGATCTCAAAGAGCCTATTGTTCAGTTTTTATCTGACATGGAAGTTAAAATTGTTCAATTTTAACTTAATTTATTAAATAAATTTATTATATCTTATAATAAAATTTTATTTTTTTATAAAAAATATTTTTAGTCTAAAAGAGAAGGAGAATTTACTGTAATGTGACATTATATAGTCGAAATATAGTAAAAAAGCCGTAAAGTTTCTTTACCCCTATCCGATAGTTTAATTGTCACAAAACATGGATACGATGAACATGGGGGACAAACCTTATGGCTGATGAAATTATGGATATCAGAAATGCTGCTAAATTTCTGCAGATTAAAGAAAGAACACTGTACCGGTTGGTAGGTGACGGTGAGATCCCCGGTATTAAAGTCGGCGGGCAATGGAGATTTAGTAAGAAATGCTTGGAAGAAATGTTTTTAAAAAATCCCGAGGATAAAAAACAGGAGAATATGTAGTCCAGCAATAATTATCTATATTTAATCTTCAGCATACATTCCTTTCTTTCCTGACAGCTTTTCTTTATTTTTTTAAATGTTTCCGGTATAAATTATTATTTTATTTTGGCAAACAGGGTGTTTTTACCCTGCTATTTTCAAAAAAACATGCTATTCCAATTGATTAGATGTTTCTCGCCGAAAACTACTTAGCAGGCTAAAGATTTAGCTTGACTTTAGTTTGAAGTTTTATTAGTCTGTAAATCTTCTTGCAACAGTGAACTATAGACAACTATGAATGCACTTAAGAAAAGAGGGACTCGACCATATGTCTGAAGAGTATTCATTCCCGCCATATGACCGAAAATCAACGCATAGTATCAAAAAATTCGGCGGAGAAAAGATGAAGACATATCGGGGGGAGGATCTGACTCCGCTAGGGGACTTGCAAGGCGGTCCACTGCTATGGAGCTATAAATATCTCTATGCTGCTCCCGAGCTTGAAAACATTGCCATTACTGTCCAGTCCTTCCGTGATAAACTAAAAAAACAGTTACAACAAAAACCAATTACGTGGAGAAGCATATGAGTACAGCAGCAGCAACAACGCTCAGCAACATTGTTGAGGCCATAGCAGGAGTGGTAGGTGAACAGAATGTCAACACGGATATTGAAACACTTAAAAAATATTCCGGTGACACCAGCCTGATGTCTGCACGCATGCCCGACATGGTGGTAAGGGCACTGAACAGGGAAGAGGTTATGGGTATTATTAAAATTGCCAATGAAAACAGTATCCCTGTAGTTCCGCGCAGCTCAGGCACAGGAACATACGGTAGCGGTATACCTGAGGAGGGCGGTATCATCCTTGACCTTTCCGGGATGAAACGTATCCCCCGAGTGGATACCCGCAATCGATGGGTTCTGCTTGAGTCCGGTGTTACGTTCGGGGAGCTTAAAGATGAGCTTGATAAGCACGGCATGCAGTCTCTCAATCCGCTTTTGCCGCGCAAAGACAAATCAGTAATCACCAGTGTGCTTGAACGTGAGCCGGTACTGACGTGTAAAACCGAATGTGACGAGCCGTTCAAAACCGCTGAGTTTGTCTTGGGGACCGGCGAGCTTATGCGCACCGGGGCCATGTGTATTGACAGAATACCGCCGGAAGAAATCCCGGACAAAACCAAGTCTGATCTATGCAGCACCGGAGGTCCGGGTATAGACTGGTGGAGGTTGCTTACCGGTTGCCAGGGCACTTTCGGGGTACTGACCGTAATGAATGTTAAAATTTTTCATAAACCGCTCATGCAGAAAGTGGTCTTGCTTCCTTTTGACAGCCTTGAAGACGCGGTAATGCCGTTGTATACGATTCAAAGACGTGAAGTGGGCCATGAGTGTTTTCTTTTGAACAGCTATGATTTGGCGGCAATTCTCGCCCGCGACAGTGGTGAAATTTCCAGCCTTGCAGCCAAGCTTCCCAGGTACTGCATTGTTCTGAATCTTTGGGGCGGCCAATTTTTCCCGGAAGATCGTATCGCTTTTGAAGAAAAGGCGGTTGCAGAAATTGTCGGTCTGTATAAGTGCAGCGTTACCGAAACCTTGGCTGCTGTTCCAGATGGTAATGAATGTATTCAGGGCATGCTCAATGGCCCCTGGGAAGGTGATGTGTACTGGAAGGAACGTCAACTGGGCGGCTGCCTGGAAATTGTTTTTCAAAACGGTCTGGATAAAATTCCTGCACTGTGGAACAGGTTTCTAGCTCTGGCAGCTGAATCGGGAATCAGTCCTCAGGAACTCGGCATCTATATCCAGCCGCGGCAGCGCTGCAGGGTCTGTCATGTTGAGTTTCACATTCCCTGCGACCCTGACGGTGCTGAGTTGGCACGCATCAAAGCATTTCAGCGCAAGGCTGCCGGTGAGCTCATTAACGCAGGTGCATTTTTCTACCGGCCTTATTACGACTGGGCTGATATGATATATTCCAGGGCAGGCTATACCCTTGAGACGATCAAGAAACTCAAAGCAATCCTTGATCCCAATAGAACTTTGAACCCTGGAAAAATTAAATTGTAAACTGATAACAGCACATATGTGTTAAAAAAAGGGCTGTTACCAACCTTTTGACGCAACAAGGAGGAACGATGGCTTTTTCAGAAATAGCTTTTAAGGCATTACAGGATATTGTCGGCGATGAGAATGCTACTACCGATCCGGTTCTCTGCCAGTCTTATTCACGGGTACAGTGGACTGCAGACGGCTGTGTGCAGCGCGGGCAGCTGGGCGTACAGATGAGACCCAACTGCATAGTTCTGCCACGCTCAACAGAGGAAATACAGGCAATTATCAAACTTGCCAACCGCTATGACTTCATTTTTATTCCACGCGGTTCCGGTATGATCAACAGTGCTTTTACCAATCCAACGCAAGTCATGATGGGCAAGGGCGTCGTGATTATCGATCCCAAGCATATGGATAAAATTCTGGAAGTTGATAAAAACAATATGTATATGGTTATTGAGCCGTATGTGAACTTTGCGGCCTGTCAGGCAGAAGCAATGAAAGTGGGCTGTATGGTAGCGGTTCCGCCGGCCGGTGCCCAGGTTTCCGCTCTGGCTAATATTCAGTGGCATGGTGCCTATGGAAATTCATGGATCTCCGGGCTGGGGGGGCACCAGCTACTTTCCTTTGAAGTGGTTTTGCCCAATGGTGAAATTTTAAGGAGCGGATCAATTGCCCAGTCCGGTGCTGAAGAGGACTGGGTCTGGGGTGATGGTCCCGGACCAGACCTGCGGGGGTTTTTCCGCGGGGCCCAGTTCGGTCATGCCGGCGGTATGGGGTTTGTCACTAAGATTTCAATGCGTATGTTTCCCTGGCCGGGACCAACTGTGTTCCCAACCCAGGGAAATGCAGTTGAAAAAGAGTCGTATTTCCCCACCGATAAACTCAGATGGTATATGATCGACTTTCCCGAAAACATCCAGGAATACCCGAAGTATGAGGAAGAGCAGCTGCGCTGGGCATGTGATTTTCAGTACGAGATTGCAAAGGCAGAGCTTGCTATTGTTGTGCAGCATAATGCCAAGCAGTTTATGTGGTGCTGGGCCGCCCGCAGCAAGGAGGAATTCCATAAGGGGGCCAATGAAGATTTCTTTCCCCACGGGTATAATATCGTGGGATGCTGCGCCATAACCTCTCTTGAGCAGCTTGAATATGAGGAAAAAGTTTTAAAACATATTGTTGACAAAATGGGAGGCACTTTTCTCTCAGAGGATTCACCGGACCCGCTTGATCGCGAGCGCTATAAGTCCTGGATGCGTATTACCAATGACTGGATCAGGGTAGGACACTCCATGCGTCTTAGCCGGCCCAGTGACTGTTTTCACCAGGGAACAGCCTGCGTTGATTCGATTGACTCTGTGACTGATGAAATTTTACGGGCGAACCGCCAGCAGCGCCGCGAGCTTAAGGAAGAAGAAAAGGGCACACATCTACTGCCCATAAGTTTTCACGGCGGCTGGATCAGCCCGACTGAAAAAGGCTACGGCGCCCTCATGACCACCGACCTCTGGCCGGAACAGGAGCCTGAAAAAGCTGCCGAAGCAATACAGCTGCTTCTGGGATCGCTCAAGGGAATGATGATGGACAAGAGTGCCGGGCTGTCGGTTGTGCTGCTTGGCCCGGCCTATGACCTTCTGGGCCCCCAGATATTTAATGTTCATTTGCTGGTAAAGGAAATGAAGAAACAGTTCGATCCCAAAAATATTTCCAATCCTCCGTATGCCACCACCCCTGATGTTGTACCACCAGAGCAGCTGGCAGAGATGACAAAAGTACTCTAAGGAAAAACTGGGGATGATGAGTGCTTTGTAATTTAATTATTTTTACATAGAAAGGGAACAGATATGTCGGATGAAGGTACCATTGAAAAAATGTTGATGCAAAAGCCTTTCAGGTTTTTTGACAGTCACGGGCATCCCGGGCTGGAAAAAGAAGGTATTGCAGACAGACCGGGTTGCCTTGACTTCTGGTGCGGCAATACGGTTGTTTCTCGCAGTATGATGGGGGCACGGGCGTTTATAGGTGATCCCAATCCTACAAAAATTATAAAAACAGCAGAAGAATGCCCGCCAATGGCACCTGAAGTATTCATACAATTTATGGATACTAATAATGTTGAAGGCATGTGCCTGCAGGCCATTCACGGTATTACTGATCCCTGCCCCGGATATCCTGAAGGCTGGAAATGGTATGTTCCTAATGAGTATGTAAAGAAAAACTTTATTGATGCATTTCCGGGACGTTTTACCTGTGCCGGCGGAGTGCATGCCCGGTACGGAAGTGATGCTGCAGTAGAGATGGTTATCTCAGCCCATGAAAATGGGTTTCCGGGCTGTAAATTCCACACACCGACATCAGGCTACCCACACCAGAAAGAGATGTATCCGGCCTATGAAAAGCTGGTCGAGCTGGGTATGCACCTGCAGGTGCACACCGGCGTTGAAGAGCTGCCGGGCACCAGGGCCAAGTACCAGGACCCGCTCTATCTTGATGATGTTGCCATGGATTTTCCCGATCTGGTAATTCTTCAGCTGCATTGCGGTGTTTTTAATAATCCCATGCAGGGCTTGTGGAACGTCATGAAGTTTGATAATATGTATACTGACGTGACTATTCCCCATCCGACCCTGATGCATTTTAAGTATTACTGGGATCTTGATCATATGCGTTTCCTTGAATTTTTTATGCCTGACAAGGTGTTTTACGGTACAGATTTTCCACTGACGCTCCCGGTTTACGGCGCTATGATAAGTAACATCATGACCATGCCCCTCTCAATGGAGTTTAAGCATAAACTGATGGGCGACAACTTCCGGAAATTTGTTAAATGGGAAAGTCAAGCCGAACCCCAGCAGTCAGTTCAGGTATAACGAATGGTTAGTCTCGGGAAAGAAATTTTTTCTTACCTTGAAAGCTCTGTTGCAGTCATTCCTCGGCTGAAAGAGAGCAGCTGTGCCGGACTCAAGAAGTTACAGTATAATAGTTTAGTGAGAATATTCTAAGGTTGTAAAAAGAGGTGTTCGTTAAAACATACGGGCACCTTTTTTGTAGGGAATACCCGTTTCATATTCAGGAAGCACTTGTTGACTAACAACGAAAGGGGATTACTATGAAAAATATTTTAGCAAAATGGGAGACTGCAATGCAGTCGGATGCGGGTCTGAACGACAGGCTGCAGCGTCTTAATCCCGAAGGCTATCCCGCCACGAAGAAAGGTGATCTGCTTGCTCTTAAGATCAAGGGTGAGACCAAACCGATTGTAGTGAGCTGGGATGGTGCATCAATTCATGTCGACAGACGGCAGGCCAAAAGTCCGTTTATGGCATGGTCAATTGATGCCAAGAAATTTCGAGAGATTTTTCTCTCAGGGAAATTTCCTCCGGTACTTGTAGCAATGAACAATGACCAAAAGAATGTTAAGTCCGGCTGTGATCATCATAACGGTTCACTTGCATTGAGCTGCATGGTGATGCTTCAGGAGTGTACGGAAGGAGGTGGCAAGTGATGAGCAGTTTTTTTTCTGATTACCAGCCTGAAAGAACAGTGAGACCAAAAAACGCCGGGGAAGTTCAGGAAATAATTAAAAAGGCAAACAAAAACAAGACACCCCTGGTACCGGTCAGTTCCGGCACAAATCTTCAGGGTACCCACCTGCCTTCGGTCAAAGGGGCTACCGCCGTTGACCTTTCGCTGATGAAAGGTGTCTATTTTGATGAAGGCAACCGCAACGTTGTTGTCGAGCCGGGTGTTACCTTTGCAGATCTTGCCAAACAGTGTAAAAAAGCCGGTTTAAAAACATTAACCGCCATTGATATTCCTAAAGATGCATCGGTTTTGAGCACCTATCTTGAAATGAACCCGCTCTATGACTGGCCGAAATATCATCCCTGGGAAATGCTTACGATGGAGGGCTACCGGGCTGACGGCCAGCATTTTGCAACCGGGCAGATGGCCATGAGCCAGGATAGACCCGACAAGTATTCATGGGGATGTTCCTTTGCCATGGTATCGCGCCTGTTTTGCCAGGCCCAGGGTACCCTTGGTATTATCACCAAGGTTGCTGTGACACTAAAAACAGCCTTCCCCAAGAGTGACGTGTTGTACTTTGACTGTCGTAACGTAAATCAGGCAACAAAAGCGTTAAAGGCCTTTATGGCAACAGAAGAACCGCATGAAATTTTTGCTGTAAATAAAACATATCTTGCAGAACTGCTGGGGGTGAAACTTTCCGGTGGACTGGCACCCTGGACTGTAGTGCTTGTGAATCGGGGAGCCGACAAAGCTGAAATTTCTTATAAACGTAAAGATGCAGTTTCTGTTGGCAAAGCCCTTGGCGGCAAAGTCCGGTTCAGCATCAAGGGAGTACCGCAAGCATCTGAAAAAATTCTTGCCGAGATTACGTCTCCTACCGGTGCAGCGGTGCATTCCGGAAGCAGGGGCTGGGCCCCGGTGGTATCAATTGCAACCGCCAAGCAAGTCGAAAAGTGTTCGGGGCTTTTTTCAAGCAGTTCAGGAGCCATCCTGCTCCCGCTTCAGGCAGGAGGAGCTTTTTACTACCAGTCTGATTTGCGCTTTCGTGCAAGCGAAATACCGGAAGTGCGCAAGAAATATATCGCGCTATGCTCAAAAATGCTGAAAGCAGGAGTGGTTTTTCCAAGGCCTTCAGCCTTGATCGCACAACAGGTTGCCAAGCAGTATCCTGACAATTTTAAACTGCTGCGGTCGATTAAACAGGCCGTTGATCCCAACAATATCATGAACCCAGGTAAACTGGGATTATAGAAGGAGGTGATAGCCTTGACAAAACAAGAACTTTTAGAAATAGCATTATGTTGCAATCGTTGCGGTACATGCCGGGGGGTGGTTCAGGATGAGATTCCTGATGTTGCCTTTGCAACCCAGTGTCCCAGCGGCATGACACTTTTTGGGGCCTATGAACCCTCAGGGCTGATGTATATGGCCCGGGGTATTGCCCAGGGAGATCTGAAATGGAGCGATGATCTTGCCAAAGTTCTCTATTCCTGTACGGTTTGCGGATATTGTGATGATTTCTGTCAGAGAGGTTATCGCCATGTTCCTGCAATAACCATCCTGGAAGAGCTTAGGAGTATGATCCCTGCGAGGCTGAAGCCTAAAAGCATGCGAAAAGCAGCTGACAGCCTCAGCATTCCGAAGAACCAGAAGCTTGGCGTTTTGAAAAGCTTTGGTGTTTTTGATGTAACCGGTAATAAAAAAGCACA
This sequence comes from Thermodesulfobacteriota bacterium, assembly GCA_028278025.1. Classification (GTDB taxonomy): domain Bacteria; phylum Desulfobacterota; class WTBG01; order CAIYCZ01; family CAIRTM01; genus JANQFE01. Next base: position 7,577 of record JANQFE010000148.1, on the reverse strand, counting down.
TACGATTGTTTTTGGCGACAATACTCTGCTCACCAATACACCTAAGCTGAAGGAGATCGGTTTTATTCTGCAAAAGAGCGGTAAAAAGGTCGGTTGCCTCATAAGCGAACCTTTGCCGCCGGTAAGCGCTGCTCTGGTAAACGGCGGCTGCCGGAAAGAGCTTGAAAATGCTATGGCCGAGATTGATGCTCGGCTTGCAAAGCACGGTATAAAACAGGTGCTGGTGTATAATCCCGAGAGCCTTTCTGTTTTGCAACGCTTTAGTAACAGCACTGTAGAGTTTGTCTCGATTATCAGCCTGTATGCACGCATGCTGAAGACCGGCAAGGCTAAAAAGATTAAGCTTGGCCCGGTTACCTACCAAGACCCCTGCCACCTGGGTCGGTATGCCAAAGAGTATGCTGCACCGCGTGAAATTATAAAGAAACTGGGGCTGGAACTCAAAGAGATGTGGCGCAGAGGCCACGATTCCCTCTGCTGCGGTGCCGGCGGAGGCGTGCTTGCCGACAACCCCGCACTGGCTAAGCGCTATGCCGGTAATCGTTGGTATGAGGCCAAGGCCACCGGTGCAAAAGTAATGATAACAGCCTGTCCTTATTGTAATGCAAACCTGCGTCAGGCCAAGCCTAAAGACATTAGGATTATGGACATCACATCGCTTGTTGCACAGGCATACGGCTACAGCGGAAAGGAGGCGAGTAAATGAAAAAAGCAGATATTATTAAACGGCTGAAGAGAATCGTTGGTGCCGAATGGGTGAGAACCGATGCGCTTACCCGTTACCATTTCGGTTCCGATGTTCTAACCCATTTTGGCCAGGGTGCTCTCTATCCCGAAAATCACCCCCTTGTTGTTGTAATGCCGGAATCTGTTAAGGATATTCAGGCCATCGTGCGGCTGGCAGGCAGCAATAATATTCCCCTGTATGCTGTGGGGGGAGGAACAGTGTTGTTGATCGGCTCAATTCCCGGTAAAGCCGACGTCGGCATAACCTTTGACTTTCACCGCATGCAGAAAGTAACGGTTGATGAGGACCGTCTGGTTGTGCGTGTGCAGCCGGGTGCGACCGGTCTGCAGGTCAGCCAGCTGGTCCGTGATATGGATGTGGGCTACCGGCCGTATTTCGGCGGCAGCCCCGGCACATCATTGTTTGTTCCCTATCAGGTTTTTACCGGACAAAACAAAATGGCCGGGTACCTTGACGGGATGGGTATTAACTGTGCTGCGGGTATGGAAATGGTATTGCCGAGCGGTGAAGTCGTCAGGACCGGCTCCATGGCTGGTCCCGATTCGCCGGCATGGCCCCATGGTCCGGGCCCGGCCCTGACCTATTTGCCGTTTTTTGCCAATGCCGGATACGGTATTGTTAGCGAGATGGAATTTCGCTTTTTCAGAACACCGCAAGAAGTCGGTTCTCTCTGGGTAACCTTTAACTCACTTGAAGAAGCCTGTCAGGCCATGAATGCGGTTATCAAGAGTGAGTATGCCTGTGGTGCTACGGTTATGGGACCGGGTTGCTGGACCCATGCGCTGTATTCAAGTCAGCACTGGCAGGAAGGAAATCACTTTGTCAAGGCAACCCAGGACATTAACCTGGTGGGGATGGGCTTTCGCGGGACCAAAGCTAAGGTGGAGTATGAACGCAATGCCTGTATCAAAATGCTGAAGAAATATGGCGGGGTACCTATGCCTGACTGGATGGTTGCTATTCTTGACGGGCATGAAGCCAATGCAGCCGGCTGGCAGCAATGCAACAGCCCAAAAATATGCGGTACCTTTAACGGCAAATCAGATTCCGGTGGAATCTTCGTTTCCGGCGGTGTGTTTGATACCATGGAAAAGCTGGAAATCTATATGCGTGAAGGGATGAATGCCTACCAGGCCGTGTGCAGGAAGTATAAAGACTTTTTGAATCATCCCCATCCGATTGTCAGACTGTATGCAAGCTGCGGTCAGACTTATCTTTCCATGGGTGGCCATGCAAATGCTGCCGGAGAAGTTATCTTTGTACTTGACTTTGCAAGTCGCCAGTTCCTGCCCATGATCGGTGAAATCAAGGCCCGCTTCGACACCATGATGAAGAAAATCGGCATGGCCCCTCTGGGTGTAGGGCGTGATGCCCGCACCTGGACTGAAACCCCGGATCATTTTGCCATGGCAAAGGTTCTTAAGGGGGTCGTTGACCCGCAAGGGTTCATGGCACCGGGAGTCTCGTTTCCCATTGAGTAGAATATAATTAATTATATGTATCATTAGTTTCAGAGAGCCCCTTAGTTTCTTTTAGAGAGTAAGGGGCTTTTTATACTATTAATTTAAGATAAGAAGTAATGTAACCGACGTAATTATTATATTTTTTGGCTGTTAGAGATAGCCCGAAAAAAAGTATCATAATTAAAAAAGTATGCAAAATTTATACGGGCATTGCAAAGGGTACTATACTTGAAAGCAACCTTAATCCACCCACCGCTTTTCCAGAACCCCAGAGCTTTATCTGCACTGGGGCCTGCGCCTCCTCTGGGACTGGCATATATTGCAGCTGCTTTGCAAAAGGCAGGGCATGATATCACCGTTATAGATGCTTACAGTGAAGCTCCCGAGTGTCTCGTCAAGATAGGGCAGGTATACCGCTTGGGTCTGAGTCCGGAAGAGATTGTTGAAAGGATTGACCCGTCAAGCGATGTCATTGGGGTTACGAATATGTGGAGTTTTTCATGGCCCCTTGTGCGTTCAATGTTACAAATCATTAGGAAGAAATTTCCAGATGTAACCATAGTCTGCGGTGGTGAGCATTTCAACGGACTTCCCGAGATTTCGATGGAAACAGCGCCGATAGACTATATTGTTCGGGGAGAAGGTGAAGAAGGGGTTGTTGAGTTGTTTGAGGCTATTGAAAAGAAAAAAAAGGAAGTTGATTGTAGCCTGTCGGAAATTCCCGGCATTGTATGGCGCGACGGGCATAAGGTAGTGGTAAACAGTCCGCGCTGCCGCATAAAAGCAGTTGATGACATTGCCCGTCCGGCCTGGAACCTGTTTGATCTTAGAACATATAATACCCAGGGCATGAAAACAGGCACAGACTATGGTTTTATGATTCCGATTCTGGCAACGCGCGGATGTCCCTATGCATGTACATTTTGCTCAAGTCCCGGGATGTGGACACAACGCTGGTATCCACGCACCCCAAAGCTGGTTGTTGATGAAATAGAGCACTATATCAAAACGTATACTGCCAACACTTTCCCCTTCCAGGATCATACGGCAATTGTCAAGAAGGACTGGATAATAAATTTTTGCCAGGAGATATTAAAAAGGGGATTAAAAATATCGTGGCAGTTTCCTTCGGGAACCCGCTGTGAAGCAATTGATGATGAGGTAGCTGCACTGCTCGGTAAATCCGGTTGCCGGGCAATGTGTTTTGCTCCTGAAAGCGGTTCGGAGGTGACGCGTCAACTGATAAAGAAAAAGATGAAACGGAGCAGTCTTTTTAATGCAATAGATGCATCAGTGCGCAACGGACTGAGCATTACGGTGTATCTTGTACTGGGATTTCCCCATGATACCGACAAGATGGTCCGTGAAAACCTAAAATTTGTCCGCCAATTAGCAAGAAGAGGGGTAGAGGATCTTGGTATGGATTTCTTTTTCCCCATTCCATCATCTGCACTTTACAACTATCTTGTCAGGAAGGGACGGCTGGAGATAACGGATGAAACTCTTCTGGCACCTCTCATGGCTACCGACTGGTATCTTGCTGAAGAGAGAAATTATTCAGAGCACATCCCGGCCTGGCGGCTCACTTTTTACAAGTATCTGATACTGCTCAATTTTTATCCGCTTGCATTCCTCATACATCCCTCGCGTATAGTACGCACTGTTAAAAATGTTGTGACCCATCAGGAAGAGTCAAAATTAGAAGTATTTTTAAATACATTCCTGAAGTATCTCACCCGTAAAATAAAAAGGATGTTGGGGATAAAGCAGGGCTGAAAAGGCAGCTTAATAAATTAACCGACCCGTAAGAGTCGGTTAATTTGTAGTCTGAAGCTGTAAAAAAATTTTGTTTATAGGTTGATTCTAATTTTTAATACAGATCAGGGTAGAGACGCTTAAGACACTCTGGGCACAGACTGTGGGTAAACTCTGCTTCGGAATGAGCCATGATATAGGATTCAATTTTATTCCAGTACCCTTTGTCATCCCGTATTTTTTTACATCCGGAACATATAGGCAGAAGACCGCTGAGCGTTTTTACTTCTTCAAGGGCCTTTTTGAGTTCATCGATAAGTTTTTCTTTTTCTTTCTCTGTTTCTCTCTGCTGTGTAATATCACCAAATGTCAGCACAATGCCGGTTACGGTAGAATTTTTTTCAGTTATTGGTTTGGCACTGCCAGACAGGATACGCTCTGAGCCGTCCCGGGCTATCAGCATGTGAGAAGAAGATAAATCAATAGTAGCGTTCTGCTCAACAACATCTTCAAGAGGTATTGTACTGGCTAAACGGGTATTTTCGTCGATCGTCACAAAAATATCAGCAAACGGTTTGCCAATAGCTTCCTCTTGGTGCCAGCCGGTAATTGTTTCAGCTGCTTCGTTGAGCAGCAAAACAGTGGCTTCAGTATCTATGACTATTATACCGTTTGAAATGCTGCGCAATGTCACTGTCAGAAAATCTTCATTCTGTTTGAGTGTTTTTAGGGTGTTTTTTAAGCGCAGCAGAGCCTGCAGACGAGCAAGCAGCTCCTTATTGCTGATTGGAACAGTCAAATATGCATCGGCACCGGCAGCAAGTCCGGAAACCTGTGATTCAGAAGAAATTGCTTTAGCCGACAGATGAGCTATGAAAATATCCTGTAGGGCCGGGTCTGCCTTTATACGGCGACATACTTCTGTACCGTCAATATCCGGCAGGTTAACATCCAAAAGTATCAGATCGGGTTTGACGTCGCGCACAATTTTAAGACACTCATTACCGCTGGCCCCCCCCATTACTTCATATCCAGCAGATTGCAGCAAATGTATGTTGCCTTTGAGCATGTCAGGGTTATCGTCGATGACAAGTATCCGGTTTTTTGTTTTCATACCTCACATCCCCTTTTTGTTAATCTGGCTGTGCAAGAGGTAATGAAAAAGAAAAAGTTGATCCTGCACCTTCCGTACTATCAACCCATATTTTTCCTTTGTGGGCAATCACAATTTTTTTTGCTATGGCAAGTCCCAGTCCGGTGCTTTGTTCACCGGAGGTGCCTTTGACACTGGTCTTTTCGTAAGGATTAAATAACGTTTCTATTTCTTGCTCAGGTATTCCCAGACCCTCATCCTTTACTGATATAATGATAAAACCGTCTTTTTTGTCAAGGCCAATTGTGATATTTGTATCGGTTCTGGAGAACTTGATTGCATTGGATACAAGGTTATCCAGGACCTGTTCAATCCTGTTCCCATCTATCAGGATTTTTGGAATAGTGTCATGCGGGACATAAGACAACGTGATATTTTTTTTGTTTGCAAAAATTTCATTGAGTTTCATTGTGTTTTTAATGGGAATAGCTATGTCTGTAGGCTGAAGCTGTAACTCCAATCTGCCAGCCTCAATTTTGGAAAAATCCAAAAACGCATTGATGGTGCCCAGCATTGTTTTGCTTGACGACATGATGGTGGCAATGAAATCCTGGTTGTCCTTGTTCAAGTTTGATGAAAGGCTGTCATGCAAAAATTCGCTGTACATTGATATGATAGCCAGGGGCTTTCGCAGGTCGTGGACCGCCATTCCCAGGAAGCGATTCTTTTCCTCATTGAGAAAATGCAATGTTTTATTCAGGTCCTGCAGTTCGACATTCTTTTTAGCAAGCTCACGGTGCATATTCGCAAGCTCGTTGTTAAGCCGGGAAAGCTCCTCGTACAGGTCAACGCTGACTGAGGGCTTTTTGTCTCGTTGCTCCAATGCGCTTCTCCACTTAGACGGTAACCTTGCGGGTTATTTGCAGGGCTGACTGGGCATCTTTGGCATAGTAATCAGCCCCGACCATACTCCATAGCTGTGCGTCACGGTTAAAGGCATATCCTCCAACCATAATTGATGTTTTAGAAGCCTCGGAAGTTTTTACGCGCTCGATAATGCTTTCTGCTTTGTTGACGCTGGATGCCATGGCGGCCGAGATGCCCAGCACAGCTGCTTTGTGTTTCAAAAGGCTTTCCACGATATCATAGGCTGGCATGTTTGCTCCCAGGAGGCAAACATGCCAACCTTCCATTTCGAACAGATCGGAAACCATCCTGAGCCCGATTTCGTGCAGCTCACCGCTGACGCAGATTGCCACCATTGTTTTGCCTGTTTTTTCGACGTTGCAAATATGGGGATAGTACAGCTGCGACATGATCATCTGAGTTACCCCGCTGGCAAAATGCTCTTGGGCAACGGTGATGCGGTTTGTTTGCCATAGCCTGCCGACCTCATACTGCACGGGCTGCAGCACGTGTAAATAGATATCGCGAATAGATACCCCACCGCTGAAAGCTTCCATCACGAGGCGGTTTGCAGCTGGCCGGTCTCCGGCAAGCGTTGCATCAAGATACTGCTGCGCCAGCACACCATGGGCGGCTGCGGAATCAATAAACGGCTGTATTTTAACGCAACTGCCTTTAATTTCATCAAATCCCGCCCGGATAAAAGCGTTAATTGTTTTATGTGTTTCCGGGGGAAGCCCGGCAATCAGACTCTCCTGTAGCACTTCAAGGGTTTTTACATGAACATCTACAGAAATTTTTTTGCTTTCAAAAAGGGATTTTTCCCAATCAACATATTCCGTAAAAAGTCCAGTGTTTGCATTGGCAATGGCATTGGCAAGGTAGGAAACCTTATAGAACATGTATTCAAACATTTTTTCCGGCTCAACCCCGTATTGTTCGAGCATTTCACCGAATGAAGCATGCATGCGGGATGTGATATCCTTTGCAAGCTCGTTATGGGAAGCGAGAATAATTTCACTGACTTTAGCATTATCGCTATGGGGGGCCGCAGGGCTTTTGGGTTTCTGAGGCGCACTCATATGGAATCTTACTTTTTATATTTTTAAATTTCAATATTAAACGGAAGATTTACCCTATTGTTGAGACGAAGATATTTTGTTCTTTGGTTCGATAGTATAATGCTGCTTATATATAAACCAAAATTTAAATATTAATTATTATATTTTAAAATAATAATTAATAAAAATGTCTATATTATCAAATTTATTTGTAATTAATCTGGATATCTTCATACGACATGGCTTTTTTGCAACCCCGGTACTCATACGTGGCAACCTATCTTCTTCAACAGGAACATAGTATGTATCGGAGAAGTTTCTAATTTTTTAAACAGAAACTTTAGCGTTGTTCTCCCGAGGTTTGCTGTCCAAGTAATACCATACAATATAATACCATACAATGTAATAATACTGAATTTATTGTCTCACTCGGGGAGAAAAACCCTCGCCTGTAGGCGAAGACTTGAGTAAGCACCGAAGGAAGGTGCTATGAAAAAATATACCCCTCGTGAGAATTTCAGAGGTATGTTGTTTTTCCTTTAGCCGACTTT